>NZ_DASRGV010000101.1:0-7434 GCF_035650855.1 Actinocrinis sp. | reverse complement strand
CATGCGATCGAGCAGATCGACTTCGCCGAGGTTGTTGAACACGCCGTCGAACGCGTTAAGCGCCGCGCTCCGTCGCTTACATACGACGTGCACCTGAACCCGTGGTACCTAGAAGGCGATCCCGCGGCGCTGGAGCGCGCGGTAACGAACCTATTGGATAACGCAGCGAAGTGGTCACCGCCCGACGGCACGGTAACCGTCAGCCTGCGTGAAGGCGCGCTCCAGGTCGCCGACGAGGGCCCTGGCATCGCAGAGGAAGACCTCGCTCACGTCTTCGAGCGTTTCTACCGCTCCCCCGAAGCACGCACCATGCCCGGATCCGGACTCGGCCTCGCGATTGTCCGTCAGGTAGCCGAAAACCACGGCGGGCGAGTCGCCGCGGCGCGCGCGCCCGGCGGCGGCGCGCTGCTCGGCGTCTGGCTGCCGGGTGAAGGCGCCGATCCGTCGCTCGACGCCCCGACCATCACCGCGCTGCCGCCGGCGGCCGCTCCAAGCGGCTCACACGGCGGGCCGGGCGCACCTGAGACTAACTAGTCTCAACTCCATAACCAGTTCTGCACGCCGTCTCAGCCGCATCTCAGACTGAGGGAAGAAAGTTAGAGCCATGACCGAGACGCCTGACAACCGCGCGACCCACCCGGCGGACGACTCCACCGGCTCAGCGACCGGATACGAGCCGCCGGCGCCCGCAGCACCCTCCGACGCGACCACTGGGACTTCCGAGTCACGCCCCCAGTACGAGTCGCCGTCGCCCTATGCGCAGCAGGCCGAGTCAGCCGTTCCCGAGCCCACGCGGCCTGTGGAGCCCGCGCCGAGTCAGGCGCCGCAGAACCCGCCGCAGGCCTCCGCGCCGATACCGGCGTCCGAGGCTGGCCGGGAGCAGCCGACTCAGGTGATCAACCAGCCGCTCGGATCGCCCGCCGGACCCGCGCCGCTGCCGGCCGCACCGGTCTGGGGCGCGCCTCAGCAGCCGCAGCCTCAGCCGCAGCATCAGGGCTGGGGCGGCGCGAGCGCTCCGACCGGCGCCGGCGCTCCCCCGCAGCCGAACTGGGCGATGCCCGCCCCGACCGGCCTGCCGCCGTACGGCTCGCCGGAGTCCGCGAACGGCGGCCCGGAGCGTAAGCGCCCGGTAGCGAAGCTGGCCCTGGTCACCGCGGTACTCGCCGGCCTGATCGGCGGCGGCCTCGGCGCCGGAATCACCTACGCGGTCACCGGGAACAACACGACCACGACCTCGTCCCTGGCGGGTTCCACCAACAACACCACCTCGAGCGGCCTCAACACCGGCTCGGCCAACGCCAACCAGGTGACCGCCGCCGCCGCCAAGATCCTGCCGTCCGTCGTGACGATCTCGGTGACCGCCTCGGACGGCACCGGCGACGAGGGCAGCGGGATCATCATCTCCTCCAACGGCGAGATCCTGACCAACAACCACGTCGTCGCGGCCGCCGCCACCTCGGGCGACAGCATGACGGTGACCTTCGGCAGCGGAAAGATCACCCCGGCGAAGATCGTCGGCCGGGACGAGGCCAGCGACCTCGCGGTCATCCAGGCGAGCGGGGTCAGCGGACTGACCGCGGCCACCCTCGGCGACTCCTCGAGCCTCGCGGTCGGCCAGAACGTCGTCGCGATCGGCGCTCCGCTGGGTCTGTCCAACACCGTGACCACCGGCATCATCTCGGCGCTGAACCGCCCGGTGCTGCCGTCCAGCGACACCAGTTCGCAGAGCTCGACCAACTCGGTGCTCGACGCGATCCAGACCGACGCCTCGATCAACCCGGGCAACTCCGGCGGACCGCTGGTGAACCTGAACGGCGACGTCATCGGGATCAACTCGGCGATCGCCACCGCGAGCTCCGGCGGCCTCGGCGGCTCCTCGCAGAGCGGCTCGATCGGCCTCGGCTTCGCGATACCGGTCAACCAGGCCAAGTGGATCGCCAACGAGCTGATCACGAACGGCAAGGCGACGCACTCGCTGCTCGGCGTCAGCGTCACCGACCCGGGCCAGACGGCGACCCAGGCCGGCGCCGTGGTGAAGTCGGTGACCTCCGGCGGCGCCGCGGACAAGGCCGGGATCAAGGTCGGCGACGTGGTCACCAAGGTCGACGATCAGCAGGTCAACAGCGCCGACTCGCTCGTGGCCGCGATTCGCTCCTACAAGCCCGGGACGCCCGTGACGCTCACCTACGTGCGAAACGGCCAGACCTCGACGACGCAGGTAACGCTGACCGCAGCCTCATCCTGACCTGACGCTCCATCCGACTGACCGCTAGCTATCGAATACCGACGACGTAAGGGCACGGCTCCGCGCACGCGGGCCGTGCCCTTACCTCTGGGCTATGCCTAAGCCCTTAGGAGCACACGGCACGCGGTAATCGACACGGCGACGGACGGTTCGCCATCGTCTCCCGGCCATGAACCGTCAGATGCCTGAAGCGCTATGAGGCGAGCGACGATGCGCCGCGTCCAGCGATCGCCGCGCGGCGTGTTCGAACCGAACTGGACCAGATCAGCAGCGGTAAGCCCGTCGAAGCTTCGGCCGACCACATCCAACAGCCGCCGTGCGGCCAGGTCGCGACCGGCGACCCGCAGTACCCGTGCGCCGAGCCAGTGTGCGACGAGGGGGCCGGGCAGCCGGCCGTGCGGGTCGAGCGACCATTCGAGCGCCTGGGCGGCCTGCTCGATCGCGCGCTGCGGGCCGGAGTAGGCGATGAGCGTGCGCGCACAGTTCCCGGTGAGGTACACGCGGGCGGCGGCCGAGCCCGGCATGAGTGCGTCGGGGGTGCGGTGGCTTGGTCCTTCCCGCCACGTCCCGTCGTCCAGTTGCGTCGAAGTGAGAAAGGCGAGCGCCGCCGGAATGTCGACGGCGGGCGGCGGCGAGCTGAAGTCGGAGAGCAGGTCGAGCATGTGGCACGTGGCGTCGAGACTGGAGGCGCCTTCGGACCACGCCGCCGGCCAGCCGCCGTCGATATTCTGCGGCGGCTCCGGCGCTGCCGGAATGCCGGTTTGCTCAGATTTCCGGTTCGTCGCGGCCAACAGCGCGGAAAAGCGGTCTAGATCGAAGGGTCCCCCGTGACCCTGAATGTAGTCCGCGGCCCGGTCGATCGCTCCGGACGCGCTCTCGGGTGTCTCACTCACACGCTGACGTTACCGAGAGCTGGCGTTCGTATGGTCACCGGCTAATAACGAAAGCCGGACCGAAGACGATTCGGCGGCCACGGGAACACGTTCCGTGGCCGCCGAATGCGAGGTATATCAAAGTTATTCGCTTGCCGGAGGGCCGGTTCTCTCGTGCACCGAATCAGAATGCGGATCCGATCAGCTCCGGGCTTTCCGCCTCATTCTCCTGCGATTGTGCGGTTTCGATGCGCAGTCCGCGCAGGAACGTCACGGTCATCGCGGCCGCCGCCAGCATCAGCACCGCCGCACCGATTGCCGCCACGTTCATCCCGTGTGCGAACGCATCCCGCGCTGCGGTAAGCAGCGAACCGCCAGTGTGGCCGGGCAGTTGGTGGGACACGGTTACCGCACCGCCGAGCGTGTCGCGTGCGGTGCTCAGGACTCCTGACGGCAGTCCGTGCGGAGCCTTAGACGCTAGGTCCGATCGGTAAATCGCGGCGCCGATGCTTCCAAGCACTGCCATGCCCAACGCACCGCCGAACTCAGTGCCCGTCTCGACCACAGCCGCCGCTGCCCCGGCCCGCTCGGGCGGTACCGCACCCATGATCAGCTCGCCGCCGATCGTCATGACCATGACGAGCCCGCTGGCGTAGATGCCCGCGCCGACCAGTACGACCCAGATGTGGGACTGCGCGTGGAGCTGAGTGAGCATGCAGAATCCGGCGCAGCCGAGCAGGAATCCGGCTCCCGCGATGTACGCCCTGTCGAAGTGCTGCACGAGGGCGCCCGTGAGCGGGGCTATGGCACCTATACCGAGCGAAGGGACGAGCGACCAGAGCGCGGCGGTCATCGGGCTCATGCCCATCACGGATTGCAGGTACTGCGTGGTGAAGATGGCGAAGCCGACGATGGCGAACATCGCGATGGCGTTCATCAGCACCGAGCCGGTGAAGCCTCGGCTGCGAAACAGCTTCAGGTCGATCATCGGGTGATCACTGCGCACCTGGCGTAGCAGGAAGAGGCCGCCGACGACGATCCCGGCCGCGATGTAGGCCGAGCGCTCGGCGGACACTCCGTTGGCCGCGATCTCCTTGATGCCGTAGATCACCGGCAGCACCGCGCCGAGGGAGAGCAGCGAGCCGAGCAGGTCGAACCGGCCGGCCCGCGGCGCGCGGAACTCGGGCACCAGCGCCGGGGCGAGCGTCAGCAGCATGAGCATGAACGGGACGTTGATCAGGAAGACCGAGCCCCACCAGAAGTGGCCGAGCAGGAAGCCGCTGAGCACCGGGCCGAGTGCGATTCCGCCGGTGGTTGCGCCGGTCCAGATCGCGATGGCGGTGCGGCGCTGCTTCTCGTCGTGGAACATGTTGCGGATCAGCGCGAGCGTCGAGGGCATCAGGGTCGCGCCGGCCACGCCGAGTACCGCGCGTGTCGCGATGAGCTGTCCGGCGGAGTGCGAGTAGGCGGCGCCGAGCGAGGCCAGGCTGAACGAGGCCGCGCCGATGAGCAGCAGCCGGCGCCGGCCGATCCGGTCGCCCAGCGAGCCCATGGTGATCAGCAGCCCTGCCAGCACGAACCCGTACACGTCGAAGATCCACAGCTGCTGGGTGCTGCTCGGTTCCAGGTCCCGGCTGATGAACGGGACGGCGAAGTAGAGGACGGAGACGTCCATCGAGACCAGCAGGAGCGGCAGCAGCAGCACCCCGAGCCCGATCCATTCCCTGCGTCCGGCCCGCGGGCCGCTCGGCGTAGTCGTCATGCCGGGAACTGTACAAGCGTCTAATACGTCTGTCTAGTACAACTGTGCAAGACGCTCGTCCAAGGCCGGAGTATGCTCGGGACATGGGAAATCGCGAGGATCTGCTCGAGGGCGCGAAGCGCTGTCTGCTCGAGAAGGGGTACCGGGCCACCACCGCCCGCGACATCGCGGCGGCCTCCGGGGTGAGCCTGGCGGCCATCGGCTACCACTTCGGCTCCAAAGAGGCGCTGATGAACCAGGCGGTCTACGAGGCCGTAGGCGAGTGGAGCGAGGGCTTCGAGGAGGCCTTGGCCGCGGTGGACCCGAAGGCCAGCGTGCTGGACCGGATCGAGACCCTGTGGACGCACATGGTGGCCTCGTTCGAGAGCAACAAGCCGCTGTGGCGCGCTCAGCTGGAGCTCATCGTCGAGTTCGATCGGAACCCGGAACTGCGCGCGTTCTTCGCGCGGATCCAGCCGGAGGCGCACCTGGGCCTGTCCCAGTTGTTCCCGGGGGCCGACCCCTCGTCCGACGAGAAGGCGAGGATGCAGATCGGCAAGCTGTACCACGCGATTCTGATCGGCGTGATGGCCCAGTACGCCATCGACCCGGAAACGGCACCGTCAGGGCACGATTTGGCGGAGGCGCTGCGCATGATCGCGGCGCACATCCAGCCAAAGGACGCAGAGCGCTGAGGTAACCGCGACGAAGGGTGCGTTACTTGCGCTTGAGCTGCTTAAGCAGCACGGGCACGTGGCTGTGTTCGACGTCCTTCGTGGCGGTCAGCAATGTGACGGTGTGCTTTGCCGCCCGAGCGCGTAGCTCGTCCAGTTTCTTGCTCTGATCCGGCCCGTCGAGTTCGGCCGTGTACCGATCGGCGAACTCCTCGCGGCGCTCGTCCGGCGCCTCGTGGAACCATTTGCGCAGCTCGTTGGAGGGCGCGGCGTCCTTCGCCCACTCGTCGAGCGCGGCCCGCTCCTTGCTGACACCGCGCGGCCACAGTCGGTCGACGAGCACGCGCTCGCCGTCCTGCGGCGAGGGGTCGTCATGCACGCGCTTGATCCGGAACCCACCGGCCATCGCTCACCTCCGCAAACGCGACGGGGGAATCGGCGTGTCACCGATTCCCCCGTCCACGGGACTTCACACTCGGGCCATACCCGTACCCGAGTTCAGCGGCGTCGGTGGCGGCCTAGCGCGGCCGCCGCCTGGGCCGTCAGCTGCAGCCGCTGGTGGAGCCGCAGCCCTCGCAGGCGTAGCAGCTGCCGGCCGGGCGCATCTTGGTGCCGCAGTTGA
This sequence comes from Actinocrinis sp., assembly GCF_035650855.1. Lineage (GTDB taxonomy): Bacteria > Actinomycetota > Actinomycetes > Streptomycetales > Catenulisporaceae > Actinocrinis. The sequence continues at coordinate 1,280 of NZ_DASRGV010000101.1, read as the reverse complement.
GGCACAGCGGGGCGTCGGCGGCGTGGCCGAGCTTGGCCTCAAGCACCTCGACCGAGGAGCCGGCGCCGGAGGGGGCGCGGCGGGCGCTGGCCTCGGCCTGCGCCGCGGAGTCGTGGTCCTTGGCCGGGGCGGGCTTGGCCTCGGCCGACTTCGGGGCGCGCTCCTCTATCGGCGCGGACTGGGCGATCTCGGTGAGGTCGGCGTCCTCGTCCGGCAGGTAGGAGCCGGTCTCCACCTGGCGCTGGCGCTCGGTGGCCGAGTAGATGCCGTAGTCGGCGCGCACGTCGAAGGGCAGGTAGTCCAGGGCCAGGCGGCGGAAGATGTAGTCCAGGATCGACTGCGCCATCCGCACGTCCGGGTCGTCGGTGAGGCCGGCCGGCTCGAAGCGCATGTTGGTGAACTTCGAGACGTAGGTCTCCAGCGGCACGCCGTACTGCAGGCCCACCGAGATGGCGATGGAGAAGGCGTCCATCATGCCGGCCAGCGTCGAGCCCTGCTTGGACATCTTCAGGAACAGCTCGCCCAGGCCGTCGTCCGGGTAGGAGTTGGCGATCATGTAGCCCTCGGCTCCGCCCACCGCGAACGAGGTGGTGCGGCCCGGGCGGTTCTTCGGCAGGCGGCGGCGGACCGGGCGGTGCTCCGTGTCGGTCGCGTCAGCGCTGTGCGCCGGGGCGGGGGCCGCCTGCTGGGCGGCGGAGGCCGCGGCCGCCGCGGCGCGCTTCGCGCCCTTGGCGTCCTGCAGCGGCTGGCCGACCTTGCAGTTGTTGCGGTAGATCGCCAGCGCCTTGAGGCCGAGCTTCCAGCCCTGGAAGTAGATCTCCTCGATCTCCTCCACGGTGGCCGACTCCGGCATGTTCACGGTCTTGCTGATCGCGCCGGAAAGGTGCGGCTGGATCGCCGCCATCATCTTGACGTGGCCCATCGGCGCGATCGAACGCTCGCCCATCGCGCAGTCGAAGACCTCGTAATGCGCCTGCTTGAGGCCGGGGGCGTCGACCACGTGGCCGTGCTCGGCGATGTATTCGACGATCGCCTCGACCTGCTCCTCGTGGTAGCCGAGCTTGCGCAGCGCGCGCGGGACCGTGTTGTTCACGATCTGCATCGAGCCGCCGCCGACCAGCTTCTTGAACTTGACCAGTGCCAGGTCGGGCTCGACGCCGGTCGTGTCGCAGTCCATCATCAGGCCGATCGTGCCGGTCGGCGCGAGGACGCTCGCCTGCGAGTTGCGCCAGCCGTTGCGCTCGCCGACCTCGAGGTTGCGGGCCCACTGTGCGGTCGCC
>NZ_DASRGV010000100.1:0-18772 GCF_035650855.1 Actinocrinis sp. | reverse complement strand
AGTGCACAGCGGCGACGCCGTGGTCGCGCCGTCGACGACCCGGCGGCTGCTCGACCGCTTCGCCCCGATGCTGCCTTCCACCAGCACGCCTGCGCCGCCGACGCTTTCCGTTCTCACCGAGCGCGAACGGGAAGTGCTCGGACTGGTCGCGCAGGGCCTGTCCAACTCGGAGATAGCGGCCAGGCTGGTGCTGTCCGAGGCGACGGTCAAGACACACGTTGGCAGGATCCTGATGAAACTGGACCTGCGTGACCGGGTTCAGGCGGTAGTGCTCGCGTATGAGACTGGGCTGGTTCGTCCTGGGCACTAGGAGCGCCCCGGGGCGTAACGCACCTTCCGGCACGTGACGCGTCGAAGGGTGCGTTACGCCGGCTGGCGCGACGGATGTGACGAATAGGCGCGCAGATGTGCCGGGATGCCCTCGCGGTGCGGACCGTCGTCCGGGTCGAGTTCACGCAGCATCCGCCGCGAATCGTCGAGCAGCGCACCGTGGATCGACCACAGCATCGTCGGTGCGTCATCGTCCGGGTGCATCGCTTGGGCGGCCTCGCGCGCGTGCGGCTTCGAGGACTTGATCAGCCGGCTCAGTTCCTCGTACACGCGGGGGCTGGCTTTGTCCGGCAGTTGTAGGCGGCCGAACGCGTTCAGCGCCTTTGCCGAGTCGTCGAGCAGTTGCGCGAGCTCGGGCGGGATCGACCGGTGGGTGGCCGGGATGGCGGCGAAGTCAGCGGTCAGGTCCGAAAGGCCGCGCATCAGGCTGTTGAGCTGCGTGGCGACGTGGTCGAGCGCGATCGCTGCCTCGTCCACTCGGTGCACGTCGTCGAGGTGTACCGACTTGCGCGGGTGGTACTTGAGCGACTCCTCCGCCTGCTCGGCGATCTTGCGCGCCGCCCGTGCCGACGCGGCCAGCTCCCGGCTGCGGCTGAGCCAGCTGCGCGCCTGGTCGTGATCCCAGTCGTCGCGCAACCGCTTGGCCACCGCGCCACACAGGGCGGCCAGGTCGTCGGCCAGATCCGCCAGCTCCTTGGCCGCGGTCCTGGCGAAGGCCGGCGGCGCGACCACGGTGTTGACCAGCACGCCGATCGCCGCGCCGATCACGCTGTCGAGCACCCTGACCATGCCGTAGCTGCTGCCGAAGGCCAGCACCAGCAGCCCCGTCACCGCGACCTGGGTCACCTGCGTGCCCAGCTGCAGCGTGCGGCCGAGCACGAGGCCGAAGACGACGATCAGCGACATTGTCAGCATGTTGACGCCGAGATAGCGTCCGATGGCCAGCGCGCCGACCATACCGGCCACGATCCCGGCACTGTATTGGATCGCCCGGCGCACCGACTGATAGAGCGTCACCTGCACCACGACCAGCGCGGCGACCGACGCGAGCACCGGATCGCGCACCCGCAGCAGCTCCGCGGCCAGCTCCCAGGCGATCGCCGCGGCCAGCGCCGCCTTCGCGGTCTGCACGAAGGCGTCTCGTTCGCGGATCAGCCAGTGCTCGAGACCGTGCAGCCGGTACGCGCGCAGGGCCGGGCCGAGCGGCCACTGCGCACTCCGGTTGATCCGGTCGCGTGCCCGGTTGACCAGGGCGGCGGCGTACCGGCCTTCCTCACCCGACATGATCACCATTGTCCTGCATCGTCGCCGGGTCCGGGAGTGCCGTCGGCGGCCGGCGGCAGATCGCCGACAGCGTGTGTCGCCGCAGGCGCGTACGCTTGTGCCAACGTCCGGTACCTGAGGGACTGGAACGCAAGACGAGGAGTGAGGGCGTGGACGGCTCGCCAACGCAGCCACCGGACGCTGCCACGACGTCCCGCCCCGGCCGCTTCACGGTCGGCATCGTGGGCGCGGGAAGGGTCGGCCCGGTACTCGGCGCCGCCCTGGCCCGCGCCGGGCACAGCGTGGTCGCGGCGTCCGGGGTCTCCGAACGCTCCCAGCGCCGGGCCGCCGATCTGTTGCCCGGCGTTCCGCTGCTGCCCGCGCAGGAAGTGGCGACGCAGGCCGAACTGCTGCTGCTCACCGTGCCCGACGACGCCCTCGGGCAACTCGCCGCGGGACTGGTCGCGACCGGCGCGATCCAACCCGGCAAGGTCGTCGTGCACACCTCCGGCCGCTACGGCATCGGGGTGCTCGATCCGGTACGCAAGGCCGGGGCGCTGCCGCTCGCGCTGCATCCGGTCATGACGTTCACCGGCACCGACGTGGACCTGGCCCGGCTGAGCGGCTGCTCGTTCGGGGTCACCGCACCCGCGCAGTTCCGCCCGATGGCCGAGACGCTCGTGGTGGAGATGGGCGGGGAGCCGGAGTGGATCGCCGAGGAGAGCCGCCCGCTCTACCACGCGGCCCTCGCCTCCGGCGCGAACTACCTGGTCACCCTCGTCGCGCAGGCCGCCGACCTGCTGCGCGCCAGCGGGGTCAACCAGCCCAACCACATGCTCGCGCCGCTGCTGTCCGCCGCGCTGGACAACGCGCTGCGCTCCGGCGACGCCGCGCTGACCGGACCGGTCGCTCGCGGCGACGCCGGCACGGTCGCCGCGCACCTGGAAGAACTGGACCGGGTCACCCCACACGGCCCGGTGCGCGCCGCGTACCTGGCGATGGCGCGGCTGACCGCCGACCGGGCCCTAGCTGCCGGAATGCTCACCGCCGAGCAGGCCGAGCCGCTGCTCGGCGTGCTGAGCGAATCGCGTTCGAAGGGAGAGGGCCAGTGACCAGGGTGGTGCACACCCGCGCCGACCTCGAGGCGGCCCGCGCCGGGCGCTTCGGCGACACCGCCGTCGTGATGACGATGGGCGCCTTGCACGACGGGCACCTCGCCCTGATCCAGGCGGCCAGGCAGGCGGCCAAGACCGTCATCGTGACCATCTTCGTCAATCCGCTGCAGTTCGGCCCGACCGAGGACTTCTCGCGCTACCCGCGCACCCTCGCCGAGGATCTGAAGCTGTGTGAGGCCGCGGACGTCGACGTGGTCTTCGCGCCCTCCGTCGAGGAGGTCTATCCCGGCGGCACCCCGATGGTGATGGTCGATCCGGGCCCGATGGGCGAGGTGCTGGAGGGCGCCTTCCGGCCCGGGCACTTCGCCGGAGTGCTCACCGTCGTCAACAAGCTGCTGAATCTGACCGGACCGGACGTCGCCTTCTTCGGCCAGAAGGACGCCCAGCAGCTCGCCCTGATCCGGAGGATGGCGCTGGACTTCAACCTGCCGGTCGAGATCGTCGGCGTGCGGACCGTGCGCGAACCGGACGGCCTGGCGCTCTCCAGCCGCAACCGCTACCTCTCCGCCCCCGAGCGGGAGACCGCGCTCGCGCTGAGCCGAGCGCTGGCCGAGGGCGCGACCCGGCCGACCGTGCCCGCCGTGCTCGAAGCGGCCCACGCCGTGATCGACGAGGCCGCCCGCGCCGAACCGCCGCTCGCGCTCGACTACCTCGCGCTGGTCGACCCGGGAAACTTTCAGGATCTGCGCGAGGACTACACCGGCAACGCGATCCTCGCGCTCGCCGCGCGGGTCGGCACGACCCGGCTCATCGACAACGTCCCGCTGACCATCACCGGTGAGGCGACATGACCCGCATATCGAGGCTGCTGGCGCCCGCGCCCGGCTGGACCGCCTACGCCGACACCGTGGTCGTCGGCTCCGGTATCGCCGGCCTCACCGCCGCGCTGGCCGCCAGGCATGCCGGCTCGGTGCTGCTGGTGACCAAGGCGCAGCCCGCCGACGGCTCGACCCGCTGGGCGCAGGGCGGGATAGCCGCCGCGCTCGGCATCGGCGATACTCCCGAGGCGCACCTGGCCGACACCCTCACCGCCGGCGCAGGGCTCTGTGATCCGGAGACGGTGCGCATCCTGGTCACCGAGGGACCGGCGGCGGTACGCAACCTGCTGATCAACCGCGGCGCCGAGTTCGACCGCCGCTCCGACGGCAGCATTGCGCTCGGCCGCGAGGGCGGCCACCATGCCGACCGGATCATCCACGCCGGCGGAGACGCGACCGGCGCCGAAGTCTCCCGCGCGCTGCTGGCCCGCCTCGACCAGCTGGTCGACGAGATCGAGGTCATCGACCACGCCCTCGTGCTCGACCTGCTCACCGATGCCGACGGCCGCGCCGCCGGGCTCACCCTCCACGTGCTCGGCGAAGGCGCGCGCGACGGCGTCGGTGCGGTACACGCCCGCGCTATCGTGCTCGCCACCGGCGGACTCGGGCAGGTCTTCACGGCCACCACCAACCCGTCGGTGGCCACCGGAGACGGCGTGGCGCTCGCGCTGCGCGCCGGGGCGAAGGTCGCGGACCTTGAATTCGTGCAGTTCCACCCGACCGTGCTCTGGCTCGGCGACGGGGCGCGCGGCCAGCAGCAGCTCATCTCCGAGGCGGTGCGCGGCGAGGGCGCGTTCCTCGTGGACGCGAAGGGCGAGCGGTTCATGACCGGGCTGCACGAACTGGCCGACCTCGCGCCGCGCGACATCGTCGCCAAGGCGATCATGCGGCGGGCCAACGAGCAGGGCCTCGACCACCTCTGGCTGGACACCCGGCACTTCGGCGAGGACAAGTGGCGCGGCCGCTTCCCCACCATCTGGGAGTCGCTGCACCAGCTCGGCATCGACCCGGTCAGGGACCTGATCCCGGTCGCCCCGGCCGAGCACTACGCCTCCGGCGGCGTGCTGACCGACCACTGGGGCCGCACCTCGATCCGGGGCCTCTACGCCTGCGGCGAGACCGCCTGCACCGGAGTGCACGGCGCGAACCGGCTGGCCTCCAACTCGCTGCTCGAAGGCCTGGTCTTCGCCGACCGGATCGGCCGGGACCTGGCGCGCGCCTTCGGCCCCGACGGCGACGAGCCACCCGGCGAACCGGTGGCGGACCAGCGCCCGCAGGTGCTGCTCGACCCCTCGGCGCGGCTCGCGACGCAGCAGGCGATGAGCGCCGGCGCCGGAGTGCTGCGCAGCGCGGACTCGCTGGCGCGCACCGCCGCGGACCTGCGCGCCCTGCTGGACCGGCCCGAGGACGATCCGCGCGCCGAGGCCTGGGAGGCGACCAACCTCCAGCAGGTGGCCACGGTGCTGGCCGAGGCCGCCGCGCTGCGGGAGGAGACGCGCGGCTCGCACTGGCGGGAGGATTTCCCCGCGACCGACGACGAACACTGGCGCGTTCGTCAGATCGCGCAGGCGACGGCGGAGGGCGTACAGATCACACGCGTTCCGGTGTATCAGAGTGCCGATTTTGAATCCGGCAAGAAGGAGGCTCGGTGATCTCGGCTCAGATCGCGCAGCTGCTCGCCGACGCGGGGCTCGACCCCGAATACGTCGAGCGGGTCGTGCGCAACGCCGTCGACGAAGACCTGGACGGCGGCGAGGACGTGACCACGGTCGCCACGGTCGACGAGACCGCACAGGCCGTCGCCGACTTCACCGTGCGCGCCCCCGGCGTCGCGGCCGGCATCCCGGTGGCCGCCGCGGTGCTCGACGTGCTCTCCGGCGGCACCACGCAAATCGAGTTCCACGTCCAGGACGGCGCGCGCGTCGAAGCCGGCACGGTTCTCTTCACGGCCTCCGGCCGGGTCCGCGACCTGCTGACCGCCGAACGCACCACGCTCAACCTGCTGTGCCACCTCTCCGGCATCGCGACCCTGACCCGCCGCTGGGTCGACGCGGTCGAAGGCACCGGCGCGAAGATCCGCGACACCCGCAAGACCACCCCCGGCCTGCGCAAACTGGAGAAGTACGCGGTGCGCTGCGGCGGCGGGGTGAACCACCGGATGTCGCTCTCGGACGCGGCCATGGTCAAGGACAACCACGTGGTCGCGGCCGGAGGCGTGGTCGAGGCCTTCGAAGCGGTCCGCAAGCGTCACCCGGAGCTGCCGATCGAGGTTGAAGTCGATACGCTCGACCAGTTGCTGCCGGTGGTCGACGCCGGGGCGCAGTTGGTGCTGCTGGACAACTTCACCCCGGAGCGGATGCGCGCCGCGGTGCTGCTGGTCGGCCGCAACGAGCCGTACGGCCGCACCAGGCTGGAGGCGAGCGGCGGGTTGACCCTCGACGGGGCCCGCGCCGCCGCCGAGACCGGAGTCGACTATCTTTCCGTCGGCGCACTGACCCACTCCGCGCCGATCCTGGACGTCGGCTGCGACTTCCGCACCACCTAGGCTCCGACCGCGGTACCGCACAGCCGAACACTTGAACGACCGCACCGCCGCACCACCCACGCTGAATAGACCCTGCCGAAACCTCCCGGCGCTTTCCCCACCGGAGCCCCAGCCATGCTGCTCACGATCGACATCGGTAACTCCCAGACGGTGCTCGGCCTGTTCGAGGGCGACGAGATCGTCGAGCACTGGCGGGTGTCCACCGATCCCCAGCGCACCGCCGACGAGCACGCCGTGCTGTTCCAAGGCCTGATGCACAACCACCCGCTGGTCGGCGACGGCGGAGTGGACGGGATAGCGCTGTGCTCGACCGTGCCGTCCGTGCTCCAGGAGATGCGGGACATGATCCGCCGCTACTACGGCGACATCCCCTCGCTCGTGGTCGAGCCCGGCGTGAAGACCGGCATGCCGGTGCTGGTCGACAACCCCAAGGAGGTCGGCACCGACCGGATCATCAACGCGCTGGCCGCCGTCCACCTCTACGGCTCGCCGTGCATCGTGGTGGACCTGGGCACCGCGACCTCCTTCGACGCGATCTCCGCGCGCGGCGAGTGGATCGGCGGCGCGATCGCCCCCGGCATCCAGATCTCGGTGGACGCGCTCGGCGCCCGCGGCGCGCAGCTGCGCAAGATCGAACTGGCCCGGCCGCGCTCGGTGATCGGCAAGAACACGGTCGAGTGCATGCAGGCCGGCATCCTCTACGGCTTCGCCGGGCAGATCGACGGCGTGGTCAATCGGATGGCCGAGGAGCTGGCCGACGACCCGAACGACGTCACCGTCGTGGCCACCGGCGGCCTGGCCCCGCTGGTACTGGAAGAAGCCGAGGTCATCGACGCGCACGAGCCCTGGCTCACCCTGATCGGGCTGCGCCTGGTCTACGAGCGCAACATCGGCACCACCTGACCGCCGCGGCCGGGCCCGCCGCGGCGCCGCGGGCGGGCGAATCCGTTTCCCACGGCCCCTTATCCTTGTGCCCATGAGCGACGAGCCGACCACCAGCAGCCCCCAGTCCGAGGAACCCGAGCAGATGCGGGTGCGGCGGGAGAAGCTGGAGCGGATCAAGGCGCGCGGCGCCGATCCGTATCCGGTCGGCTATCCGCGCACCGGGACGATCGCCGAGGTGCGCGAGAAGTACCAGGGCCTCGACCCGGACACCGCCACCGGCGACACCGTCTCCGTCGCCGGGCGGGTGCTGCTCTCGCGCACCGGCGGCAAGCTGTGCTTCGCCACCGTCCGCGAGGCCGAGGCGGAGATCCAGCTGATGGTCTCGCTCGACCGGGTCGGCGAGGCCTCGCTGGCGGACTGGAAGGCCGACGTCGACCTCGGCGACCACGTCGGGGTCACCGGCGAGGTGATCACCTCGCGGCGCGGCGAGCTGTCGATCCTGGTGGACTCGTGGCAGATCACCTCCAAGTGCCTGCGGCCGCTGCCCGACAAGCACAAGGGCCTGTCCGACCCGGAGGCGCGGGTGCGGCAGCGGTACGTGGACCTGATCGTGAACGCCGAGGCGCGCTCGATGATGCGCAGCCGCTCGGCGATGATCCGCTCGATCCGCGACACGATGCACGCCGAGGGCTACATCGAGGTGGAGACCCCGGTGTTGCAGACGGTGCACGGCGGCGCGACCGCGCGTCCGTTCCGCACCCACATCAACGCCTACGACATGGACCTCTACCTGCGGATCGCGACCGAGCTGCCGCTCAAGCGGCTCATCGTCGGCGGCGCGGAGCGGGTCTTCGAGATCGGCAGGCTCTTCCGCAACGAGGGCGCGGACGCCACGCACAACCCCGAGTTCACCACCATCGAGTGCTACGAGGCCTACGGCGATTACCGCACCCAGGCCGAGCTGACGCGCCGTCTGATCCTTAACGCGGCGATGGCCGTCAACGGCCACACGACCATCCGCGGCCTGGACGCGCACGGCGTGGAGCACGAGATCGACCTGGCCGAGCCCTGGCAGGAGGTCACCGTCTACGGCGGCATCTCGGAGCGCCTCGGCGAGGAGATCACCCCGGAGACCTCCGTGGAGCGGCTGCGCGAGCTGGCCGACAAGGCGGACGTGCCCTACGAGCAGAACTGGGGCCACGGTCAGATCGTGCTGGAGATGATCGAGCGGCTGCTCGAGGAGAACATCGTCGCCCCGACCTTCGTCATGGACTACCCGACCGAGGTCTCGCCGCTGGCCCGCAAGCACCGTGCCAACCCGGGCGTGGCCGAGAAGTGGGACCTGGTGATCCTCGGCACCGAGCGGGCGACCGCGTTCTCCGAGCTGATCGACCCGATCGACCAGCGCGAGCGGCTCACCGCGCAGTCGCTGCTGGCGGCCGGCGGCGACGAGGAAGCGATGCAGCTGGACGAGGACTTCCTGCGCGCCCTGGAGTACGGCATGCCCCCCACCGGCGGCATGGGCATGGGCATGGACCGCCTCATCATGATGCTGACCGGCAAGAACATCCGCGAGACCATCCTCTTCCCGCTGGTGCGCCCCGGGTCGTAGCCGCGAATCCCTTGGTGGCACAGTAGAAGTACGGCGGGGCGTACCGCACCCGATGCACAGGGCAGGACGAGGAGGTGTCGCGAGCAGTGGTGAAGGATCTTGAGTCCCTTATTCCGCCGCTGATCATGGCGATCGCATTCATCGCCATCGTCGTCACGATCCTGCGTTCGCAAAATCCACGGCGCCGCGAGGCGGCCAGGGCCCGTGAGCGCGCGGCTGAGGAAGCCGATCCGAGGATCCAAAAAGCTGACTAGCGAGCGGTGAGGATCACCGGGCCCTGATCCGTCACCGCGACCGTGTGCTCGACGTGCACGGTGCGGCTGCCGTCGGCGCTGCGCAAGGTCCAGCCGTCCTCGTCGGCCACGTACTCGTCCTTGCCGCCGCCGAGGAACCAGGGCTCGATCGCGATGACCAGGCCGGCCCGCAGTTTCAGGCCGCGTCCGGAGCGCCCCTCGTTGGGCACGGACGGGTCCTCGTGCATGGTGTGGCCGACGCCGTGGCCGCCGAAGTCCGTGTTGATGCCGTAGCCTCCCGCGCGACCCACCGCGCCGATCGCGGCCGAGATGTCCCCGATCTTCGCGCCGACGACGGCCGCGGCGATGCCGGCGTCCAGCGCGGCGTACGCCGTGTCGATCAGCCGGCGGTCCTCGGGCCGCTCCTGCCCGACGATGAGTGAGATCGCCGAGTCCCCGGTCCAACCGTCCAGCGTCGCCCCGCAGTCCACGCTCAGCAGGTCGCCGTCCGCGAGCCGGTAATCGGTCGGGATGCCGTGCAGCACCGCGTCGTTGACCGAGGTGCAGATCACCGCCGGGAACGGGATCGGCGCGAAATGCGGCCGGTAGCCGAGGAACGGCGAACTGGCGCCGGCCGACCGCAGCACCTCGCGGGCCACCTCGTCGAGTTCGGTGAGCTTCGTGCCGACCGCCGCCTGCTCGCGCACCGCGGCCAGGGCCGTGGCGACGACCCGCCCGGCGGCGCGCATCGCCTCGATCTCGCCGGGAGTCTTGAGTTCAACCACGGTCTCTCTCCTCAGGTCAGCCTGCGTACTCGGGCCAGCACCGAGGCTGGAGCCGCCGTGTTCGAGGCCGCGTCCTCGGCCCGCTCACAGGCGGCCACGCCCGGCGGACGCCCCGCGCCGACCCTGGCCAGCGCGCGGGCCACGGTCAGCCGGCTGGTCGCCGCCGCGGCGGCGTCGTCGGCCAGCATCTCGACCAGCTCCGCGACGGCCGCGGTGGCCCGGCGGGCCGGGGCGAGGAACGGCAGCGCGGACTGCCAGGCCACGAAGGGCTGGATGACCAGCTCGTGTCGCCCTTTCGCGTGCGCCCGCTCATGGGCCAGCACGGCAGCCAGTTCCTCCGGCGGCAGCGCGGCCAGCACGCCGTCGGTGATCACGATACGCGGCTGCGGACCCGGCAGGCAGTACGCCAGCGGCTCGGGGTGATCGAGCACCCGCACCCCGTCGGCCTCGGCCCGGCCGAGCAGGTCCACCACGGTGCGCTGGCGGCGCAAGTGCCGCTCGATCCGCACGGCCGAGGTGGCCAGCACGCCGAACAGCCAGGAGAACAGCAGCGCGGCCAGCACCAGCGCGATCAGGTTGACCCCGGCCAAATCCCGGCCCAGCGGCGCGAAGCCGACCAGAAGCAGGGCGCTGATCGCGCTGAGCCCGCCGACGAGGCCGACCAGCTGCCAGAGCACGATCGCGGTGCGCGGGGAGCGGCGGGTCCACTGGGCGGTGCACAGCGCGTTAGGCACCGGCCAGGCGAGCAGGATCGCGATGACGGCGCAGGCGGCGGCGGCGATCAGCCACATCGCGCGGCGCCTTGCTCAGGCGTTCGAGGAGCTGGCGGGGGTTTCCTCGAGCAGTTCGCGCAGCAGCGCCTTCTCCTCCTCCGACACCGAGCCGGCGAAGTGGACCAGGGCCGAGCGGCGGTCGTTGGTGGTGCCGAGCGCTTCGAGCATGGTGCTGGCGATCAGCTCGGCGCGGCTGGTGGTGGCCGAGTAGCGGTAGGCGCGGCCGTGCCGTTCCCGGGTGACGAAGCCCTTGCCGCCGAGGCGGTCGAGCACCGTGAGGATCGTGGTGATCGCGGGGGCGTGCTCGCGTGGCAGCTCCTCCACGATCCGGGTGGCAGCCACCGGTTCGGGTGTGTTCCACAGCACGTCCATGACCGCGCGTTCGAGTTCGCCGAGCCTAGCCATGGGGTCTACTCTAGTGCCGAAAGAACTTCTACGGAGTGTAGAAGTTTGCTGGAGTGACACACGCCTCACGGGGCCGAGGGGAGCCGAGATTGTCCGGGCTCGTCGTCGCGCGGGTGGAGACCGCGCTGTCCCTGTCCTTCCACATCATGTTCGCCGTCTTCGGGGTCGGCCTGCCCTGGCTCATGCTCTACGCCGAGCGGCGCTGGCTGAAGACCGGGGACCTGGTCTGGTACGCGCTGACCCGCAAGTGGGCGCGGGTCATGGCGGTGCTCTTCGCCATCGGCGCGGTCTCCGGCACCGTGCTCTCCTTCGAGTTCGGGCTGCTGTGGCCGACCTTCATGTCCACCTACGGCGGCGCCATCGGGCTGCTGTTCACCCTGGAGGCCTTCGCCTTCTTCACCGAGGCGATCTTCATGGGCCTCTATCTCTACGGCTGGAAGCGGCTCTCCCGGCGCGCGCACTGGCTGGTGCTGTGGCCGATCGCGATCTCCGGCACGCTCTCCACGCTCTTCGTGGTGATGGCGAACGCCTGGATGAATCACCCGGTCGGGCTCGGCGTCTCGCACGGGAAGATCACCGCGGATCCGTGGGCCGTCTTCTCGAGCTCCACCTCGTGGACCGAGGTCACCCACATGTTCGTCGCCGCGCTGATGTGCACCGGCGGCGCGGTGGCCGCGGTGTACGCGATCGGGATGCTGCGCGGGCGCCGCGACGAATACCATCGCAAGGGCCTGAATCTCGGGATGGCCGTCATCCTGGCGCTGGCGCCGGTTCAGCTCCTGATCGGCGACTTCGCGGCGCGCGACGTCGCTACGACGCAGCCGGCCAAGCTGGCCGCGATGGAAGGGCACTACTACACCTCCGGGCACGTGCCGCTCACCATCGGCGGGTTCTACAACAGCCAGACGCACCAACTCGTCGGCGGCGTACCGATCCCCGACGGGCTATCCCTGCTGCTGGACTTCAAGCCCGGCGCGGTGGTCCCCGGACTGGATCAGACCCCGGCGAACCAGCAGCCGATGACGGCGGTCGTACACCTCGCCTTCGACTCGATGGTCGGGCTCGGCACCGCGATCCTGCTCATCGCGGCCTGGGGCGCGTGGCGCTGGTTGCGTAGCCGCAGGCGCGGCGTCGTGCCCCGGATCGCGCACACCAAGCGGTGGTTGTGGGCCGCCGCGTTCAGCGGGCCGGCCGCGATGCTGGCGATGCTGGCCGGCTGGGAGGTGACCGAGGGCGGCCGGCAGCCGTGGATCGTGTACCAGCAGATGCTGGTCGCCGACGCCGCCACCAAGAGCACCGGCCTCGGCTGGGCGCTGCTCGTCACGATCCTGATCTACCTCGGGCTCGCCGTCGCGCTGATCCTCATCCTGCGCAAGCTCGCCAGCGGCTCCCCGCCCGAGCTCGCCCGGATCGGCTCCGAGACCGGACCTGACATCGAGCCGACGCCCGCCCTGGAGGTGACCCGGTGACCGCCGTGAACGCGATGCTCGTGATCATCGTGCTGAGCCTGCTCGCTTACGCGCTGCTGGCCGGGGCCGACTTCGGCGGCGGCTTCTGGGACCTGGTGGCGGGCTGGAGCGGGAAGCAGGAGCGCGATCCGGAGGGGCAGCGCGGCCTGATCGCCGCCTCGCTCGGCCCGGTCTGGGAGGCCAACCACGTCTGGCTCATCTTTGTGATCGTCAGCGTCTTCAGCGCCTTCCCCACCGCCTTCGGAACCATCGCCACCTCGCTGGAACTGCCGCTCGGCTTCGCCCTCGTCGGCATCGTGCTGCGCGGCGCCGCGTACGTGTACCGCGCTTACGGGGAGGGCGCGGCGCTCCCGGACCGCTGGTGGGGCCGGATCTTCGCCGGCGCCTCGGTCCTGACCCCGTTCATGTTCGGCGTCTCCGGGGCCGCATTGGCTACCGGCTCGCTCGGTCCGCAAAGCACCCCGACCGAGCCGTTCCGCTCAGCCTTCGCGCTGACCGCTGGCGTGCTGGCGGTAGTGGTTACCGCGTTCCTCGCCGCCGTCTACCTCTGCCACAACGCCGCGCAGAGCCCTGCCACGACGCACCTGGTCCCGGTCTTCCGCCGCAAAGCCATCGGCGCGGCGATCGCTTCCGGAGCCGTGGCGGTCGCGATGCTGCCGTTCCTGTACCGAGACGCACCGATCGTCGCGGCGCGATTCACGGATCGCTCCATCCCGTTCGCGGCGGTTTCGGCGATCTGCGGCATCGCCAGCCTGCTGGTGCTCTGGCGGGAGCGTTACGTGCTCGCCCGCGTCACCGCCGCACTCGCGGTCGCCACCGTGCTCGGTGGCTGGGCGGCCGCGCAGTTCCCAGATCTGCTGGTCAGCAAAGGCGGCATTGACGCGTATAGCGCGGTGCAGTCGGCGGCGGCGCCACAGAGCGTCGACGCGATGCTGATAGCGATGTGCCTGGGGATGGCGGTTGTACTGCCCTCCTTTTACCTATTATTGAAGATATTCAGCCGACCTGCGGTCGACGAGCACTGAAAGTGACCGCGGCGGTAGCCCTGAAGCCGGTCAACTGTGCGGTCCGGGGAAAGTGAACCCGGACCGCCCGGTAAGCTCACCCGGGTGAGTGACAGGGCTGTGGTGACAGCAGAGCAGGGCACATTGCAAAAGCAGGACGCCTACGCGGACTTCGACGCGAGCAGCGAAGCGGAGGCCGAGGCGGGAATCGCGACGGGCGCCGCGCAGTGGGCGCAGGAGGATCTCATCGCGGAGATCCGGGAGAGCTTCGCGCTCATCGAACCGTACGGGCCCGAGGCCGCTGCGTGGTTCTATGAGCATTTCTTCGCGGCCAATCCCCGGTACCGCAAGTATTTCTCCGCCGACGCGGCCACCCAGCACCGCCGGCTGTTCCAGGCCGTGCAGCGGATCGTCGGCGACCTGGACAAGCTCGACGAATTCCTGCCTTATCTGCGCCGGCTCGCGTTGCGGCACCGCAAATTCGGCCTGCGCGCCGCGCACTACCAGGCTTTCGGCGCCTCCCTGCTGGCCGCCGTGGCGCAGTACTGCGGTGACCAGTGGACCGAGCGCACCAACGCCGCCTGGGACGCCGGATACGGCTTGGTGGCCAACGTGATGCTCGACGCGGTGGCCGAGGCGGACGCGCTCGGACCGGCCTACTGGGAGGCGGAGGTCGTCGCTCACGAAGCCCTCGCGGACGGCGTCGTGCGCGTCGTCGCGCGGCCCGTGGTGGACTCGCGGTTCGCCGAGTCGGAGCACAAGGGCGCGTACCGGTACGTCGCCGGGCAGTACTCGGCCGTGGAAACGGCGGCGATGCCTCGGGTATGGCGCGATTTCTCCTTCGCCACCCGGCCCAGTGGCGACTCGGGCGGGGACGAGGTCGAATTCCACGTTCAGCTCGGCCGCTCCGGCGGTGTGAGCGAGGTGCTGGTGAGCCAGACCGCGGTCGGCGACCGGCTGCGGATCGCGGCCGCAGAGGGCGAACTCGCCTTCCCCGGGCCGGATCGCACCTCGCGCCTGCTCGCCGTCGCCCACGGAACCGGCGCCGCGCCTGTCCACGCTCTGATTCAGCACGCCATCGCCGAGGGGGATCTGCGGCCGCTGACAGTCGTGCTCGCCTCCGACGAAGGCCCGCACTATCTCGCCGACGCGCTGCGTGCGCTGGCCGAAGAGCACGGCGACATGACCGTCGAGGAGGTCGTGGGCGACCCGCTCGCCGCAGTACACGCGCACGCGGCCGCCTCCGACGCGCATGGAGCCTGCGGCGCCGTGCTGGTCGGGCCGAGTGCGCTGGTCGACGAGAGCCGCAGCGCGCTGCTGGCCGCCGGGGTCGATCCCGAAGCGGTCTCCTCAGACCTCTTCGACTGATCCCGGCCGGTCTGTCACTCCGACAGCCCGATTCGTCTATTGAATCGACCTGTCTGTTGATACGAACTCTTCGACTGGTTGACCACCCTTTCGGTGGATGTGCACCACCCGCCGACTGCTGCCACAGTGCACAGCGTGGTGTTACGTGCTACCGATCGTCCCGGGCGGCGCCGGCATCGCAGAGCGCGCGGCGAGAGACCTGACAGTCGCGGGCCGGGCTCGGTCCGGCTCAACGTGGCGCGCCCGGACCGCACGGCGCTCTGCTCGCTGGCCCTGGTGCTGGTGTTCCTGCCGGTCGCCGGGGCCTGTCTGCTGCCGCTCGTGCTCCTGGCCCGGCGCGCGCTCGGCGCGCCGCTGTGGCTCGGCTACGGCCTCTGGCTCATCAGCGCGGCCTGCTACGGGCTGCGGCCGGTGCAGCTGGCGATGGCGAGGCTGCTCTGGCCCATCCGGCGGCCCACCGCGGCCGAACGGGCCCGGCTGGAACGGATCTGGCGGCAGGTCATCGCCCAGGCCGACGTGAGCGGCCGCCGCTTCCGCATCCGCGTCGTGGACCTCACCGAGGCCAATGCGCACTCGGTCGGCCGCGACCTGATCTGCGTGACGACCGGGGCGCTCGACCAGCTCGGCGACCGCGAACTCGCCGGGGTGCTCGCCCACGAACTCGGCCACCATCTGCGCATGCACACCTCGGTCTCGGCCTTCCTCGTCTGGGTGCTGCTACCTCTCCAAGGCATCGCCCTGCTCGGATCGCTGCTCGCCACGCCGGTCGCGGCGCTCGCGAACGCCCTCGGCACCGAACCGCACCCCGCCAGCGGATATGGACCACGCCGCTGGGTCTGCGGATGCGCACGCGCAGCCTTCCGCCTCGGCCACGGGATCCGGGTCGTGTTCGCGGCTCCCGGGGTCGCCGCGTTCGCCGCCAAGAACGCGGCCGGGCGCAGCGCCGAGTACCGGGTGGACGCCTTCGCGGTCGACATCGGGCTCGGCCCGGAACTGCTCAGCGCGCTGCGCTGGTTCGCCGCGAACGAATCCACAGGCTGTGGATTACTGGGCGATTCTCACCAGGAAAATGAATACGGCCGCTCCGGCCGCGCTCGGCATGCCGCCGTCCGCATCCCCCGGCCTACGCATCCACCGCTTGACCGGCGGATGGCGCGTATCGCCGCCCGGGTGGGACTGTGCGATGCCTGAAGAGCGTGCTTAAGGCGTGACGTACTGTCAGTGAGTGTCCCCTTCATCCGCCGGGTAAAGAGCGCTTCGCGCCAGGCCCTATGCTCGCCGCTGTGGATGATCTGACCGTCCGGCGGGCGCGGACCGCCGACGTTCCCGCGATTCGCGCCCTGCTGGACGTCTACGTGACCGACCGTATTCTTCTGGACAAGCCCACCGTGACGCTATATGAGGACATTCAGGAGTTTTGGGTCGCGGAACGCGATAACGACGCTTCTGTAGTCGGCTGTGGCGCGTTGCATGTCATGTGGCGGGACTTGGCTGAAGTGCGTACCGTGGCGGTGGATCCGCGCAGTCGCGGACTCGGCGTCGGTCACGCCATTGTGGAAAAACTTCTCGCCACCGCCTCCTGGCTCGGCGTGCGGCGGGTGTTCTGCCTAACCTTCGAAACCGCATTCTTCGAGCGGCACGGATTCCGCCCGCTGGCGGACTCGCCGATCGAGCCGGAGGTGACCGCGGAACTGTTGCGGTCGGCCGACGAAGGTATCGCGGAGTTCCTCGATCTGGAACGCGTCAAGCCGAACACTTTGGGCAACACCCGGATGCTGCGCGTGTTGTAGCGGACGCCCGGTGGGAACGGTTACCTGCTTTTGCGGCTTCGGAGTTGAATTCACCGCGGAAATGCGCTTGTCTAGTGTGCCAAGACGGTCCTCCGGGAAAGAGGCGAGTATGGCGCAGAAGACGGTGGTCGTCATGACAGACGACCTCAGTGGCGGCGACGCTACGCAGACGATCCATTTCAGTCTGGACAACGCGGACTACGTGATCGACCTGAACGACAAGAACGCGGCCGCGCTGCGTTCCGATTTCGAAAAGTACATCGAGGCGGGGCGCAGGTACCGCGCGGACGGTTCCGCGGCGCGGCCGAAGCGCGGCGCGGTCCGCGGACCGGCCTCCGGAGTGGACACGGCGGCGGTGCGCGAGTGGGCCCGGGCCAACGGCCACGAGGTCAGCGAGCGCGGCCGGGTCTCCAAGAAGATCATCGACGCCTTCGTGGCGGCCAACAACTGAAGGGCCGCCGGTGACGGAGGGATCGCCGGCGGCCGGGTCGGCGAGCGGGCCCGCTTTCCGCGCGGCCCGAGATCCGCGACGGACGGTCTACCCGGCGCGGCGGGTGAGGGCGTATCGCGAGCAGGATTCCGCGATCGTCGCCAGCAGGGCGATCACCTCGGGGGGGACCGCCAGCGGGTCATGCAGCCAGCGGTCGGCGGCCGGGGCCGGAATGCTGTCACCGGCGCCGTAGGCGCGCATACCGAGGTCGATCCCGCCCCAGTCCAGCCAGTCGAGCAGCTCCGGCAGGTCATCGCGCGCACCGGGGGCGACGAAGAAGCAGCACCGGGCCGGTTCGGCCGAGGCCGGCTCGCACAGCGCCACCGGCCCTGGAGCCAGCGCCGCCTGTCCGTATCCGATCAGCCTGCGCAGCGCCCTACGCCCGGCCTCCGCCGGCACCTCTACGACATCGAACTCGGTCCCGGCCTCCAGCCACAGCCGATCGTGATCGTCCCGGTGCACCGGCCACGCGCGCTGCTCGACGTACCAGCGCTCCAGCTCGCCGACCCCGTCCGACCCCTCAGCGAGAGCCGCCTCCGCGCGCTCGCCGCCGGAATCGGCCCGGCCGCCGGGAACAGGACCGGCGAATGCGGCGTTAGTCGACATGCGAGCCCTAAAGGGTGCGGAAGCGGGGGAGTCGCGGACCGCTGGTAGAGCGGTCGAGCTCAAGGCAACGTCGCGTGAGGTGCGGTGCGCACGACGCAGTGTGTACGACACGCCTCTCACGTGGATCGCTGCGCCTAACTTAGAGCATGGCGGCTCAGCTCGGGAGGGTTACCCGCCGCACCGTTCGCTTCAGGCGTACAGCAGTGGCGCGTACGTGGCTGAAGTGCGGGAACACCTGATCAGACAGGGTGCAACGCTAAACTGACACAGTGTGCCGCCGCTCCGCGGGGCGCGCATTCCCGTAGGGTCCGTCTCCAGGCGGGACTAGCATTCGGAAGGACAGGCCGGGTGCAGTTGCAGGGATTCCCGGCACTGCCCGACCGCTCCGGGGAGCGAGAAGAAGATGTTCGAGAGGTTCACCGACCGCGCGCGGCGGGTTGTCGTCCTGGCCCAGGAAGAGGCCCGGATGCTCAACCACAACTACATCGGCACCGAGCACATCCTGCTCGGCCTGATCCACGAGGGCGAGGGTGTCGCCGCCAAGGCGCTCGAGTCGTTGGGCATCTCCCTTGAGGCGGTGCGCCAGCAGGTCGAGGAGATCATCGGCCAGGGCCAGCAGGCCCCGTCCGGGCACATCCCGTTCACTCCGCGCGCCAAGAAGGTGCTCGAGCTGTCACTGCGCGAGGCGCTGCAGCTCGGACACAACTACATCGGCACCGAGCACATCCTGCTCGGTCTCATCCGCGAGGGCGAGGGCGTGGCCGCCCAGGTCCTCGTCAAGCTCGGCGCGGACCTGAACCGGGTGCGCCAGCAGGTCATCCAGCTGCTGTCCGGGTACTCCCAGGGCAAGGAGGCGGCCACCGCGGGCGCCCCCGCCGAGGGCACCCCGGCCACCTCGCTGGTGCTCGACCAGTTCGGCCGCAACCTGACCCAGGCCGCCCGCGAGGGCAAGCTCGACCCGGTCATCAACCGGGAGAAGGAAATCGAGCGGGTCATGCAGGTCCTCTCCCGCCGCACCAAGAACAACCCGGTGCTGATCGGGGAGCCCGGCGTCGGCAAGACCGCCGTGGTCGAGGGCCTGGCCCAGGCGATCGTTAAGGGCGAGGTCCCCGAGACGCTGAAGGACAAGCACCTCTACACGCTCGACCTCGGCGCCCTGGTGGCCGGCTCCCGGTACCGCGGTGACTTCGAGGAGCGGCTCAAGAAGGTCCTCAAGGAGAT
>NZ_DASRGV010000099.1:0-3657 GCF_035650855.1 Actinocrinis sp. | reverse complement strand
GCCTGGGTCGGCTGGGGCTTCGTCGCCGAGGACCCGGCGTTCGCCGAGCTGTGCGACCGGATCGGCGTCACGTTCGTCGGCCCGAGCGCGCAGGCGATGCGCAAGCTCGGCGACAAGATCGGCGCGAAGCTGATCGCCGAGGAGGTCGGCGTCCCGGTGGCGCCGTGGAGCCGCGGCGCGGTCGAGACCCTGGAGGCCGCGGTCCGCTCGGCCGAGCAGGTCGGCTACCCGCTGATGCTCAAGGCCACCGCGGGCGGCGGCGGGCGCGGCATCCGCGTCATCACGAACGAGGCCGAGCTGGTCGAGGTGTACGAACGCACCAGCCAGGAGGCGGCGCGGGCGTTCGGCAGCGGCGTGGTGTTCCTCGAGCGGCTGGTCACCGGGGCGCGGCACGTCGAGGTCCAGGTGATCGCCGACGGCCAGGGCACCGCCTGGGCGCTGGGCGTGCGCGACTGCTCCGTGCAGCGGCGCAACCAGAAGATCATCGAGGAGTCGGCCTCGCCGGTGCTGTCCGGCGACCAGGTCGCGGAGCTGAAAGCTTCGGCCGAGCGGCTCGCGTTGCGCGTCGGCTACCGGGGTGCGGCCACGGTGGAGTTCCTTTATCACCCCGGCGACAGGCAGTTCGCATTCCTGGAAGTCAACACCCGGCTACAGGTGGAGCACCCGATCACGGAAGCCACTACCGGCTTCGACCTGGTGAAGGCGCAACTGCACGTGGCGTCCGGCGGCAAGCTGAGCGGCGAGCGGCCGGTCGAGCGCGGGCACGCGATCGAGGCGCGGCTCAACGCCGAGGACCCCGACCGCGACTTCGCCCCCTCCCCCGGCAGGATCGTCCGCCTGGTGTTGCCTGCCGGTCCCGGGATCCGGGTGGACACCGGTGTGTCCGAAGGCGACACCATCCCGGCCGACTTCGACTCGATGATCGCGAAGATCATCGCCCACGGCCGGGATCGCGACGAGGCACTGGGCCGGCTGCGTCGCGCGATGGCTGAAACCGGCGTCCTGATCGAGGGCGGCACCACGAACAAGAGCTTCGTGCTGGATCTGCTGGAGCAGCCCGAGTTCCTCGACGCCTCCGCCGACACCGGCTGGCTCGACCGCGTCCGCGCCCAAGGCCGCCTGGTTCCGCACCGAAACGCCGCCGTGGCGCTGGCCGCCGCCGCCATCGACGCCTACGAGGAAAGAGAACGGCTGGAGCGTACGCGGCTGCTGTCCACCGCCTCCGGCGGGCGCCCGCAGGTGCAGCACGAATCCGGACGGCCCTTGGCTCTCAAGCTGCGCGCCGCCACCTACCAGGTGCGGACGGCCCGCATCGGAGCGCATCGATACCAGGTCGGGATCGAGGCCGGCGAACAGGTCCGTACCGCCGTTGTGGAACTGGACCGCTTCGACCGGCACTCCGGCCAGATCAAGGTCAACGGTCGGCGTTATCGACTGCTGAGCGCCACTCACGGCCCGGTACACCTGGTCGACGTCGACGGCGTCACCCATCGGGTCAGCCGCGATGAGGGCGGCGTCATCCGCTCCCCCGCTCCCGCGCTGGTGATAGCCGCACCAGCACAAGCCGGCGCCGAGGTCGAGGCCGGCGCGCCGATTCTGGTGCTGGAGAGCATGAAGATGGAGACGGTGCTGCGCGCACCTTATAGCGCACGGGTGCGGGAACTGGCGGTCGCCGTCGGCTGCCAGGTCGAGACCGGCGCTCCGCTGCTGCGGCTCGAACCGATCGTCGAGGACGATGGAAGCACTGCGGGCGCTGCGGACGTAAGTCAGGCCTCAGCGATGTTTGACAACACGCCGGCCCCGTCTCAGGGCATTGACGACCTTCACAGCCTCCTGCTGGGCTATGACATAGACCCGCTGGAGGAGGACCACGTCCTGAAGGACTACCTCGCTGCCCGCGCGGCGGTTGACGGCGGCGGCGGCAGGCTGACCGCTGAACTCGCCCTCATCGAGGCGTTCACGAACCTCGCCGAGCTCGCGGTAGACCGGCCGAGATATGGCGAGTCCGCCAGCGCCGATCATGTGCACAGCGCGCGTGAATATTTCCACACCTACCTGCAGAGCCTTGATGTCGAACGCGCCGGACTGCCGGAAGCGTTTCAGAGCACGCTGATGAAGGCGTTCTCCCATTACGGGGTCTCGCGTTTGGAGCGCAGCGCGCAGCTGGAGGCGGCGGTGTTCCGCATCTTCCTGGCGCGTCAAAAGGCGCCCCAGCACGCGTCCATCGTCGCCGCCGTGCTCCAGGAGTGGCTGAACGACCCGCTGCCGCCCGCAGCCGAACGCGAGCCCGCGGGTCGCGTGCTGGAACGGTTGATCGCCGTCACCCAGCTGCGCTTCCCCGCGGTCGCCGGCTTGGCGCGGGCCGTGGTGTACGCGTGGTTCGGCCAGCCGCTGCTGCGCCGCAACCGGGCTCGAGTGTACGCCGGGGTCCGCAGGCACTTGCACTACCTCGACGAGAATCCGCAGGCCGAGGACCGTGGCGCGCGCATAGCCGAAATGGTGCGCAGTACCGAGCCGCTGGTAAGGCTGCTCGGACAGCGCCTGGCCCGGCTGGATCTGGACAACTCGGTCATGCTTGAGGTCCTCACCCGCCGGTATTACGGAAACAAGGGCCTGACTGGAGTACAGACGGCGAACGCGGTCGGCTGCACCTTCGTGGTCGCCCAACGCGGCGGCTCGCGGCTCGCGTCCGCAGCGGTACCGTTCGCGCGGCTCGGCGATGCGCTGGACGGCCTGGCCGAGATCGGCGCTTCCGACGGCGCCCTGGACGCCGACATCTACCTCCTGTGGAACAGGCAACCCGACGCCGACGCGGACGCCGCGATCGCACTCCAGCAGGTGATCAGCGCGCATCCGCTGCCTGACCAGGTCGGCCGAGTAACCACCACGGTCGCGGGGCGCCGAAACGCGCTCATGCACCGCCATTTCACGTTCCGCCGCACCGGAACCGGACTCGCCGAGCAGCGGCTGATCCGCGGCCTGCATCCCCACATCGCCGAACGGATGCAGCTCGACCGACTGCACAAGTTCGACCTGACCCGGCTACGGTCATCGGACGAAGAGGTCTACCTCTTCCGGTGCGTGGCCCGAACCAACCCGGACGACGAACGACTAGTCGCACTGACCCAGATCCGCGACCTGACCGAACTGCGCGACGGCGACGGCCGTCTGGTGGCGGTGCCGACAGCCGAGAACGCCATCGCGGCCTGCCTCGACTCGATCGTGCGCACCCGAGCGCGCCAGCCCGCCCGCAACCGCTTCGCCACTGACCGGATCGTGGTCTACGTCTGGCCGCCGATCACCCTCGCGCCCCGGGAACTGCGCGACGTCGCCGACCGCGTACTGGCGACAACTCTCAACACCGGCTTGGAGGAGATCGTTCTCATCGCCCGATATCAGGATCCGCGCACCGGCGATCTGATGAAGGTGGCGGTGCACGTGCGATTCAATGCCCTGGGAAACCCGACAGTGAGTGTCGAGGAGCCGTCGCTGGAGCCATTGGAACCGCTGGACGCTTACCGGCAGAAGGTGCTGCGTGCGGCCAGTCGCAACACGGTCTACCCGTACGAGCTGACCGCGATGCTCGGCAGGTTCGCCGAGTACGACCTCGATGACGCCCACGAACTGGTCCCGGTGGACCGGCCGAAGGGGCTGAAC
>NZ_DASRGV010000098.1:0-39852 GCF_035650855.1 Actinocrinis sp. | reverse complement strand
CCGCGGCGAGCGGGGTGCGCAGATCGTGCGAGACGGCCGCCAGCAGCGCCGTGCGCATCCGGTCCGCGGCCGCCAGGCTCTCCGCCTCGGCGGCGCTGCGGGAGAGCCGGCGGCGCTCAAGGGCCGCGGTGGCCTGCGCGGCGAAGGCGTTGAGCACGCGCTGGTCGTTCGCCGGCAGCGTGCGTCCGCGCAGCACGATCACCGCGTCGGGACCGGCCTCGACCACCGTGTCCGCCTGGCCCGGGCAGAGCGCCGGATCGGCCCCGGTGCTGGCCACCAGCGTCCAGCGCCCCGGGTCGTCGTTTACGTCGGGCGGATGCGCCTCCCCGGGCCCGGCCTGCTGCGGTCGCGGCCGTTCCGCATCGGATCGCTGCAAGAGGGCGACCGAGGCCATCGCGAAGGTCTCGCGGAACCGCTCGAGCAGGGCGCTGATGGCCTCGTCGCCGCGCAGCACGGAGACCGCGAACGCGCCGAGGGTCTCCGCCTCGGCGGAGGCGCTGGCGGCGCGGCGGGTCTGCTTGATCGCGAGGTCGACCACGGAGGCCACGGTCAGCGCGACGAGGGCGAACACGATCAGCGCGAAGACGTTGTTGCCCTCGTCGATCGTGAAGGTGTGGACCGGGGTGATGAAGTAGTAGTTGAGCAGCAGCGAGCCCCACAGCGCCGCGATCAGCGCCGAGAGCAGCCCGCCGAGCCGCGCGATGGCCACCGTGGCGACCAGGAAGATGAGCACCTGGCTGGTCAGGTTCAGCCCGCCGTGCGGCACCTGCGCGAGCACCGCGGTGATGATCGGCGGCACGAGCAGCGCGGCGGCGGGTCCGCGCCAGCGTGTGTGTCCCCAGGCGGCTTCGCGCAGTGGGTTGGGCGGCAGCCATGCGGTACGCCGCCGAGCCTGTTGCGGGTCTTCGTGCGTCACCATGTGCACGTCGATGTCGCCGGAGAGCCGGATCGTGCTCTCGCCGATGCCGCGACCGGTGAGCAACCGGCTGAGACGGTTGCGGCGCGACGTTCCGAGCACCAGCTGCGTCGCGTTCACTGCCCTGGCGAACTCCAGCAGCGCCCGTGGCACGTCGTCGCCGACCACGGTGTGATAGGTCCCACCGAGCGATTCGACCAGATGCCGTTGCGCGGCGAGGGCCGTCGGGCTGGTGTCTGCCGCGAGGCCGTCTGAGCGGGCGACGTGCACCGCCAACAGCTCGGGCCCCGCGGCCCCGGCGATCGCGGAGCCAGGCTCCTGATTGCGCACCGCCTTGATCGAGCGCTGCGCGATGCGCGCGGCGCGGCGGATCAGCAGCTCCCCCGATCCGTCCCCGGGCAACGCCACGACCACGCGCTCGCGCGCCTCCCACACCGAGTCGATCTGATGATCCTCCCGGTAGCGCTGCAAGACCTCGTCGACGCGGTCGGCGACCCACAGCAGCGCCAGCTCGCGCAGCGCGGTGAGGTTGCCGAGCCGGAAGTAGTTGCCCAGCGCCGCGTCGATGCGGTCGGCCGGGTAGACGTTGCCGTGCGCGAGCCGCCGGCGCAGCGCCTCCGGGGACATGTCCACCAGCTCGATCTGGTCGGCGGCGCGCACCACCTCGTCCGGCACGGTTTCCCGCTGCGGGACCCCGGTGATCCGCTCCACCACGTCGCTGAGCGATTCCAGGTGCTGCACGTTCACCGTGGTGATCACGTCGATTCCGGCGTCGAGCAGCTCCTGCACGTCCTGCCAGCGCTTGGCGTGCCGGCCGCCCGGGACGTTGGTGTGCGCCAGCTCGTCCACGAGCGCCACCTGCGGCCGCCGGGCCAGCACCGCGTCGAGGTCCATCTCGCGCAGCTCGCGGCCGCGATACTCGCGCGTCAGCGGCGGAAGTAGCGGCAGGCCCTCAGCCAGCGCGATCGTGTGCGGGCGGGCGTAGGTCTCGACCCAGGCGACGACCACGTCCGCGCCGCGCTCGATCCGCCGGTGCGCCTCCTCCAGCATCTTGTAGGTCTTCCCGACGCCAGGAGCCGCGCCCACATAGACCCGCAACGTGCCGCGCATACCGCAATCCTGCCACCAGCGGCCGGAATGACTCATCGCGTTGACAGCCGCCGCGCCCGGCGCGGGCGCCACCAGAGTGAACGCCCCAGTCATCGCCCCGGTGATTGCCACCTTCATCGCCCGGCGATCGCCGGAGCGACTCTTGCGGCGAATCGGTGCAACCTCCTCTTTCCGGTCATCGAGTTCTGAGTTAACGTCAGGTACAGCCGCGTGAACCGTTCGGGCGGCGACCGCCGTCCGGGATTCGCGCTCCTTCCCACCCACAAGGAGCATTCATGCGTTTGCGCCTGATATCCCGCAGCGCGCCCCGCACCGGCCTGCCCGCCCGCCGCTCGGCGCGGGCCGGCCTCAGCGCACTGCTCATCGGCTCGTTCGCGCTGTTCGCCGTCCCGGTCTCGGCCGGCGGCGCGGCCGCGGCGCTGGCCGGGCTCGACTTCTCCCCACACGCGGCCGGCGCGCGCCTGCACCCGGGCGCCGCCTCCGGCCTGAAGTTCGCCACCAGCACCAACTGGGCCGGCTACGCCGCGCACTCCACGAAGTACACCTCGGTCACCTCGACCTGGCGCGAGCCCGGCGCCAGCTGCGGCTCGACCACGTCGTACGCCAGCTTCTGGACCGGGCTCGACGGATACGCCAGCGCCTCGGTCGAGCAGACCGGCACCCTGGTGCTGTGCTCCGGCGGCCGCGCGACCCAGTACGCGTGGTACGAGATGTACCCGGCCAACCCGGTCTACTTCAACAACACCGTCGCGGCCGGCGACACGATCGTCTCCCGGGTCACCGCGACCTCCTCCGGCGCGTTCACCCTCTACCTGGCCGACACCACGCGCGGCTGGAGCCACACGGTCAACCAGACCAACTCCTCGCTGGCGCGTTCCTCGGCCGAGGTCATCGCGGAGGCGCCGTCCTCGTCCAGCGGAGTGCTGCCGCTGGCGAACTTCGGCACCGTGACGTTCACCAGCTCCACGGTCAACGGCGGCTCGCTCGGCGCCTCGAACCCGACCTCGATCACGATGGTCACCAGCTCGGGGACGACCAAGGCCTCGGTCAGCGGGATCTCCGGCGGGACGTCCTTCTCGGCGACCTGGCACCACGCCTAGGCGCTGAGGGCGGCTCGGGTGCGGCGGCACTCCCCGGCGATGCCGCCGCACGTCGAGCATCGCTGACGCCTGCGACGGCCCGGCAACGAGCCGATACCGATAGCAGGACACTCATGCAGCGAGCCGGTCACAAACCGGCGTCGCGACGATAGCGCACGGCGCCCCCTCGGGGCGGCTGATTTTCCGGTTCCTGCCACGCCGCCCGCGGCGGGCTCAACGCGATCATCCCGGCGATTTGCCGGGCGCGCTGCTCTGGCGCGGCCTTCGGCTTTCGGCGAACTTACTCGGCGCTCACCTAGTTTGTTCTGTCGCGCAACCAACAGGCGGCTGCGACCCCGCCGACGCGGCGACGTATCTGTCCACCGCGAAGTCCTGGGCCGCGAGCGTGGACGGCTGGACCTACACCGCCAGCGGCCCGTTCCCGCGTCCACGCCGAGCAACGGCACGGTCTACATCGCCGGGAACTTCTCCGCGCTGGGGACCGGCATGTCCGCGTCGAACGACAGGAATCCGGGACTGTATCCGCTCACGAAGATCGGCTCGAACCAGTGGCAGATCATCGCGCCCGCGATCTCCGGCAGCACCCTGCAATTCAAGTTCGACCTCAACGGCACTTGAACCAACGTCGAGGAGGCGGCGCCCTGCGGCAGCGCGGCGAACCGCGGCTTCTACTTCAACGGATCCGGCAGCTCGTACACGGCCGATGACACCGTGCTGAACTGGGCTGGCTTGAACGGCTGCTGATAGCCGCAGCACTGTGACACGAACGGCATCAGGCGTGCCGCGCTCCGGGGACGAACGGAGCGCGGCACGCCCGCCGTCGGTCAGGGCCGGACCGCCTCCAGCGCCTGCCTGGCCTCCTCCACCGGAGCCAGCACCCTCGGCGGCACGTTCATGGCCACCAGCCTGCGCCGCACGCCGTCGACCCGGTCGACTCCGGTGGCGTACCAGGACCGGTGCAGTTGCGCGATCGCCCCGCCGAGCAGCCTGGCGGACTCCTCGAGCTCGCCCTGCTGCGCGCGCACGTGCGCCAGGTCCGCCAGCGTGATCGAACGCTGCTTCGCGCCGGTCGCGGGCAGCGTGCGCAGGGTGCGCTCCAGCGAGGTGGCGGCCTCGCCGGTGCGCCCGGTGGCGATCTGGCAGAAACCCTTGAAGCCGGCCAGCCGGGAGGCGTCGTAGAAGTCGAGCCAGTCCGGCTCCAGACCGCCGCCCGCCGAGCCGAGCCCGCCGAGCGCCGCCTCCGAGCGGGCGATCAGGTCGCCCGCCGAGGCCGCCGCGCCGAGCCTCGCCTCGATCTCGGAGTCCACCGCGTACATCCAGGAGCGCTGCATCGGCCCGATCGCTCCGGCCGCCTCGTCGTGCGCGAGCGCCATCAGGTCCCTGGCCCGCCGCGCCCGGCCGCAGAAGGCCGGGACGAAGGCCATGTGCGCGAGCACCGCTCCGGTCAGCGCCCGGTCGGCGGCTTCGCGCGCCGCGTCGAGGGCCACGGCGAAGTAGCCGTCCGCGAGCCTCGGCTGCTGGAGGTCGAAGAAGGCCAGCCGCGCGGCGAGCAGCGCGGTCTCGGCCACCGGGGTTGCGAGCCGGGTGCGCAGCGCCGCGGAGTCGGTCGCCCGCAGCAGGCCGACGCCGAGTTCGGAGTGCGCGGCGACCGGGGCGAACATCGCCGAGGCCGCGACGCTCCAGTACAGGGTGCGGTGCTGAGCGGTGATCGCCGAGTACCCGGCCACCAGGGTCGAGTCCACGGCCGCGGCGCCCGGCGTGACGCCGACGCGCTGCTCCGCGAGCCGGGCGGCGGCCTCAGGCTGTCGCGAAACCGCCTGGTTCGCCGTGCTCTGATACTGAGAACCCTGATATTTCTGGCTTTGTTGCGGTGCTGAACCCTGATACGGCGCGCGGGCCGCGGCCCGCGCGGACGCGGGAGCGGCGGCGGCCAGGCCGCCGGAACCGAGCGCGACCGCGCCCGTCACGAACTGTCGTCTCTTCACCGGGTCGTGCCTCTCGTGGTCGTCGCGTAACGACCGCGTGACCCCTGCTCCCCTGCCCATGTGCGCCGATCCACCCGAGCCCGAATCGGGTGGATCGGCCTCCTCGCGCGCCCATTGCGGCTGGAATCCCATCCGCTCGATCGGCACGCCGAACAATGCCTCCAGCACCGCCTGGTACGCCGGCAGCGGCAGCGGCGGGTTGTCGCTCTCCCAGCGCCGCACCTGCCGCACCGAAAGCGAGAGCGGCCGGCCGATCTGCCGGGAGCGCGCCTCGAAGGCGGCGGCGAAGTCCGCCTGCGTCCAGAAGCGGCGCAGCCGCAGCTGCCGCAGCGCGTTGTTACCCGTGGCCGCCGAACCCGCGCCCGCACGCGTTGTCGGCGGGGGCGGCAGCTGCGGTGTGGGTACCGCGTGAGATGCGTGGGATGTGGAGCGCGCCTGACCCTGCCGTGACGGTGTCGCCTGCGGCATCGCCCGGACTCCTTCCTGCGGCGTTCACGGTGCGCGTGTGGTAGATCAGCGCAGAGTGGCAACCGATCCGCATCGTAAGTTAGCCCGGATCGGTGAACGTCGGGGGTGTTTCCACCCATTCGTGGGATGGCGATGTCCGGCGCGAGTCCGCACCGGCGCGGTTGAAGAGGTCATATGCGCTGATACGGAAGGTCGGTCCTTTCGGCGCACGGCTCGAAAAAAGCGGGAACGATACGGGCGGTCCGGTCGTCTCAACGACTGTGGGGGGCGATTGACGCGGCGGCGACGGGAGCTACGGAACACCGGTGCCACGGCGTCCGTTGTACGGACAGGACACACTCGGAGGGGACTGTGTTGGTGGACGAGATGGCTGTGCCGGACAAAGGCACGACGGGCGGATCGGCGCACGGCGGGAAGGCGAGCGCGCGGTCGGCGCACTTGAGTCAGGGCCACGCTGCGGCTCAGAACGAGGCCGCGACGGCGGTCGCGGTACTGCCCGAGCGCAGGTCCGCGCGTAATGCGGCGCGCATTCCCCCGGTCGCCCAGCTGCGGCTTGGCTGGCAGGAGCGGGCCGCCTGCCAGGGTTCGGACGCGCGGCTGTTCTTCGGGCCGGAGAAGGAGCGCATCCGCGACCGCGAGGTGCGGGAAGGGGCCGCGAAGCGGGTGTGCGCGAGCTGCCCGGTGCTGCGGGAATGCCGAAACCACGCGCTGCAGACGCCGGAGCTCTTCGGCATCTGGGGCGGGCTGAGCGAAACGGACCGGGAGATCGGGTTCGGGCGGTCCTTCGGCCGGCGCATCCCGCGTCCGCGTTCCGTGGCGGCCTGAGCGGCGATCCGAGCGCGGATCCAAGCGGATCCAAACCGGATGGCAAAGCGGGGACCAACGGGAACGGGAACGGGCGAGCGGGCGAGCATTAACCGGCTGAATACGGGACGAACAGCTTAAGGTGCGACAAGGTCCGCAGCGGTGACGGGGACCGCTGCGGACGCACGTCGCGTCGTGCCTTGATGCCGCTCGCCTTGGCGCCGCTTGTCTTGACGCCGCGCTCAATCCGAGGCGGAGCGCACCCACCACACCGCCGTGTCGGGCGGAAGCAGCACACTGGCGCGGGCGGCATCGCGGGCAGCGGGCGCGTCGTTCACGGCCGCCTCGCCGCCGAGGGCTGCCGCGGCGTCCGGCAGGCCGTCTTCGGGCTCGACGAGTTCGAACGGCCCGCTGGCGAGCACCGGCGTGCCGGGGACGGCCAGCGCCACCGGCGCGCTGCCGGTGTTGACGGTGCAGACGAATCCGGGCTCGCGGCTGAACACCAACGTGTCGGCCGGAGAGTCGACCCACTCCAGCCCGCCGTCGCCGAGCGCCGGATGTTCCCGGCGCAATCGCAGCGCCTCGCGGTAGAGCCCGAACATCGAGTCAGCGTCCTGCCACTGCGCCTCGACGGTGCGCGCCGCCCAGTGCGCCGGGGCCGGCAGCCAGCCGTCGGCGATGCCGAGCGGGGTGAAGTGGAACGGCGGGGCCGAACCGCTCCACGGCAGCGGCACCCGGCAGCCGTCACGCCCGCTGCTGCCGTCCGCCGAGCGGAACCGCTGCGGGTCCTGCAGCAGTTCCGCGGGCAGGTCGAAGACCTCTTCCAGCCCCAACTCCTCACCCTGATACACATAGGCCGAGCCCGGCAGCGCCAGCATCAGCAGGGCCGCGGCGCGCGCCCGCCGCTCTCCGGCCTCTCCGCTGCCGTATCGGGTCACGTGCCGCTGCACGTCGTGGTTGGAGAGCACCCAGGTGGAGGGCGCGCCGACCAGCCCGGCGGTAGCCAGCGACTGGTCGATCACGGTACGCAGCGTAGACGCCTCCCACGGCGTGCCGAGGTAGTGGAAGTTGAACGCCTGATGCAGCTCGTCGGGGCGCACGTACGCGGCCAGGCGGTCCAGGGACGGCGCCCAGGCCTCGGCGACCGCGATCCGCTCGCCGGGATAGGTGTCGAGAATCCGCCGCCACGCGCGGTGGATCTGGTGCACCTCGTCCTGGTCGAAGTAGGGCAGGACCGCGCTGCCCAGCATCGTGATCTGCCCGGTGTAGCCCACATCCGGCAGCCCCTGCTGCTTGATCATGCCGTGCGCGACGTCGACGCGGAACCCGTCGACGCCCCGGTCCAGCCAGAACTCCAGGATCTGCTCGAACTGCTCGCGCACCCACGGGTTGTGCCAGTTCAGGTCCGGCTGCGCGGGATCGAACAGGTGCAGGTACCACTCGCCGGAGCTGCCGTCGCGCTCCACGACGCGCGTCCAGGCCGGACCGCCGAACACTGATTCCCAGTCGTTCGGCGGCAGTTCGCCGTGCTCGCCCTTACCCGGCCGGAAGATGTACCGCTCGCGGGCTGCGCTGCCCGGCTGTGCAGCAAGCGCCTCGGTGAACCACTGGTGCCGGTCCGAGGTGTGGTTCGGCACCAGATCCACGATCACGCGCAGGCCGGCCGAGTGCGCCTCGGTGATCAGCGCGTCGAAGTCCCCGAGCGTGCCGAACAGGGGATCGACCGCGCAGTAGTCGGCCACGTCGTAACCGCCGTCCGCCATCGGGGAGGGGTAGAACGGCGTGATCCACACCGCGTCGACGCCGAGGGCGCGCAGATACGGCAGCCGCGTGCGGAGCCCCAGCAGGTCGCCGACGCCGTCGCCGTTCCCGTCCGCGAAGGACCGGATGTACACCTGGTAGATCACCGCCTCGCGCCACCAGGCCGCGCGCTCGTCCGGCCGCGCAGAGAGTTCGGCAGAGTGGTCGGCGGAGGGCTCGGCGGGCAGCGGGCCCACGGGCTGCGCGGGGTCGGCGGCGATCTGCGTCGGCTGGGCCGGGACCGCGGAAAGCAGGCGGTCGGGTCCGGTCACGGTCATGGTCTGTATGTCTTCCATCAAGCGTGTTACGTCCGGGCGACGATAACCCACGCCTCGGGCACGCTGCTCCGATGTGTCGAAGTCCGGGCGGTGAGCCCGGTCACAGTCCCTCACGCCTACCTCTGGAAAAGTGATATCACTATGATAGATTGCAGGGCAGGGAAGCCTTGCAGGGGAAAGGAAACGACGATGTCGACGGCATCGGGAACGGGCACGGGTTCGATCCGCGGCGGCCGCACGGTGCGCATGCCGGAGGCCCCGGTCAGCGAGCGGGAAGCGCGCTCGGTCACCGGCTGGGGACCGTTGGCGGCCAGCCTGGCCGTGATCGCGCTCGCCGCGTCGCTGCAAGCCGCGGTCGGCAAGCCGTGGTCGGCGATCACCGGCGCGGTGCTCTACGCGTTCGCGGTGGTCAACCTGTTCGGCCTGACCGGAGTCTTTCCGGGGCAGGCGCGGGTGGTCTCGCTGTTCGGCCGCTACACCGGCACGGTGCGGGCGACCGGGTTGCGCTGGGTGAACCCGTTCACAGCGCGCCGCAAGGTCTCCACGCGGGTGCGCAACCACGAGACCACGACGCTGAAGGTCAACGACGCGGACGGCAACCCCATCGAGATGGCCGCGGTGGTGGTCTGGCAGGTGCGGGACACCGCGAAGGCGGTCTATTCGGTGGACGACTTCGCGGCCTTCGTCGCGATCCAGACCGAGACCGCAGTACGGCACATCGCCACCGGTTACCCGTACGACGCGCGCGAGGAAGGGCGGCTCTCGCTGCGTCAGCACGCCGACGAGATCACCGCGCGGCTGAGTGCGGAGATCTCGGAGCGGGTGGAGCTCGCGGGCATCGCGGTGATCGAATCCCGGATCACCCGGCTCGCCTACGCCCCGGAGATCGCCCAGGTGATGTTGCGCCGCCAGCAGGCCGACGCCGTGGTCGCGGCCCGGCGGCGGCTGGTGGAGGGCGCGGTCGGCATGGTGCGCGACGCGCTGGACAGCCTCAGCGAGCAGGAGATCGTCGAGCTGGACGAGGAGCGCAAGGCCACCATGGTCAGCAACCTGCTCGTGGTGCTGTGCAGCGAGCACGCGACACAGCCGGTGGTCAACGCCGGCACGCTTTACCAGTGAGCCGCGATCTTGAGTGAGCGCAAGCAGATCCTGCTGCGGCTCGACCCGGCCGTGCACGACGCGCTGGTGCGCTGGGCCGCGGACGAATTGCGCAGCACCACCGCGCAGATCGAGTTCCTGCTGCGGCAGAGCCTGAGCCACGCCGGACGGATGCCGAAGGAAGTAGGCGGCCTGCCGCGCCGCGGCCGCCCGCGTAAGCAGGCTGAAACCGACGGCGGTGAAACCGAGAACGGCGGGCAGTGAGAATGTTCAGATGGCAATGACGGATGCAGCAGAGACCGAAGGCACAGACGGCACCGAGTTCGAGCACGGCATGCTCGATGTCGGCGACGGCAACCTCGTGTACTGGGAGGCGTGGGGCGACCCGGCGAACAAGCCGGCGCTGATCGTGCACGGCGGCCCCGGCGCCGGATCCAATCCCAGGCCGCCGCGCGGCATCGATCCGGAGCGCTTCCGCGTCGTACGGTTCGACCAGCGCGGCTGCGGCCGCAGCACACCGAACGCCGCCGATCCGGCCACCGACCTGAGCGTGAACACCACCGAGCACCTGCTGCGCGACATGGAGCAGCTGCGCCAGCACCTCGGTATCGAGCGCTGGATGCTGTACGGCGGATCGTGGGGTTCGACGTTGATCCTCGCTTACGCGCAGCGGCATCCCGATCGGGTATCAGAGATCATCATCCCCGCGGTCACCATGACGCGCCGCTCCGAGGTCGACTGGCTGTATCGGGGCGTCGGCCGGTTCTTCCCGGACGCCTGGGAGCGATTTCGCGACGGCGTGCCCGAGGCGGAGCGGGACGGCGACCTGCTCGCCGCCTACGGCCGGTTGATGGAGCACCCTGATCCCGAGGTGCGCGCCAAGGCCGCCAACGACTGGCTTGCCTGGGAGGACGCCGTCATCTCGATGGAGGTCAACGGCAATCCGGGCGCGTACAGCGACCGTCCCGATGACGCGAAGCTCGCCTTCGTCCGGATCTGCGCGCACTACTTCTCCAACGCGGCGTGGCTGGAGGAAGGCGAACTGCTGCGCAACGCGCATCGCCTCAAGGGCATCCCGGGAGTGCTGGTGCACGGCCGCCTGGACATGGGCGGGCCGCCGGTGACGGCGTGGGAGCTGGCCAAGGCGTGGCCTGACGCAGAGCTCGTCATCATCGACGACTCGGGGCACACGGGCAGCGACGCGTTCCGTGATGCGCTCATGCGGGCGATCGATCGCTTCGCAGAACGCTGAGTTCTATCGCTGTCGGCGCTCAGCGGAACGCGGCGCGGCCGGCCTGACGAAGCAGCAGCTCCGAAAGGTCGGCGCCCGGGCCCGGCGCGCCGGCGACCGGGTCGAACACCGCGGGCTCGCCCTCCGGGATCCACGGCAGCCGCGCCGCCGCCGCGACCGCGTGGACCAGCTCCACCAGCTGCGGCCGGTCCAGCGTGGCCGCGTCGAGCAATGGACAGCCGCCCTGGTCCGCCAGGGCCCGGTCGTGCCCGAGGTCGATCAGCGCGCCGACCCGCGGCGCGATCAGCTCGTGCCAGCCCTCTGCGATCGAGCCGCCACCGCGCTTGCGCGCGCCGCGGCGGTCCATCACCGCCACGACGATCCGCTCGACCGGCAGCCGCACCTCGGCCATGCAGGTGATCGCGTCGATGGTGCGCCGCAGCGACGCCTCGCCGCTGTCGGTCACCCACACGGCGGCCGTGTTCAGGAACGGAGTGGCGAACCAGGATCCGATCACGGACATCGGGCCGCCGACCGCCTGCGCCGCCAGCCGCGCCCCCTCCAGGGCGTCGCCGTCCACGACCGCGGCGCGAAGGGCGGGCAGCACCGGCAGCCACCAGCGCGGACCCGGATCGCCGCCGAGGTAGGTGGCCGAGGCGGGTCCGGTGTCGGTGAGCACCCACAGCGGCGTCGGCGCGGCCACGGTCAGGTGGGAGAGCGAGGCGTCAGTGAGCTGAGAGAGGCCGCCTTCCGCGCCGCCGGCGGTGCCGCGGTAGCCCGCGAGCGTGCCAGTGCCCGAAGACGCCGGCGTCGTGACCCACGCGGGCCAGGGCGTGTTGCCGCGCGCCGCGCAGTCGAGCACGGCGGTGCCGCGCTTGTCTCCGGGTGCCGCGACCGTGTGCCGGTGCAGCGTCGCGCCCAGCAGCGCGGCGACCGTCGTGCGGCCCACTCCCCCGCAGCCGGACAGCACGGGCACCACGAGCCGCCGGTCCGGGGCGAGCAGGACCGCGCCACCCGCCGGCGCATCCGCCGCAGCCGCGGCCGCGGCCGCGGTTCCGGCTGGCGCAGCGCCCGCCTGGTGCCTTCCGTCCGGGTTAGGCACGCAAGCCCTCCAGTCCCTCCAGGAGCTCGGAGACGACCGCGTTGGTGGTCGGGTGCAGCTCGGTCTCGCCGTAGCGGTACCAGGCGCGCACCTTCAAGTCCGCGATGAGGTTGTGCAAGCGCTCCTGGTCGCCCTGCGCCGCGATGCCGCGGATCTTGATCTGCACCAGCCGCTCGTCGTCGGGGGCGCCGAGCAGGCCTTGCTCCGCGGCCCACTGCGCGCCGAGCGAGTCGCCACGGGCCAGCCGTCGCGTGGCCAGCCGGTGCGCCGCGTCGGCGACGATGGCCGGAACCTCGGTCTCCTGGGTGCCGAAGCCGAGCCAGGAGTACCTGCCCGGCGGCCGGTCGGCCAGCAGTTCGCCGCGCACCAGGGCCAGGGCGCGGGCCAGCGCCTCGTCCGCCTCCGGCCGGTCGCCGAGCCGGCTCGCCTCGGCGTATGCGGCCTGGAACTCGTCCCAGTCCGAGCGCACGTCCTCGGTCAGGCGCACCACGCCGTCGGCCGCGACCGTCAGCCGCGGCCCGATGCGGTTCTCGCCGAGCCACTCGCGCATGTCGCGCAGCATCCGGTCGCGGGCGGCCGGGGTGATGCCGCGCGGCCACAGCGCGCGGGCGAAGACGGGGGCGGGCAGCCCGGCGCGGTGGAAGAGCAGCAGCACCAGCGCCTCGGTGAACAGCGGTCCGCGCGCGGCGTCGGCCGGGCCGACCCCGGTCAGCTCGACGGAACCGAGAATGCACGCGCGCACGCCGACCGGGCGCTCCAGCAGCTCCACGCCGCCGGCCAACGGCGCGTCGGCGGGACGATATGCCGGTGCGTAGCGCGGCGCGGCGGCAGCACGGAAGAGCGCGCCGAGCGCGGCGGCCAGCGCGTCCGGCAGCCGAGAGGCCGTCAGCTCGCCGGGCACTCCGGGTATCCGCATCCTGCCGACCGGGTCGACGCTGAACACGGTGAAGTCGGGCCACGGGTGGTCGGTGCCGACCAGCGCGGTGGTGCTGCCGTCCACGCCCGCGGTCAGCATGCGAAGACGCGCGGTGTCCTCCGGGCCGACGCGTTCGGCGATCAGCAGCCGCACGAGATGCGGGCTGGTCGCGGCGGCCTGTTCTTCGAGGGCGGCGAGGGCCGAGGGAAGGTCGGGGTGGACGCGCAGCCGCTCCGGGGCGAGCATGGCCAGTTCGGCGGGCAGGCCCACCGCCTCGATCCGGATCTGGTCAGCCCACGGCGCACAGGCGAGGGTGGCGGCGGCCGCGGCCAGTACCGCGCGGCGCTGGCGGGGCGGACCGGTGACGGCGGCGCACCGTCCGGCGGAGGCCTCGAGGTCGACGAAGATCTGCTCGTCGTCGAGCGCGCCGACCGCGAGCAGCAGCGGGTACGGCATGGCGGATCGGCGGGCGAGGTCGGGCTCCTGGGTGCAGGCCTCGGTGCTGCTCGCCGTCTGCGGGTTGCGCGGGTAGAGCCAGCGCCTGCCGTCGGCCACCGCGGTCCAGGGCGCCGGGGCGGTGGCGTCCGCGTCGGCGAGCACCAGGTGCACGGCGGCCGGATTGGTGTGGACGTACGTGAGCGGCGGCGGGAAGCGGCCCGCGGCTTCGCAGCCGGCGCGCAGTTCGCGCAGCGATTGGTCGACGACGTCGATGGTGTCGCACGCCGCGGCGGCCCGGATGGTGCGCTCGACCTCGGCGACCGCCGGGTCCGGCGGCGCGACTATGGAGGCGCCGGGCCGCTCGCGGCGGCGCCGCCGGGCGGCGGCGGTCAGCCCGGTGAGCAGGGCGGCGGCCAGGATCGGCGAGCCGATCAGCGCGACGTACGGCAGCACGTCGGCGATCGAGTGCAGGACGGAACCGTCGCTGGTGTGCTCGCCTGACGGCTCGTCATGCGGTACGGCGGGCCGCGAGGCGACGGGGTGCGGGATGAGGTTGACCGGCGAGGGCTCGACCGGCAGGCCACCGAGCGACGAGCCGTTGTCCGTGCCCTTACTGGCCCCACCGCCCTGTGTCGTGGGCACTGCACTCGTCGGCACCGCGTAGGTCTTCGGCGCGATGCCGTCCGCGGCCGAGTCCTGCGACGCGCTCGGGGTCGAGGGGGTCGCGGACTGCGTCGGCGGCCCAGGGGGCGCGGGGATGCTCGGGGCAGGTGAGCTGGAGGCGGCGGAGATGGGCGGCAGCTGGTCGCTCAGGCCCGGGCCCTCGGCGTCCGGCGGCAGTACCAGCACCCAGCCCGGCCGGATCAGGCTGGCGTGCTGCAGCTTGGTGCCGTCCGGCTGGAGCCGGCCCTCGTTCAGGGTGAAGATCTCCCGGTAGCGGCGGCCGTCGCCGAGGTACCGCTGGGCGATGTCCCAGAGCGAGTCATGGTGTCGTCCGCCGGGCGGCTCCACTACGTAGTACTTGAGCGCCGTCACGTTGGCCGCTTCAACGGACGACGCGGTACTGAACGAGCCTGTACTGAACGATGCCGGCTTAGGCGCCGCCGCTTTGGACGATGTCTGATTGGCGGAGGCTATATCCGTCAGTATCGCGGTGTTGTCGCCGAAGGCACCGTCGTCCGCGTATGTCATGCCATTGGTCGATGAAGAGGGCGTACGCGCATAATCAGCCTGCTGTCTCGGCGCGGCTGACTGCGTGGTCTGCGACGGCAGGTGTGCCCGCACGCCGAGGTCGATGCCTCCAGGCGCCGCCCCGACGGCCACCGGACGGGCCGAAGCGGCGGTCGCGGTCGCCGCGGCCACGGACGCGGTCAGGGCTATCGCGACCAGCGTGCGGGCCACGCCCCTGGTGACCACGGCGCCCGGAAGGTGGATCGTCGCCTCGGCACCGGTCAGCGCGGCACGGATTTCGACGATGACACAGGCGGTGAACTCCGCCCACAGCAGCCACGCGACGAGGTACACCCAACGCAGCAGCGTATGGACGGTCCACGGGTTGTGCGGTAGGCCATGCGGCAGGCGCACGCCGCTCAACGGCCAGCCGATCAGATATGCCAGCCCCAGCGGGGCACCGAGGACAAGGCACGCGAGCAGCAGCCAAGCCGCCAATACGACGACGGCAGAGCGTTCGGACCGTCCCGATCGGTCCGGCACACGCATCGTCCTCCCCCTGCAAGACAGGGGCGCCAGTGGCGACGGGGGCCGCCCCGCGCCGCGTGCTCCCCCTTTGAACACGGTCTTTCCGGGACTCTGACGACAATTCACCTCGGCATCGCAGAGCACCGATCCGCAAGCTACCAGCG
This sequence comes from Actinocrinis sp., assembly GCF_035650855.1. GTDB lineage: Bacteria > Actinomycetota > Actinomycetes > Streptomycetales > Catenulisporaceae > Actinocrinis. The sequence goes on along the minus strand of NZ_DASRGV010000098.1, from coordinate 24,744 downwards.
CTACGCTGGGCAGACAAGACGTCAGCCGAGCGTGACGCGCGGCAGGTCGCCTGCGCCGCGGCCGGTAGCTGTGCGACACTGCGCACGTGGCGCCACAAACTCGGGACCGAGCACCGCGGGGGCAGGGCACGAACGTCACCGGAACCGGCCCAGGGAACGGCGGCGCCGCGGTGGCCGGGCAGCCCGCGCCCCGGCAGCCCGGGACGGCGCCGGGCGCACCGAATCCGGCCGCGGTGAGACAGCCCGCGGCGAGTCAGGCTGGAGCGAGACAGGCTGTGGCGAAGCAGGCCGCGACGCAAAGGTCGGCACTCGGATCCACCGCCCTGCCCGGCGCGGCGAGCGCCGGATCGGGCACGCTCACCCTCTGGATCCGGCAGCGACGCACCCGGTCGCACCTGCGGCACCTGCCCAAATGGACCGCGCGCCGGCCGGAGCCGTTCGGCATCGGCGGCCTGCACTGGCTGCCCGCGCCCACCGGTTCCCGCGATCCGGCGCTTTTCCTGCACGGCGGCAAGGGCATGATCCTTGCCGTCGCCGAGATCTCCCCCGGCGTGCTGCGCGGACCCGAGGCCGGCGACCTCGGCGCCCGGCTCGGCGACGTGCTGACCAGCACGGCCGGCGGCCCGGTGCCGCTGACGCGGCTTCAGTTGCTCTGCCAGGTGCCGGGCCCGGCCGGCCGCACCCGCGCGTACGCGATCGCCGCTTTGGGCTATACCCCGGAGCTGGTGAACCAGGCCGCCCGGTTCGCGCAGGGCGAGCGCGGGCTGACCACGATCGCCGCGCAGGCGATGGCGGACGCGTTCGGCCGGCTCGGCGCGACCGGCACCGCCGGCGCCCGGCTCGGCCCGCTGGTACCGCTGGACCGCGCCGCGGTGGTCTCCCTGCTGGGCGCGCTCGTGCTGCCCGGCCGCGGCATGCTCGGGCCGCGGCACGGCGAGAACCCCTGGCAGCCGACCGAGATCGACGCCACCGCCCCGCGCAGCGTGGCCATCACCGGACCGGTCGGGCCGGCCCGGCAGCCCTCGACGTGGTGGCACGCGAGCGGATGGGTGAAACGGTGGCCGCGCGCCGTGGGCGGGGTCGACGCCGCCTCCTGCGCGGCCTTCCTGCCGCCCGGGGTGAGCGGCGCGGCCTCGATGGTGGTCGGCATGGCCGGGCCGCCCGGCGACCGGGGCCCCGCGATCGCCGGCTATGTGACCGTCTCGGGCCACGACGCGGCCGAGGTGGAGCTGGCGCGGGTGGCCGCGCACGCCGCCGCCGAGGAGCGCGAGGGCTTCGTCGAGTTCTGCGACCGGCGGCACCATCTCGCCTTCGCGTACACCCTGCCGCTCGCCCTGGGCCTGCGCGGCTGATCCAATCGCAACCAAAGGTTGCGCATCCCGGGCCGCCCGCCTAGAGTCATGTGCAACCAAAGGTTGCGAGACGAAGGCGGTGCTTCATGAAGAGCGGCGGTACGGAGTACGGCAGCATCGAGCGGGAGATCCACATCGAGGCGGCGCCCGAGGTGGTCTACGAGGTCATCAGCACCCCTGAGCACCTGATGCAGTGGTGGCCGGACGAGGCGCAGCTCACCGCGGTGCCCGGCGCCGCCGGCGTCATCGCCTTCGGCGACAGCTCCAAGCCGGACGCCCACGTGGAATCGCTCACGGTCGTCGAGGCCGACCCGCCCCGGCGGTTCTCCTTCCGCTGGGTCTACGACAAGGGCGAGACCGCGGCGCCGGACAACTCGCTGCTGGTGACCTTCGACCTGGTCCCGTCGGGCGCGGCCGGCACGTTGCTGCGCTTCTCCGAGTCGGGCTACCGGGAGAAGGGCTGGGAGGCGGCGGTGCTCGAAGAGACGTACCGCGACCACTCCAGCGGATGGGACTACTTCCTGCCGCGCCTCGTCACGTACGTCGCCCGGCTGGCGGCGACGCGGTGAACGAGGCCGTGACCGCCATCGACGACGAGCTCTGGTCGGCGGTGGGCGACCCGATGCGCCGCCGGATGCTCGACCTGCTGCTGTCTGACGGCGGCGGCACGGCGACGACGCTCAGCGAACAGCTGCCCGTCACCCGCCAGGCCGTCGCCAAGCACCTGGCGCTGCTCGACCGGGTCGGCTTGGTGCACATGTCGCCGTCCGGCCGCGAGCGCCTTTACGAAGTCGACGAAGCCCAACTCGCCCGAGCGGTCGCGCAGCTGTCGGCCGTCGGCGCCACCTGGGACGCCAGGCTGCGGCGGATCAAGCAGATCGCCGAGGCCATCCAGCGCGGCCAAGACGGCTGACCGCACCCGAACGAGCTCCGCACACCGAGAGATGCACTGGAAAGAGGTACCGAAATGGTGGACATCCTGCACAGGATCGGCGTCACGTCGTCCCCCGACGCGGTCTACGCGGCCCTGACCACGGTCGACGGGCTGGCCGGCTGGTGGACCCAGGACACGGAGGGCGACGGCGAGACCGGCGGCCTGCTCAAGTTCCGCTTCGACGTCGGCGGCTTCGACATGAAGGTCCTTGAGGCCCGGCCCGCCGAGCTCGTGCTCTGGGAGGTCGTCGAGGGCCCGGCGGAGTGGGTCGGCACGCGGGTCGGCTTCGAGCTCAAGCAGGAGGACGGCTTCACGATCGTGCTGTTCCGGCACGAGGGCTGGCGGGAGCCGGTGGAGTTCATGTACCACTGCAGCACCAAGTGGGCCAGCTTCCTGCTGAGCCTGAAGCAGCTGCTGGAGACCGGCAAGGGCGAGCCCGCGCCGAACGACGTCAAGATCAGCAACTGGCACTAGGCCCGCGACGGAGCGCCGCGGCGGCGGCGTCTGCTCAGGCGCGCCGCTTCGGCACCGGAACGCGCATCAGATCCTCGGCGACGCGCAGCTCGCCGCTGTAGTGCTCGCGTGCCTCCCGGTAGAACGCCGCCGGGTCCTGGTAGCGCCGGGAGAAGTGGGTGAGCAGCAGCGAGCGCACCCCGCACTCGGTCGCCACCCGCGCGGCCTGACCGGCCGTCAGGTGCCCGTAGTCGGCAGCGAGCTTCGCGTCGGCGCCCAGGAAGGTGGACTCGATGATGAGCAGGTCGACGCCCTGGGCCAGTTCGTAGACCCCGTCGCACAGGCGCGTGTCCATCACGAAGGCCACCGACTGCCCGGGACGCAGCACACTGATCTCCTCCAGCGTGATCGTGCGCCCCTCGTGCTCCAACACGCCCCGGTGCTGCAGCTCGCCGACCACCGGGCCGCTGATCCCCGCCGCGGCGAGGCGGTCCGGCAGGATGCGGCGCGAGTCCGGCTCGGTCAGCCGGTAGCCGTAGGCCTCGATGCCGTGGTCGAGGCGTACGGCTGTCAGCCGGCCGAAGCTCTCGTCGGCGAGCACGGCGCGCTCCCCCTCCACCGGCTCCTCGGCGGGTTCCTCGCGCAGCACCTTCTCGGCGTAGTCGGGGTAGAGCCAGCGCAGCCGCGCGAAGGACTCCCGCCCGGAGGCCGGGTAGTGGCAGTGCACCAGGTGCTCGACGCCGTCGAGCGCTATGCGGGAGAGCACTCCGGGCAGGCCGAAGCAGTGGTCCCCGTGGAAGTGGGTCACGCAGATGCGGGTGACGTCGTGCACGGAGACGCCCGCGAGCGTCATCTGCCGCTGCGTTCCCTCGCCGGGATCGAACAGGAAGCCTTGATCGTCCCAGCGCAGGAAGTAGCCGTTGTGGTTGCGGGCACGCGTCGGTACCTGGCTCGCGGTGCCCAAAACCACCAGTTCACGCATATTCGAAGACTAACGCCGACCGACCTGACGGCACATCAGATTAAGCCGGACATGGCATGGAAACGTCAGAACAACGAGCTGAGCGCCGTGCCGTCCGGCGAGCCGAGCCCCGTGCAGGCGTCCCAGCCGGGACCGGCCCGGTACGCGCCGTTGCTGCCCTCGACCACGTCCCGGAAGCCCGGCTGCGCTACGCCAGGCGCGACGTTGGCGTACAGCTTCGGCTGCAGCAGCCCGAGCGGCTTGCCGCCGCGCTGCGCGAGCCGGCAGACCAGTGCCGCCCACAACGGCGCTACCGCGCTGGTGCCGCCGACGACGCCGGACTGCCCGTCGACGTAGATCTGATAGCCGGTCTGCGGGTCAGCGTTGCCGGAGACGTCCGGCACGCCCCGGCCCGACGCCGGAACGCCCGCGTTCGTCTGCCAGTCCGGCGTGGTGAACGACGTCGAGACGCCGCCGCCGGTCGCTCCGCCGCTGGTGCCGTCGTTCCACACGGTCTCGCCGCTTATGGCGCCCGAGCCGTTGAGTGTCAGCCGGGTGCCGCCGCAGCCGAGCACGTGCGGGCTGGAGGCGGGGAAGTCGCAGTGCGGCGCACCGTCCGACGCGTTGTCGCTCGATCCGTTGTCCCCGGCGGCGGCCAGGACGGTCGCACCGAGCGCGATGGCGTCGGCGCAGGCCTGGTCCAGGGCGTCGCGGGCCTGCGCGGTCCAGGAGTCCTCGGGGCCGCCCCAGCTGATCGAGATGGCCGCCGGGGTGGGGGTGGCGTGCGCGGCGGCGGTCACCGCGTCGACGAAGCCCTGGTCGGTGTTGGGCGCGAAGTAGACGGCCTGGGCCGCGCCCGGCGCCAGCGCCCCGGCCACCTCGATGTCGAGCAGCACCTCGCCGTCCGCGCTGTTCGGGTCGCCGGTGGGGCTGTTCGCGCCGCCGTCCACCGGGACCGCGGTGACCGACGGGGTGGCCAGCCCGAGCCCGCTGAAGTAGGTGTCCAGGTCGCTCTGGGCGTAGCCGCCGCCGAGCTCGATGATCGCGAGGGTCTGCCCGGATCCGTCGTACTGGGCCGGGAAGCCGTAGGCGGCGCCGACCTGGACCGCCGAGTACGACGTGGCCTGCCCGGCCGCCGGCGCGAACTGGAAATACGCGCGGGCCTGCGGGCGGTTGTCGATGCCGAGGACCGCGGTCACCACTCCGGAGAGCGCGTTCGGCAGGTTCAGCTGCCCGGTGCGGTAGCGGTGCACTACTCCATCCGGGGAGAGCGGATGCGGGCTGCGTACGAGCGAGACGGAGGTGCCGAATGCGTCGGCGAACGCTGACACGGGCCCTTCCGCCACGATCCGGCGCGCTCCCGGATCGGCGTCGACCACGTCGATCCCGTGCCGGGCCAGGGTTTCCCGGACGTGCTCGACGTCGTCGGGGTCCGCGCCGTAGTGGGACCGCAGTTCGTCGCGGGTCAGCCGGCGCAGTCCGGCGGAGACTTCAGCGGGCAGATTTTGCCGACGCCGCAGATATAGGCTCACCTGGATGCGCTCCTGCGGATCCACGGGTCCCAGGACCTCGGAGCGGGGCAACGGCCGGCGGTGCGATGCGGCGAGTTCCATACTGCACATTGATATCCCACGCCGCGTCAGTCCGCGACCTCTGCGGCGATCGGCGTGCCGTGCGGCATATCAACACACCGTCGCGGCCCCGCCGGTTTTGTCGCAGGTTGACAGCTCAGACAGCACCAGACAACTATTGAGGCTTCGCAGGCCGCCCTGGTTAGGGAGTACCTTGATATCCTTCGAGCGGGTGACGAAAAGGTATCCGGACGGCACCGTCGCGGTGAACGAGCTGAGCTTCACCGCTCCGGACGGCGCGATCACGGTGCTGGTCGGCCCGTCCGGCTGTGGGAAGACCACCTCGCTGCGCATGGTCAACCGGCTGATCGAACCGACCGAGGGCCGGATCGCGATCGACGGGACCGACGTGCGCGCCCGGCCGGCCGCCGAGCTTCGCCGCTCGATCGGCTACGTCATCCAGCACGCCGGCCTCTTCCCGCACCGCACCATCGCGGACAACATCGCCACCGTGCCGCGGCTGCTGGGCACCGACCGGCGCACCGCGCGGGCCAGGGCGCACGAGCTGATGGAACTGGTCGGCCTGGACCCGTCGCTGGCCAAGCGCTACCCGTACCAGCTGTCCGGCGGCCAGCAGCAGCGCGTCGGCGTGGCCAGGGCGCTGGCCGCGGACCCGCCGGTGCTGCTGATGGACGAGCCGTTCTCCGCGGTCGACCCGATCGTGCGCAAGGGACTGCAGGAGGAGTTCCTGCGCATCCAGGGCGAGGTCGCCAAGACCATCCTGTTCGTCACGCACGACATCGACGAGGCGATCAAGCTCGGCGACAAGATCGCGGTGCTGCGCGAGGGCGGCATACTCGCGCAGTTCGACTCCCCGGAGCGGCTGCTGGCCGAGCCCGCGGACGAGTTCGTCGAGCAGTTCCTCGGCCGCGACCGGGGCATCCGCCGGCTGACCTTCTACACGAGCACCGGCCTGAGCCTCCAGGAGGGCCCGGTGGTCGCCTCGGACACCCCGGCCCCCTCGGCGCGCGACGCGGCGCTGTCCGCCGGAACGCCGTGGCTGCTGATCGTGGACGCCGACCGGCGACCGCTGGGCTGGGCCGACCCGGCCGGACTGCCGGACCAGGGGCCGGTGGGCAACGCGCGGCTGACCGGGTTCGGGCACGCGTTCGTCCCGGGCGCCGACTCGCTGCGCGCCGCCCTCGACGCCGCGGTCCTCTCCCCCACCGGCTGGGCGGTCGGCACGGACGCCGAGGGCCGGGTCCTCGGCGTCATCAGCCAGGAGGCCATCGGCTCGGCGATCCGCGCGGCGCACGCCCAGGCGAGCACCGAGCGCGAACGCGCCGCCGAGAAGGCGGCAGCCGCCGACGAGTCGGCGAAGGGCGAGCCCGCGGCCGAGGCCGCGGCGGGGACCGGCGCCGACCCGGCCGGGTCCGACGCGCCGCCGAGCGACGAGGTGCCGCTGGAGCAGGCCCGATGATCGCGGCGAACGTCTTCGACCTGCCGAGCTACGTCCAGCACTCCTATCTCGGCCTGCTCGGCGAGCAGCTGGAGGTCTCGCTGGGCGCGACCGCGGGCGGGCTGCTGGTCTCGCTGCCGATCGGCCAGGCGTGCGCGCGCTGGCGGCTGCTCTACCCGCCGGTGCTCGGCCTGGTGACGGTCGCCTACTCCATCCCGTCGCTGGCCCTGTTCGTCTTCCTGATCGACTACACCGGCATCACGGACACCACGCTGTTCATCGCGCTCGCGCTCTACAGCCTGTGCATCCTGGTGCCGGGCGTGGTGGACGGCATCCGCACGGTGCCGCCCGAGGTGAAGCTGGCCGCGGACGCGATGGGCTACGGCCCGGCCCGCCGCTACTTCCAGGTGGAGCTGCCGATCGCCGCGCCGACCATCATGGCGGCCGTGCGCGTGGCCACGGTCTCCAGCATCAGCCTGATGAGCATCGGGGCGGTCATCGGCAACCTCGGCGGCTTCGGCCAACTGTTCACCACCGGCCTGCGCTCGTTCAACCTGTCGCTGGTCTGGCTCGGACTGTTCAGCCTCGTGGTGCTGGCGCTGCTGTGCGACGTGCTGCTGCGCCTGGCGCAGCGCCTGATGACCCCGTGGGCCGACCGCAGGAGCGCGCGCGCATGATCGAGTACCTTCGCCAGTTCTTCTCCGACCCGCGGTTCCAGAGCGGGTACGACGGCATCTGGCAGCGGATCGCGGAGCACTGCTGGTACTCGCTCATCGCGTTCCTGTGCGCGGCCGCGATCGGGCTGCCGCTGGCCCTGCTGACCGGCCACCTCGGGCGCGGCGACGGGCCCATCGCGGCGCTGGCCGCGGTCGGCCGGGCGATGCCGAGCCTGGGCCTGATCGTGCTGCTCGCGGTCAAGATCGGGGTGTTCAACTTCAACGCCGCGCTCATCCCGCTGGTGGCGCTGGCCGTCCCGCCCATCCTGCTGACCACGCACGAGGGCCTGCGCGCGGTGGACCGCGCCGTGGTCGACGCGGCGCGCGGGATGGGCATGCGGCCGCTGCAGGTGCTCTTCCGGGTGGAGATCCCCTCGGCGCTCCCGCTGATCCTCAGCGGCCTGCGCACGGCGGCGGTGCAGGTGGTGGCGACCACCACCATCGCCGCGGTGATCTCGTTCGGCGGCCTCGGCAGGTACGTCGTGGACGGCCTCTCGCAGTACCAGTACTACCAGGTCGTCGGCGGCGGCTTCCTCGTCGTGCTGCTCTCGGTCGCCACGCTCGTGCTGTTCTCGGCGATCTCCCGGCTGGCCATCTCCCCGGGCCTGCGCCGCAACCGTTAGGGACAGCGGCGTGGACACGCAGCAGGTGAAGCTTCGGAAGATGACGCCGGAGGAGTACGACGCCGCGACGAAGCACCGTGAAGCCGAGTCGGTGCGCGTGCTCAGCAGGCTCATGCCCGAGGATCTGGCACGAGAGCGGGTCCTGCAGGGCACGGCGCGGTTCCTGCCCGACGGGCTCGAGACGGCCGGACACCATCTGCTGACGGCGGAGAACGGCTCGGGGCAGGCCGTGGGGAATGCCTGGGTCGGGCCGGACCCGAGTCAGGCCGCGGGTGCCGTAAGCGCTGCGTGGCTGTATGACATCAATGTTTTTGCTCCCTTTCGGCGCCGCGGATACGGAGCCGCGATCCTCGCGGCCGTCGAGGAGCTCATCGCCCGCGAAGGCAGGACGGCCCTGGGACTGAACGTCGTCGGCGACAACGAGGCGGCCATCGCGCTGTATCGCCGCAGCGGCTACGACGTGACGTCGATGACGATGCGTAAGACGCTTTAGCGGACGCGCCTCTTAGCGGATACAAAGCGGCCCCCGGTTCGCCGGGGGCCGTGAAAGTCGTCGTGCCGTCAGGCTGCTGCCACCGCACGCGCGAGGGCGTGTTCGAGCACGATCACCAGCGAGTCGCGCACCGAGCCTTGGTCGCGCGCGTCGAAGGACAACACCGGCACCTCGTCGGCGACGTCCAGCGCTTCGCGTACCGCATCGAGTGGGTGCGTGAGGTCGCCGTCGAAGGTGTTGACCGCGACCGCGAACGGCATCCCCTTGCGCTCGAAGTAGTCCACGGCGGGGAAGCAGTCGTCCAGGCGGCGGCTGTCCACGACCACCAGCGCGCCAAGGGCGCCTTCGGTCACGTCGTCCCACATGAAGCCGAAGCGGTCCTGTCCCGGGGTGCCGAACAGGTAGAGCTTGAGCGTGGGGTCGAGGGTGAGGCAGCCGAAGTCCATGGCCACTGTCGTGGTGGTCTTGTTCGGGGTCAGCGAGACGTCGTCGATGCCGGCGGCGACCTCGGTGATCGACGCCTCCGTGGTCAGCGGCTCGATCTCGGAGACCGCGGCCACCGCGGTGGTCTTGCCGACGCCGAAGCCGCCCGCGACGACCATCTTGACCGGCAGCGGGGGCCGGACGGCCGTCGCCTGGTCAGTCGGCATCTCGTGAGCCGACGGAAGTGGGGATGGCGCGGAGCCCATCGATAACCCTTCGAAGTACGTCGATGTCGGAGGAGGTGCCGGAGCGGGGCACGTGCACCGCGAGCAGCCGACTGGCCCGCAGGTCCCCCGCGAGCACGCGGACAACGTTCAGGTGTAGGCGCAGCTTGACCGCCACCTCGGCGAGGGAGAGCGGGGTGCCGCAGACCTCGACGATGGCGCGCCGCTCGAAGGCGAGGGCGCCGAGCTGCCCAAGCCCTTCGGCCGTCGCGACGACCTGGGTCTCCACGGGCAGGCCGGCCTCGGCGGCGACCCGGCCCTCGGTGACCATGAACGGCCGGACGGCCGAGGCGCGCTCGGCGCCGTGCGTCGTCCCGACGGGGTCCGCCTCCTGGCGGCTCGCCGGGTCGGGCCGTCCGCCCTGCCTGGTCACCCCGACGCTCCGGCGGCGCCGACGGTGTTCTTCAACTCGACGATCAGCGCGGGGCTCAGGATCGCGCCGACCCGGTTGGCGAACAGCGTCATCTCGTAGGCCACGTTGCCGAGCTTGGCGTCCTTGGAGGCCACCACCCCGAGCACCGAGCCGCTGCCGATCGAGGAGACCAGCAGGTGCCCGCCGGCCATGTCGATGATCACCTTGTTCAGCGCGCCGAGCCCGTAGTTGCCCGCGGCCCCGGCGGCCAGGCTGGTGATGCCGGAGACGATCGCGGCGAGGCGCTCGGAGTCGGCCTGGTCGCCCGGGCGGGACACGGCTATGAGCAGTCCGTCCGAGGAGACGGCTATCGCGTCGACCACTCCCGCGGTCTCCGCGGCGAAGCGGCTGACCATCCAGGTGAAATCGGCCGCCGCGGCGCGAAGGCCGTCGGCGTCTGTGGTGGAGGCGGTCACAGCCTCTCTCCCTTCTCCTCGTCGATGTCCCCGGGCGGCGGCGCGGAGCGCGTCTCTCCCGGCGGCCGGAGCGCCAAGCCCGCCGCGCTGTCGCGCAGCGCCTGGTCCACGCCGGCTTCGAACTCCTCGATGGCCGCGCGGGCAGCCTCCGCGTCCAACTGCGCCGCCGGGGCCAGCGAGAGCCCCTGCCGGCCGCCGCCCTGGGCGGGCTGCGTGGCGCGGGCGCCGCGGACCCGGCGCGGCAGCGTGGGCGGCCGCTGGGCCATCGAGCCCTCCCGTTCCCGGCCGTTCGCGCGCTGCGGCAGACCGGCCGACACCCCGGAGGTCGCCTCCCGGCGCGGCTCCGGCATCGGCGGGGTGGGCACGGTCCGCGGCGCGGGGGCCGAGCCGCCGGCCGCGCGCTGGGCCAGTTCCACCGGGCCGAGCAGGAGTTCGTCCGGGACGGTGATCCGGGCGGTCAGTCCGCCGCCCGCGGTCTGGGCCAGCGTGACCGTAGCGCCGGTGCGCTGGGCCAGCCGCCCGACCACGAACAGGCCGAGCACCTTGGTGGGCGCCAGGTCCAGCCGCTCACGCCGGACCAGCAGTTCATTCTCGTTCATAAGGCGCTGCGTCGTCATCCCCACGCCGTGGTCGACGATTTCGACGACCGCGCCGCGCGAGGCGCTGCGTACCGCCACGTCCACGGTGCTCGAGGTCGGTGAGAAGGCCACCGCGTTTTCCACCAGCTCGGCGACCATGAGCGTCAGGTCGGCGAGCGCGGAGGGGGTGACCATCGCGTCGCCCTCGGCCCCGAGCACGACCCGCTGGTAGCCCTCGATCCGGCCGATGGCGGAGCGCACCACGTCGGTCAGCCGCATCGGGGTGGCGTCCAGCGCGGGCTCGCGCTCGCCGGACAGGAGCATCAGGCTGTCCGCGCCGCGCTGCAGGCGCACCGCGAGGTGGTCGATCCGGTAGAGCCGCTCGAGCAGCACCGGGTCGGTCTCGCTGCGCTCCATCGCGTCGATCAGGGCGAGCTGGCGGCCGGTCAGGTTGTAGATGCGCCGCCCGACGTTGCCGAACATCTCGGCGGTGTTGCGGCGCACCAGCACCTGGCGCTCAAGGACCCGCACCGCGGTCTCCTGCAGCCGGTTGAAGGACTCGGCCAGGTCGCCGATCTCGTCGCGGGTGGCCACCGCGACGTGTTCCAGCTCGGGCGGCTCGCCCTCGTGTTCGGGATCGTCCTCGGCGACGCGCTCGAGGTCCTGCTCGGCGACGGTGGCGATGCGGGTGGCCGCGCGGGTCAGCCGCAGCACCGGGCGGGCGATCGAGTGCCGGATCAGGACGCTGAAGACGATCAGCCCGATCAGCAGCACGATGGCCAGCACCACCAGGCCGATCGCGGTCCAGGCCGCGACCGAGGCGCTGTGCGCGGCCCGGGCGACCACCTGGCGGGTGATGCTGGCCTCCATGACCGTGCGGGCCTGGCCCTGGGAGAGCGCCGCGTCGGTGACCTGGCGCGCGTACCCGGTCAGCTCGTTGATCGTCTGCCGGTTGCCGGAGATGAAGGCGCTGGAGGCGGCGGCCTCGAACTGGTCGATGACGCCCTGCTGCTCGTTGCCCTGGATCGCGTTGTAGAGCGAGTAGTCGGCCGGCGGGATGAACTGCTGCAGCCGCTGCCCCTGCGAGGTGGCGATGCCGTCGAAGTTCTCCGCCAGCGGGTACTGGGTCGGGGCCTGGGCCGGGTCGTCCGCGATCTCGACCAGCGCCGCCTCGCGGGAGTTGGCGGCCAGGTCGGCCTGGAACAGGATGTCCAGCTCGGCCTCGGGCACCGCGGCCGGGTTGCCGTCGGCGGCCTGCTGGGCCAGGCCCATCGCGTCGTTCAGGTCGCGCATGGCGCCGGTGTACGCCTGCAGCAGGATGGTGCCGTTGATGTTGCCCTGGTGCACGCCCTGCCGCTCCAGGCTCAGGGCGTTGATCTCGTCGAGCGCGGCGCGCATCGCGGTCGGCGGGTTCTGGCCGTAGGCGGCCAGCACGTTCTGCAGCTGCTGGTCGGTGATCTGCGCGGCGCGGTCGAAGGCGGCCAGGTCGACCAGCTGGATGCTGCCGATGACGCCGAGCGCGTCCTCCTGCTCGGCGCCGAGGTCGTCGATCAACACGCTGACCTGCTGCGTGGTGCTCATGTAAGAGGCCGCACTCTCCCAGGTGCGGGCGGCGTTCACCTGCTGGATCACCAGCGGGCTGAGCAGGCCCACGATCGCGACGGCGGGAAGGGCGACGAGTGCGTCGAGCTTGCGGCGGAACGGGATCCGGTCAAGACGCCGGCCCGACTTGCGGCTGTGTGCCGGACGTCCCAGTTCCTGCCCACTGCGCACAGCCACTGTGCCGCCTCCCCGGTGCCTGGGCCATTTGGGTGCAATTGGCGACCATGACACTGATGATCAGACTTCAGATCCGAACCCGCAGCACAGTATCGAATGCGGTGCCCTTTTGTCGCCATCCGGTCACTGGGCGAATGTTGCAACACAGTGAACAGTGACGAGGCGGGGCGGGATGGGCGCCCAAGCGATACCTATCGGTGATCGATCGTCGGTTGACGGCCCGTCGATCGGCTGGGTTGGATTGCCAGTGGGAACCATTGAGTTTTCCACGCGGGCACGGGGCCGGGCGTGGATTCCTGCGACCAAGGAGCCAGCGTGAATTCCTGGATTACCCGGCGGGTCACCGCCGCCTTCGGTGCTGCCGTGTTGACCGGTGCGTTCGTGGCCGGGTGCGGCAGCAGCGGCAGTTCGAACAACTCCTCGAACCCGCTGACCGGCGGGGGCGGCCAGGCCACCGGCTCCATCGTGGTCGGCTCCGACAACTTCCTGGAGAGCGTGCTGCTGGCGGACATCTACGGCCAGGCGCTGCAGGCCAAGGGCTACAAGGTCAGCTACAAGCTGAACATCGCCAGCCGCGAGGTGACCTACGGCCTGCTCAAGAGCGGCACGATCACGCTCAAGCCGGAGTACAACGGCGCGCTGCTGGCGTACTTGGACAGCCTGGCCAAGAAGACCACCCCGCAGACCTCGACCGACCAGGTGGACGCGGCGATCGCGAGCGAGCTCGCGCCGAACCTCGAGGTGCTGCAGCCCGCGCAGGCCCAGGACAACGACACCCTGACGCTGAGCAAGCAGGCGGCGGCGAAGTACCACATGACCGCGAGCTCCTCGATCGCGGACTTCGTGACCGCACTCAACGGCGCCAACGTCTCGATCGGCGCCGCGGCCGAGTTCCAGACCCGCTACCAGGGCATCCTCGGGCTCGAGCAGGCCTACGGGCTCAAGGCCTCGCAGATCACCTTCAAGTCGCTGGACGCCGGCGGCACGCTGACCGAGACGGCGCTGTCGCAGGGCGCGGTGGACGCCGGCGACCTGTTCACCACCGACCCGACGATCACCCAGAACGGCCTGGTCACGCTGACCGACCCGAAGAACATCTTCGGCCTGCAGAACGTGCTGCCGCTGGTGAACAAGTCGGCGCTGAGCTCCACCGGCGTGGACGCGCTCAACGCGGTGGACGCGAAGCTGGACAGCAAGACGCTGCTCGACCTCGACGTGAAGACCCAGGTGCAGAAGCAGGACCCGGCCGCGGTGGCCACCGCGTGGCTCAAGTCGGTCGGCCTGGTCTGATCGAGCGCTGTGTGATCCACCGTGGTCTGATCGAGCACTGCTGATCGAGCGCTGATTCCGCTCCACCGGCCGAGGCCCGGACCCGCCGTCTGACGGTGCGCCAGCAGGCGCGGGGTCCGGGCCTCGCCGACAGAAGGCTGATCAAGATATTGTCATGCTGGCGGGAACCGGCCTATCGGTACCCGCACCTGGAGCCCGTGCGGGCGTCCACGTACCCTTGCGTATGGAATGGCTCTGCCGTCCGCCCTGTCCGGCGGACGGCAGAGCTTTACACAGGTGGCGAAGGGACGCATGATGCGGGGCGCGATGGGTGATCGGAGGGCGCGGCGGCAGTTCGGCGGGCGGCCCGCGCTCCTGGTGCTGGTGGCGGTGATGCTGTGCGCGCTGATCGGGTCGGCGGGCGCGGCGGCCGCGAGTACAACCTCTGGTTCGGGTGCCACTCAGAGCTCAGGCGCGATCGCCACCGGCAAGACGGCGAACGCGCACCCGCAGCTGGTCCGGCCGTTCACCGGAACCGGCTGCCACACCTATAACTACTGGAACGGCGCGCACGTCTGCATCACCGTGGTCGGCACCGGCCTGAACATGCAGTCGGCCAGCGGCGAGACGGACGGCCCCGACACGGACACGGTCAAGCTCTGGGACACCGAGGGCGTGATCACCATATGGGGCCACCCCAGCGATCACTACATGACGATCAGCTGGGCCTCCGGCGGCGGCGTGTGGCTGGCGAACGGCGACAACATGTGCTTCACCGACACCACGCTGAATCAGACCGCCTGCCTCACGATGCATCCGTGACCGTTTGACGGGTGACGGCGCAGGCACCCAGCAGCTCGGCGGCCGCCGCGTGGGCGGCCGCCGGGTCGGCGAGGATTCCGGGCGCGGCGTAGGGGCGGTCCGAGCCGAGCACGATCCGTGCGCGCGCAGCTGACGCGGCCTTAGCGTGCTTTGTCTGCCCGTGACCGAATCCCGCCTCCAGTGGCGTATCTCCGCCACCTGCCGCGTCCAACGCCGACCCGAGAGCGGCCACGGCCACCGGGCCGTAGGACGAGGTATCGAACCAGACCCCTGAGTCGGCGGTCAGGTCAGGCCCGCCGCGGGCCGCGGCGCGTTCCCGGTGAAGCGGCGCGAGCCCGCTCAACATCGCGAAGCACACCTTGAGCGTGGGGTGCGCGGGACGCCCGAAGGCGGCGAAGGCGTAATACGCCGCGTGCATCTGCTGTACGTAGTCCACGTTCGCGGCCCACCACGGTGGCGCTCCGGGCGAGGCCGCGCGGCCCGCGTGGATGAACAACGGCTTGTCGCGCTCCTGCAACGCGCGCAGCAGCGGCTCACAGCGCGCGTATCCCGCCGCATCGGCGAGTGCGGTAGCGGGCAGTTGCAGGCCGACGCACCCGGCGTCCAGCCAGTGCGTCAGGTCGGCGGGATCGGGGTCGGTCACGCAGGCCGCGGCCCACGCGCCGAAGCCGGCCGGCAGCGCGAGCGCGCCGCGGTGGTACGCCTCCAGCAACGGAGCGGCTTCGGCGGCGGGCAGGTGCTCGATGCCGAGCGGGCTAGAGAGGGAGACCAGCGCCAGGTCGAGCAGGTCGACGCGGTTCATCCCGAGGCGCAGCGCCGGGTCGTGGTCGCGCGGATCGACGCGGTAATCCGGCTCGCCGTCGAGGACCAGGGTCCACCCGTCCCCCGCCAGACGCGGCACGCTCGCACGCCCCCGCAGCGCCGCGATGAACCCCTCGGTCCAAAGGTGCTGATGGACGTCTACGCGCACGGCCAGCCGCTCTTGCCGGGTGCCTTCTCTTCGATCGACACGGTTTCCGCCTGACAAGGGTATTGCGCGCGTCCCCGCCGAGCCGACAGGCTTGTCCGGTCCCTGCCACAAGCCGGGACAACGACGCCATGCGCCCGTCCAACCCACGAGGACGTGTTGTTCACATGCGAATAACCCGACGATTGTCGCACACCGGTGCGATGCTCACGATCATCGCCGCCGCGCTGATCACCGGGCTTCCCGGTTCCGCGGCCGCCGCCTCAGCCCCCGTCGAGATCAACTACCAGAACCCCGCCTCCGCGCTGCCTCCGGTCAGCCGCCCGGCCACCCCGCACTGCACGGTCACCGCCATGCAGCACGACTTCGCCAACAGCTACGGCCAGCCCTTCGTCGGCACCCTCACCGCGCCGAGCGCCTGCCCGGGCCCGTGGTCGAAGGTGGTGCTCGACTGGAGCGGCAGCGTCGCCGGACGCCAGTACGACCGGCTGGCCGGGGTCTGGATCGGCGGCGCCGAGGTGTTTCGCACCAGCACCCCGGAGCCGGACCCCGCGGGCATCTCCTGGCACGTGGACGCGGACATCTCCCGCTTCATCCCGCTGCTGCGCACCGCGCAACCACTGGTCGTCGACCTCGGCAACATCGTCAACGACACGTACACCGGGATCTATCACATGACCCTGACGGTCACCTACTACCAGGCCGGCCACGGGTACCCCGCCGCATCGACCGCCGACCAGGTCGTCCCGGTCAGCCAGGGCGGCACCACCTCGGCCGGCTGGTGGTCGCTGACCGGCGGGCAGAGCGCCACGCAGACGGTGACCTTCCCGCGCAATCTCTCCGGCGCGACGCTGGAGGTCTTCGCGCGCGGCGGCGGCTGTGAAGAGTTCTGGTACACGAACGTCCCCGACGCCTATAACCAGGCGCATCCGAGCTACGGGCTGTGCGGCGGCGGACCGTATCGCGAGGTGCGCGTCGAGGTGGACGGCAAACTCGCCGGGGTCGCGCAGCCGTTCCCGGCGATCTACAGCGGCGGGATCAGCCCACTGATGTGGCGGCCGATCATGAGCGTGGACTCGCTGCGCACCCAGCCTTACGCGATCGACCTGACCCCGTTCGCCGGGCTGCTCTCGGACGGGCAACCGCACCAGATCACGCTGCTGCCGCCGACCGGCATCACCGACGTGTGGACCATGGACGGCACGCTGTTCCTCACCACCGACCACCACGCCGCGCACACCGGCGGCGGGCTGCTCACCGACACGATCTCGGCCGAGCCGACGCTTTCCTCCGCGTGGACGACGCCGAGCACCGGCACCGACGTCATCGCGACGACCGCGTCACGCGACTGGACCGTGTCCGGATACGTCAACACCTCGCGCGGCCGCGTGGTCACCACCGTCCGGCAGCACATGACGTACTCGAACACGGACACGGTGACCCAGTCCGGCTTCGCGCAGACCGTCGTGCAGAAGGACAGCGGTTACACGCAGATGAGTACCTCCGAGCACCACTCCACCGGCACGCGGGACGGGTGGTCCTACCCGATCACTGTGACGAGTGTGTACCAGCCGAGCTCGACCGGTTCCGGTTTCCTCGTGCAGGGCAACGCCGACGTGTCCAGGACCGAGACGACGCAGGTAGCACTGGGCGATGACTGGCTCACCACGACGAAGGCCAACGACCGCGTCACGGCCAAGGGCGTCCTCCAGCGCGACGACGCCGGCGCGGTCGTGCAGGCCGACGGCTCCGACGCGGAGGACTACTCCTCGCTCTCCGCACAGGCCACCGCCTTCGACAACGCCGGGTGCTACCACCACCGGATCGAAGCGGATCACGGGTACGTGACCTCGGATCGCTACCTGGGCTGCTGGGGCTGAACTCCGGCCGAAACCTGCCGAAACCGGCCGGAACACACCGGACGCCGCGAGGGCGGACGGCTCACGCGCGAGCCGTCCGCCCTCGCCCTGCCGGGTCCCCGGAGCCTCTTCCCGAGCAGGGGCCTTGCTGTAAGAATGCGAACTCAGCGCCGCTAAGGTGTTGGGAGCGCAGCACGCCGCGGCTGATCTCCGTGGCGCCGATCAGGGAGCCGGACTTCGCTCCGGCTTCGGGGGCGGAATCGGAGCTCGAAATGAAGCCATATCCACCCGGTGATCCGCCGAACCGCCGAAGAGACACCGCCGACCGCGAGCAGGAGCCCACGCCCACGACCGAGCCGGTGAAAGGATGCTCACTCGCCGACGCCGTCCTCGCGGTGGCCGGGGAGCCGGAGCCCGAGGCCGCGCTGCGCCGAACCGTGGAGAAGGCGATGATCCTCACCAGCGCGCAGCACGGAGCGGTCGGAGAGCCGCCCGCGCACGCCCTGGAGACCACCTGGCTCGGCACGCCGATCCCGTTGGGGGCGACCGTTTACACGCAGCTCTATCTGACAGACAAGGCCGACGGCACGCGGTTCACGGCGCAGGACGAGATCGCGGCCGGCACCCTGGCGCGGGCCGCCGGGCTGGCGCTCGGCCACGCCAGCGAACGCGAGCGCGCGCAGTTGGAGCGCAGGCGCCTTACCGCGATCGGACGGTTGGCGGGCAGTCTGCTGGCCGGGGAGCCGCAGTCGGTCGCGCTGGGGGCGCTGGCCGAGCAGGCGCGCGAGCTGGCGGATGCCGACCTGGTGACCGTGACGCTGCCCGACGAGGACGGCGTGCATCAGATCCTTGAGGTGGCGGTAGGCCAGCGCGCCGAGCTGGTCAGGGGCCTGCTTTCAGTGCGGGACGGCTCGGCCACCGGCGAGGTGCTACGCACCGGGCGCGCCGCGATCTTCTCAGACATCGAAGCTGCCTCGGCGGGCGGCGAGGCAGCGGGATCGGGCGCCGCTGGGGATACCGGCACTGCCGGAAGCTCCGGCACCACGGCAGGTGCGGCCGGCCCGGGAATCGCCGCCGACCGGTTCGCCGAGCTCGGGGTCGGCCCGGCGCTGCTGCTGCCGATGGGCGCGGAGGGCCGGGTGCGCGGCGTGCTCGCGGTCTGCCGGCGCAAAGGGCGCGCCGCGTTCGAGCCCGCGATCCACGCGTCGATCGCCGAGCTCGCCAGGCAGGCGGCGCAGCTGCTGGACCTGGCCGATCGGCGGCTGGACGACGAATGGGTCCAGGTGTATCAGGACCGGGAGCGGATCGCCCGCGACCTGCACGACCTCGTGGTGCAGCGGCTTTTCGGCGTCTGCCTCGCGCTGGAGGGCGCGCGCAACCGGGCGCAGCGCGGCGATGTGGCCGAGCGGATCGGGCAGAGCATCGACGAGCTCGACGACACCATCCGGCAGATCCGCTCGACCATCTTCGCGTTGCAGGCCCAGGGTGCGGCCCGGCCCGGCTCGCCGCTGCGGCACCGGATCATCCAGGAGGTCGACGCCGCGCGCCAGGTGCTCGGCTTCTCCGCCGCGCTGCGCATGGAAGGCCTGATCGACACGGACGTGCCGCCGGCCGTGGCGGAGAACGTCATCGCGGTGCTGCGCGAGGCGCTGGCGAACGTGGCCAGGCACGCCCAGGCCAGGCGGGTCGAGGTGGACGTCGCGGTGAGCGACCGGGTGGTGATCGAGATCGTGGACGACGGCCTCGGGCCGCCCGCCTCGCTGCGCCGCAGCGGCCTGGCCAACCTGGCCCGCCGGGCCGAGCAGTTCGCCGGCGAGCTCAAGGTCGAGCCGGTACACCGGGGCGGCAGCGGACTCGGCACCGGCACCCGGATCAGCTGGCAGGTCCCGCTGCGCTGAACGGCCCCGGGATAGCCCGCACCGCACCACTCGACACCCGGATCAGCCGTCAAGCGTCGCCGAGGCCGCATCACGATCGCCGCGAGCGGGCCGGTCGTCCGTCAGCCTGCCGTTTCAGCCTTCTGCTTCCCGCCGCGCGCCGTTCTGCTTCTCGAGCCCGAGCCGGCGACCCGAGGTCAGGCCGGGGCGCAGCCGCACGATCGCCTCGCTGTCGTCGATCGTCCTCGGCCACCGCGGATCGGCCCGCAGCGCCGCGGCCTCCAGCCGGTCCTCGACCGGCTCGGCCCGGCCCACCACGGTGACCCACCAGCCCCCGTCCATGCCGCGGTCCAGCTCGTCCGCCTGGAGCCCGACCACCGCATGGTTGATCGGGGCCAGCAGCCAGTCCGCGCGCACCGTGCACACCAGCAGGTCCTCGTCCCGCTCGGCGTGCTCCACCAGGAAGTTGACCGGCACGACCGCGGGCAGTCCCGAGGCGGTGTAGACGATGCGCCCGAACGGCCGGGTCGAGAGCAGCGTGAGGCACTCGCGCCGGCTCAGCTCCATGACGCACTGCTCCACGACACCCCTGCCCGCGCCGCCGGGCCGTCCCGGTACGCGCCACCGCCTCGAACCGCAGCGGTCACCCTGGTCGCCATCGCTCTCCCCCTTCGCGTAGCAGACGACGTTCCGTCGCGAATGCCGCGATCTGCGCGCGCCGGGCCATGCCCAGCTTCTGCAGGAGCCGCGACACGTAATTCTTAACGGTCTTCTCGGTCAGTCCGGTTCGGTCCGCGATCTCCCGGTTCGTCAGACCCTGGCCGATCAGGTCGAGCAGGTGGTCCTCGCGGGCTGACAGCTCGAGCTCGGACCCGGCATCGCGCGGGACCGCGGCGCGAAGCCGGTCGAGCATGCGGGTCGTGGACGCGGGATCGAGGATCGACTCACCGGACGCGACCGCGCGTACTGCACTGATCAAGTCGTTACCGCGCACCTGCTTGAGCAAGTAGCCGGACGCGCCCGCCATCACGGCCTCGAACAGCGCGTCGTCATCGCTGTAAGAGGTCAGCATCAGGCAGGCCAGCTCGGGCATCCGGGAGCGCAACTCACGGCAGAGCGAGACCCCGTCGCCGTCTGGGAGGCGCACATCGAGGATGGCCACGCGTGGCCGCAGCGCTGGCACCAACCGCAGCGCCTCGGCCGCGCCGGACGCCTCCCCGGCGAAGACCAGGCCGGGCGCCGATTCGATCAGATCCCTGACTCCGCGCCGGACGATCTCGTGATCGTCCACGACCGCCACCCGGACGGCCTCGCCCCCCGGATGCCCCGGTTCCTCATCCACCGCCCGCTCCTCGCGACGTCTCGCTCGACCGCCGCACCGCGGCGAAGCGTCACTCATGAAGATTTCGACCACTGGCACGCTAATTGAGGCCGGTGCGCGCCGGAAGGGGGCCGCCGCAACCACATCTCCGCGGGTGCGGACCGGACCGGTGGGAAGTGAAAGTTAGCGCGCGCCCGGCCGCGCGCCCGGCCGCACACTCGATCGCGCGCACCGGGCGCGGGTAAAAGCCGCCCGCCGCGGTGAACCCCGGCGCGGGCGCCGCCGTGAAGGAGGCAAGCTCCCCTCTCACCCGCGGAGCGACCCGGCGTCAGGAGGCGAACATGGACTCGGAAGACACCGAGCTGAGCCCGCGACCGCGGCGGCGCGGCCTGCGGCGGAACGCGCGGCGGTCCCGGCGCGAGGCCTGGAACCTGCGCTTCGAGTCGATCGGCGCGCGGATCCCGGCCGCGATGGTGGTCAAGTCGCCGACCCTGCTGCGGGCCGCCGTGGAGGAGGTGTGCTGGCAGGTCGCCATGGACTCCTGGCTGGCGACCCGCCCGCACCGGTGGCGGCGGCGCGCGTATGCAGCCTGGGCCGCTCAGTTCAAGGAGCTGGAGCGGCGCCGCGAGCAGCTGCGTCAGCTGGTCGAGGCGGAAGTGCTCGCCTGCTGAAAGTGCCGGGCACCGCCCCGGTCCCCAGCCGACTGCCCTGGTCCTCGTCCCCAGCCGCCGGCCGGCTCGCTCAGCCCCGGCTCAGTTCGCTGCGTCCGCGGGAGCGTGCCGCCGGCCACGGCCCAGCCAACCGGCCAGCCCGGCCGCGAGCAGGTCGCCGACCGTGGTCAGCAGCCGCGAGACCAGGGCCACGGCCGTCGCCTTTCCCGCTCCGAGCACCGGAGAGAGCGAGGCGACCAGCACCACCTCGCGCACGCCCGCGCCCGCCGGCGCCAGCACCACCAGGAAGCCCGCGCACCAGGCGAACGCGAAACCGCCGGTGGCGAGCAGGAACGTGCGGCCGTCCGAGGCACCGAGCCGCACCGCGAGCAGCCACACGCTAAGGCCGTTGAGCACCCAGTACAGGACCGCCCACAACGTCGCCGAGACGACCGCGCGGCCGGAGAGCGGCACCTCCTGGACCGGCCTGCGGGCCAGCCGCAGCAGCCGGTCAAGCGCTGGGTTGAGCACTCTTGGATGCAGCGCGACCAGCAGCACGGGCGCGGCGAGGAATGCCCAGCCGTAGCCCCCGGTGGTCGAACCGGTCAGCCCGGCCACGGTGCAGATCGCCGCCACGATCAGGCCCGCCGCCAGCGACACCAGTATCGTGATCACGGCCACGGTGGCGGAGCGGCGCCGCGGGATGCGCTGCGCCTGCCCGAGCTCCATCTGCGCCAGCACCGGCCAGACCGCGCCCGGCAGATACTTGCCGACCTGCCCGACGAAGAAGATCCGCGACGCGGGCGCGAGCGGCACCCGCGACCCGGCGGCGGTCAGCAGCGAGCGCCATTCCAGCATCGAGGCGAGCAGCGCGAGCAGCACCAGGCCGAACGATCCGGCCACGACCGCCGCGCCGAGCCCGGAGAGCCCGGCCCGGACCTGGGACCACTCGTCCTCGATCGCGTAGCCGCCGAGCCCGACGGCGAGCAGCACGAATCCGACGCGCACGGCCGCGCTGCCGAGCAGCGCCTTGGCGCGGGCCGTCGGCGATCTGCGCGCGGCGGCGGGGTCTTGGCCGGTGTCGCCGCCGCTGGGAGCGGACGCGTCGTCGTCTCCGGCGCCGGCCGTTTCGATCGGCTTTGTCACGGTCGTCGTCCGGTCCTTCACAGGGCGAAGCCTAACGGCAGTTCCTGACCGGCTTACCGCAACAGCGCGGGACGCGGCGGCCGAGTCGGCCACTATTGTCTGTTGCCATGCGAGTGACGGTCTTCGGCACGTATGACGCCAAGGCGCATCCCCGGGTCGCCATCATCGCCGACGGCCTGCGCGCGCACGGCCACGAGGTACAGGAGTGCAACGCCCCGCTCGGCCTGGACACGGCCGCCCGCGTCGCCATCCTCGCGCAGCCCTGGCGGGTGCCGGTGCTGCTCGGCACCCTCGCCCGGCGCTGGCTGGCGCTCGCGCGCGCCGCCCGCCGCCAGCCCCGCCCCGACCTGGTCCTGGTCGGCTACCTGGGGCACTTCGACGTGCGGCTGGCCAGGCGCCTGTTCCGGCGCACCCCGATCGTGCTCGACCACCTCATCGGCGCCAGCGACACGGCCCGCGACCGGCAGCTTTCCGGCGGCGGGATCAAGGGCGTCCTGCTGCGCGCGATCGACTCGGGCGCGCTGCGCTCGGCCGACCTCGTCGTCGTGGACACCGAGGAGCATCTCGACGCGCTGCCCCCGCAGCACCGGGAGCGGGCGGTGGTGGTTCCGGTCGGCGCGCCGCGCGCCTGGTTCGACGCCGCCGTGAACGTGGACAGCCCCGAGACGAGCGGCCCGTCGCCGCTGCGCGTGCTCTTCTTCGGTCTCTACACGCCGCTGCAGGGCACGCCGGTCATCGGCCGCGCCCTGGCCCGGCTGGCCGGAGCCCCGGTCGAGACCACCATGGTCGGCAAGGGCCAGGACGGCCCCGAGACCCGCCGAGCCGCCGAAGCCAACCCGGCCGTGCGCTGGCTCGACTGGGTCGCCCCGGACGAGCTTCCGTCCCTGGTCGCACGGCACGACGTGTGCCTGGGCATCTTCGGCACCGGACCCAAGGCGCTGCGCGTCGTGCCCAACAAGGTCTTCCAGGGCGCGGCGGCCGGTTGCGCGATCGTCACCTCGGACACGGCCCCGCAGCGCCGCCTGCTCGGCGACGCCGCCGTCTTCGTGCCGCCCGGCGACCCCGACGCGCTGGCCGAGGCATTGCTGCGGCTGGCCGAAGACCGCGCCGAGCTGCGCCGGGCCCGCGAGGCCGCGCGGAGCCTCGCGCTCGGTTCGTTCGCCGCCGAGCAGATCGTCACCCCGCTGATCAAGCGGCTCGGCGAGCTGCCGGCGCGGAAACACACGGTGACCTGATAGACAGACGACCTGATAGGCATACGAACCCGACGTGACGAAAGGCTGGACATGAGCGAGCACGGTCCGCAGATACCGGACGCGGTCTCCGGGACGGGGGCGGCCGGCGCCGCAACGCCCGGCTCGGGACCGGCTCCGGCCGAACCGGGCGCGCCCGAAAGCCGACCGTCGATGGACCGGCTCGCCCCTCTCGCGGCGAACGCGTGGCTGCGTTACGACGTGATACGCCGCATGATCCCCCACGGCGTCAGCGACGTGCTGGAGGTCGGCTGTGGCATGGGCGCGGTCGGCGTCCGGCTCGCCGCGCAGTTCAACTATCTCGGCTTGGAGCCCAGTCCGGAGTCGTTCGCCGTGGCCAGCCGCCGGATCGCGCTGGGCGGCCGCGGCGAGGTGCGCAACGTGCTCGCCGACGAGCTCGATCCGGCCGTGCAGTTCGACCTGGTCTGCGCCTTCGAGGTGCTTGAGCACATCGAGGACGACGCCGGGGCGCTCGATTCATGGGCGCGGCGGGTGCGTCCTGGCGGCTGGCTGTTGCTGTCCGTGCCGGCTCACCAGAGCCGTTACGCGGCGCACGACGTGCTGGCCGGTCATTTCCGCCGGTACGAGCGCGCTGACCTCGCCGCGTTGCTGGAGAAGGCCGGCTTCTCGCAGGTCGAGTCGCGCGAGTACGGCATGCCGCTGGGCTACCTGCTGGAGACCGCGCGCAACGCGGTCGGGAAGCGGAAGCTCGCCGCGGCGCCGGGAGCGTCGATGGAACAGCGCACTGGGGCGTCCGCGCGCCTGCTTCAGCCGAAGGGGCTGCTTTACGGAGGGGTGGCCCGGTACGGAACAGCCCCGTTCCGGTACTTGCAGCGCGGCTTCCCGGGCGTCGGAACGGGGCTGGTTGTGCGGGCGAGGCTGACGGCCTAAGGGCGGGTCGGCGACCCGCCCGCAGCTCGCGTCATTCCCCCCGGGAGCGGACGATCAGGTCGGCCAGCAGCGCGAGCGAGCCGATGATCAGACCGCTGAGGAAGATCAGCACGGTGTCCCCGGCGATGCGCACCGGGTGCATCACCATGTCGTAGATGCCCTTGCCGAAGCCGATGGCCACCAGCCACAGCGCCGGCGGCATCAGCACCTTGAGCGGGTTGAAGTACATCACCAT
>NZ_DASRGV010000097.1:0-8832 GCF_035650855.1 Actinocrinis sp. | reverse complement strand
CGCAGCGTTGAAGGCATTCAGCATCTCGCCGACGTCGGCCTTCTGAGAGCCGGTCCACCGGTACGTGCAGTTGACGAGCGCGCCCGCGTCCGCCGCCCCGTACTGCGTCGGCACGAAGAAGGGGTTGGTGGTGACGTGGTTGACGAAGACGAAGCGCCACTTCGGGGTGCTGGCGAAGTTGCCGGCCCCGCTGGCGGCGGCCGCGTTGTGCCCGCTGGTGCACGCGGCCACCAGCGACGCGGTGGCCGCCGCGCCGCCGCCGGCCAGCACCTGTTTCAGCAGGCTGCGCCGCGACGGGCTGAGGGCGCCGGACTGGTCGGCGGCCTCCTCAATGTTAGCGCTCACATCCTGCGCTGCGCGCTCGGACAGATGATCGATCAACGTTGACCTCACATCCCGCAAAGACGGCTGATGACGGAAAGTTCCGATCACAATGGGCGAAGCCGGCCTGGATGTCATCATTAGCCGACACGTCTAAGGCGTCAAGACATAAGTCACACAAGTCAGTAGTCTGGCTGATGGACACTCAGCTCGCGTCCCCGGCTGGAGCCTTGGTTGGGCGGACGCGAAT
The DNA here is from genome assembly GCF_035650855.1 of Actinocrinis sp. Classification (GTDB taxonomy): domain Bacteria; phylum Actinomycetota; class Actinomycetes; order Streptomycetales; family Catenulisporaceae; genus Actinocrinis. The sequence goes on along the minus strand of NZ_DASRGV010000097.1, from coordinate 8,261 downwards.
TTTGCGCGCTCAGGACGCGTCGGCGCCCGGTCGCGGGGAGCCGGGGCCGCCGCTGCGCTGGTCAGCCGTCACTGTCGTCGCGGCAGAGATCCGATGTGCCATCGTCGGGTAGTCGACGACCAGTCCGTCGCGGTCCACTGTGAGGTCACTGACGAAGCTCCCTGACGCGTACCGGACGCGCGCCGCCTCCTCGGCCAGGTCGAGATGTGTGTATGACTGCTGAGACGCGACCACGCGCAGGGTTGGAACCTGCACGAACGCCATGACGAATCGGAGCGTGCCGGAGTCGTGCGGGCCGTGCTGCAACCCGTGCCGGATGATCGGCATGGTGTTGGTCACCGGCGAGCAGGCCAGATCGCAGTCGAGCGCGCCGGCCAGGTCGGCGCGCGGCTCCCCGTCCACCGTCCACGTCTCGTCCTCCCGGCGCAGATCCAGGTCGTATTGCGCGTCGGCGGTCGTGGCCGTGACGGTGAGGCGGGTGGTCGCGGCGCGGTCATCGGTGTGCAATGTGTAGGACAGCCAGTACGGCTCGGGCAGCTGACCTACCGCCCGGCCGGTTGCCTGAAGGCTCATGCCGTCGAGGTCCAGCCATGCCGCCTCGAATCCGGCCGTCTCGACGACCTGCCAGACCAGATGCCGACGCTGTCCGCCCATGGCTCTCCTCGATCCGCGTTGCCACCGGTCCACGGCCGAGGCCCCGGTGAGCACAGCGCGGCAAGGCGCTGTGCTCACCGACCTTATGTCAGCCGGACCTAAACCGGCTGCCAGAGCGCCGGCACGTTAGGCGGCTCCCAGCCGGGCAGGGACGTGTGGGCTTGGATGCATCGGTAGTTGACCCCGTTGTACGAGACGACGTCGCCGACCGAATACGCGTGGTACGCCTGCCACGAACCGGAGTAGCCACCGCCACCGCCGCCGCCTCCTCCCCCGCCGCCGCTCCCGCTGCCGCCGCTGACCTGGTTGACGGCTGCCTGGGCGTCGCTCATGTGGGACAGATAGGCGCCGTTGGTGTAGGTGGTCCACTGGCTCCAGCCGCCGTTAGCCCAGATGGTGTGGGTCGCCTGGGCCGCGCACGAGGGATCGAAGGCGCAGGAGTCGCTGACCTCGCCGTGCCAGTACGAGTTGATCTGCCACAGGCCGCGGTCGACGCTGCAGTCTGAGTCGACGAGCGTGGCCCGGGTCCAGCCGGAGCTCTCCGCCTCGGCTATCGCCACCGAGATGGTCCAGTCGTTGCCGGAGAAGCCGCCCTGCTGGGCGACCTGGGCGATCTGCACGGCGCTGTAGTGGTCTCCGGCGAGGGTGCTGACCGGGGTGCACGTCCCGTTGGGCGCGACCCGAGCGGACGGCCCGATCGGCCGGGTGCCGGCCAGCGCCGGCGACGCGGCCAGCAGGGTGGCGAGCGCGGCGGCGAGCACGAGGGCGGGGCCGCGGGCGGCCGTTCGACGTCTGAACATGGCGCCTCCTTACGGGAAAGCAGGCCTTTGCGAGCGTGGGTGGCGGCCTGCGCGCAGTTGGACTAGACCACTTGCGCAGATGATTGGACTAGACCATGGAGTGCGTCAATCATTCCGGTCGGACCAATCAGGCTCAAACCCGACACGGCCGAGCGCATGGAATACCCCGTAGGGGTATACGGTTGCAGCTGCCCACCGACCGAGCCGATGCACTGTGAGGTGACATCTTGCGCGCTGTCACGCACGCCTTGTCCATCGCCGGGTCGATGACCTGGGAGATCACCTGGGCCCTCGTCCTCGGCTTCCTGCTGTCGGCGATCGTGCAGGCATTGGTGCGAAAAAGCACCATCGTGCGATGGCTCGGCGACGACCGGCCGCGCACCCTGGCGCTGGCGTCGGCGCTGGGCGCCGCGTCCTCGTCCTGTTCGTACGCAGCGGTCGCGCTCGCACGTTCGCTGTTTCGCAAGGGGGCGAACTTCACCGCCGCGATGGCCTTCGAGATCGCCTCGACGAACCTGGTGGTCGAGCTCGGCATCATCCTGGCGTTGCTGATGGGCTGGCAGTTCACCGCGGCGGAGTTCGCCGGCGGGCCGGTGATGATCCTCGTGCTGGCGCTGCTGTTCCGGCTGCTGCTGCGCGGCCGGCTGCTGGACGCGGCGCGCGAGCAGGCCGAGCGCGGCGTCGCCGGGTCGATGGAAGGCCACGCCGCGATGGACATGTCGGTGACCGGCGACGAGCCGTTCCTGCGCCGGCTGTTCTCCCGCCGCGGGGCCACCTCGGTCGCGCACATCTTCGTGATGGAGTGGGCGGCGGTGCTGCGCGACATCGCGGCCGGGCTGCTGATCGCCGGAGCGATCGCAGCATGGGTGCCCGACGGTTTCTGGGGGCACTTCTTCCTGACCGGGCACCCGCTGGCGGCCAAGATCTGGGGTCCGCTGGTCGGCCCGCTGGTAGCGATCATCAGCTTCGTCTGCTCGATCGGGAACGTGCCGCTGGCCGTGGTGCTGTGGAAGGGCGGCATCAGCTTCGGCGGCGTGGTCGCGTTCATCTTCGCCGACCTGTTGATCGCGCCGATCTTGAATATCTACCGAAAGTACTACGGCGGGCGGATGGCGCTGTTCCTCGCCGGCTCGTTCTACGCAGCGATGACCGCGGCCGGATACGTCATCGAACTCGTCTTCGGCGGCCTCGGCCTGGTTCCCGACCAGCACGCCGCCAAGCTGCCGACCGAGGGCGTGACGTGGAACTACACGACCGTGCTGAACATCGTCTTCCTGCTCCTGGCCGCGGCGCTGGTGGTCGGGTTCCTGCGCACCGGCGGACGGGAGATGCTCGCGATGATGGGCGGGGAACCGGAGCAGCAGCACGGTGGGCACCACGGCGAACAGCACAGTGGGCACCGCGGCGAACAGCACGGCGAGCACCATGCTGCTTGATGTTCAGCGTCGGGCGTCCAAGCGCCGTGGTGTTCTGCAACTTTCACCGCCACAGGGGTATCAGTGGTCAGATCCCGCGGCTTGTGCTAGTACATCGAGGTATTGACCCTGTCAGTGCCGCGGGAGGGGCTGGATGCGCGGTGGGATAGGCACCAGAGGATTGCTCGGCGGGCGACTCGTCGCGAGTGCAGCCGCGGGTGGGCTGCTCGTCGCGACCGCGGCGGGCACACCGGCGCGAGCGGCGACCGTTCCCGCTGTGACCTGCACCTACACGATCCAGAACGTGTGGTTCGGCGGGTTCACCGCGGATATCAAGATCGCCAACAACGGGCCGACGCCTATTAACGGCTGGACAGTACGCTGGACGTTCAACGAATACACCACGGACATCTCCGCTTGGCAGTCGAGTCTCTCGGCGCCCGACGGCTTGCACGCCACGGCGACGAACGCCTCGTACAACGCCGCGATCCCGAGCGGCTACGCGACGTCGTTCGGCTGGAGCGGCCGGTCCGCCAGCACCTCGGTGCCGACGGATCTGACCGTCAACGGCGTGGCTTGTTAGAGGGCCCCAATATTGTGAGCCCGAAGACGGTCGCGCACAGCAGCTGACAGGGCGTCAGTCGTCCTGGATGCCAAGCTGCGCGCGGATTTCCCGGGCGCGAGCACCATGCTCGCCGCCCTCGATCGGCCGCCCGCAGCCGTCCAGTGCGGCGGCCAGGCCGCGCAGCGCTCGCGCCTGTTCGAAGCGGTCGCCGTTGCCCTGCGCCAGGTCCAATGCGGCTCGGTGCCGGGCCAGCGCCGAATCGGGCTGGTCGAGGGCCAACAGGACCTCGCCGAGTGCGTTGAGCGTTTCGGTCTCCAGGCTGCGATCCCCGGTCTCCCGGCTGACGGCCAGCCCGCGGTGCAGGTATTCGAGGGCTGACTCGTGGCGACCGGTGTGCCCGTGTACCGCGCCGATCGTGCTCAGCGCGCTGCCTTCGCCGCCGCGATCTCCGCTGCGCCGACACAGCTCAAGGGAGCGCTCGAGATGAGCCAACGCCTCCGCGTGACGCCCGGTTTCGCTCAACACCAGCGCCAGATTGCCCAGGGCGTAGCCCTCCAGGCGCAGGTCACCCACGTCGACGAAGATCTCGACCGCCTGCCGCAGCCCGCACTCCGCCTGCTCGGCGTCGCCCAGCCGCCGGCTCAGCGCGCCGAGATTGAGCAGTTGCGCACCCTCGCCGTGCCGGTCGCCCAATGCGCGGTAGCTCTCCAAGGCCTGACGCATGTGCTCGGCGGCAGTCTGGTAGTCGCCGAGTCGTTCGTGCACCAGTCCGAGCCGGGCCAGGGCTCGCGCCTCGCCATCCCGGTCACCGGTGCGTCGGTGTCCGGCCAGCCCCTGTTCGAAGTATGAGCGCGCCACGCTGTGCTCGCCCAGCCACCAGTGGATCCCGCCGAGATTAACGAGCGCGGCGGCGTGTCCGGGGTCGCCCGCCGTCGCTGCGGCGGCGGCGCGGTGCAGCGTGAGCGCTTCCTGATAGTGGCCGCCCACCTCGAAGGCGCGCCACAGCACCCGCGAGAGGTCCAGGCAGTGGCGCGGCGAGCCGTTCCGGGCCGCGTGAACCCCTGCAGCGACCAGTGCACCGCGCCGCTGCTCAAGCCAACGCGCCGCGTTGCGTGCATCCTCGACCGGCGGACGCGCGGTACGTGGCGGCCCGGGGTCGGGCCGGCTGCGCCGCTCGTGCGGGAAGAGGGTGTCCATCGCTGCGGCAGCGGTACCGAGGTAGTGATCGAACAACCGGCCGAGCGCGGCCTGCCGTTCCTCGGGGCTGAAGGCTTTCTCGGCGCATTCGGCGGCGTACGCGCGTAGCAGGTCGTGCATCGCGTGGGCGTCGTTTTCGGCCGGTTCGATCAGGTGGACGCGTGCCAGTTCGGATATCAGGATACTTGCGTGGCCGATTCCGACATCGGCGAGTGCGGCGAGTGCGTAGGCGTCGAATTCCCTGCTCGGGTGCAGGCCGACCAGGGCGAAGGCGCGCGCGCCCATGTCCGTGAGGCTCTTATACGACCAAGAGAACACCGACCGCACCGCGGTGCGCGGATCTCCCGCCGCGTCCAGCAGATCGAGCCGCCGCTGCTCGTCGCGCAGGCCGGCGAGCAATGCGGCCGGGCCGCGTCCGGGGCCGGCCGAGGCCAGCTCCGCGGCGATCCGCAACGCCAGCGGCAGCCGGCTGCACCGTTCGGCCAGTTCGGCCAGCTCGGGCGGTGCGGCAGCGGTGTCGACTCGGGTCACAGTATCTCTTCGGGCCGCAGGGTCGATTCGGCCGCCGATCAGGGTTCGAAGCAGGGTGACGGCTTCGCCGGCGGTCAGCGGGTCCAACCCGATCCGGCGGGCGCCCTCCCGCGCGACCAATCCGGCGAGGCCGTCGCGGCTCGTCACGATCACGAAGCAGGACGGCGCACCGGGCAGCAGCGGGCGGGCCTGCTCCGCCGTGGCCGCGTTGTCCAGCACCACGAGCATCCGCCGACCGGCGAGCAGGGTCCGGTAGAGCGCGGCCCGGTCGGCCGCTTCGGCGGGCAGCTGCGGCCCGGTCACCCCGAGCCCGCGCAGCAGCCTGGCTAGTGCGTCGACGGGTTCCACCGGCGGCTCGGGACCGTAGCCGCGAAGGTCGAGATACAACTGTCCGTCTGGGAAGCGGCCTGCGGCGCGGTGTGCCCAGTGCACCGCCAGCGCGGTCTTGCCGACGCCTGCGGTCCCGGAAACCGCCGAGACCACCACGGCGCGGGTGCTTTCCTCGGGCGGGGCGAAAGCCAATGCGTCCAGCGTCGCCAGCTCACGCGAGCGGCCGGTGAAGCCGAAGACGTCCATCGGCAGCTGCCGCGGGATCGGAATGCCGGGCATTCCCCTCTCCCCCGCCGTACCGTCTGCCGCGCCATCGCGGGCGCTTTCAGCCACGCCGTCCTCGGGCTTGGCCGCGGATCGGCGCACCCGGCGCCGGGCCTCTTCCACGCGGTCGCGGGCGGTGGCCAGCGCGCCCTGCTCGGCCGCGGTCGCGCCCAGCAGGCGCACCAGCGCGTCGAACCGGTCGGTCGGCGGCAGCACCCGGCCGGCCAGATACTCCCCGATGATCCCGTGCGACCAGCCGGTGGCCTCGGCCAGTTCCCGGTAGCTGGGCTCCGCCCGCCCCAACCGCCGGGCGTGCCGACGGCGCAGCTCGCGCAGCACCCGGGCGAGGTCGGCAGCGGTGCGCACCTCGGCCGGATCGGTGCGCAGCCGTCCGCCGACGAGTGGATGAGGGTCTATGGGCGGGAGGGTAGCCGCGAGTGCGGGCGGGTGCGCGGGGCGCTTGTGGGTGCCAGCGCCCCGCGCACCTTACCCCCGTGCGGTTGTGGTCTGGTTCATGCCGCTGTGCAGGGCAAACCGTTGAAGGTGAAGCCGCCGGGCGGCGCGGGCGGATTGGCGGAACCTATGAAACCGAAGTAGAGCTGGCCGCCCGGCCCGATCGTGCCGTCGTAGGAGGCCGGGGTGATCGTGCCGGAGCCGCCGGTGCGCGTCAGCACGCCGCCGAAGACACTGCTCACCGTCGCGGCGGGCGCCAGCGTGAAGCCGAACGTCCAGCCGCTGATCGCGGTCTGGGTGCTGTTCACGATCGTGGCTGTGGCGGTGAATCCGGTCCAGTACTGCTGCAGCTGTACGACGCAGGACGGCACCGCGGTGGTGGCCAGCGTGGTCAAGATGCCCGGATCCGAGCGGGGCGAGGTGTTCCCCCGCGCGTCGAAGGCGACGACGGCGTAGGTGTAAGAAGTCGCCGGCGACAGGTTGTAGACGGACTGGAAGTTGCCCGCCGCACCGACGGTGCGGATCGTGGTCCAGGCGCCGTTCACAAGCTGCTGCAAGTAGTAGCCAGTGACCTGCACGTTGTCAGTGGACTGACCCCAGAAGATGTTCGCGGCCGTGGTGGTGATACTGCTGAACGTCGGCGTTCCAGGCTTGGACGGCGGCGCCGAATCCGGGCCCGACAACGTCGTGAACGAGATCGGCGCGGACGGCGGGCTCTGCGAATAGCCGATGTCGGGCACCGCCGCCGAATATACGCGGAACGTGTACGTGGTCCCGGGCGTCAAGCCGGTCAGCGGCAGGTAATCGCAGACGCCGGTCGCATAGGTCTGCCACGATCCTTTCAGGTATCGCTGCACGACGTCTTCCGTCGAGTAGCAGGGGCTGCTCCAGTACATGTCGGCCGTGGTGTCGGCCACGTGGAGCACTTCGAGCCCGGTCGGCGCGGGCAGCGTGTCGGCGTGCGCGGGCGCGGCGGCGAGAGCACCGAGGCTCAACACGACCGCCACGGTGAACCCGCGCAGGCTCGTAAGAACGCGAAGACGCTTCATGGCGCCATGGTGCGCGCGGCGTGGACGGCGCGGGGCCGATCCTGGTCACCGTTGGACAGCCTTGGACGGCTGGACGGGCTTGGACGGCTGGATAGGACTTGGACGACGGGGAGCCGTCCGGCACAGCTCCGCGGGCGCTACTCGCTCCAGACTTCGTCTCCTGATACGAAGGTGGCGCGGACTCGAGCCTGATGGATCTCCTCGGCCGGTCCGGCAAAGGGATCGCGGTCGAGCACGATCAGGTCCGCCTGGCTGCCGACCTGCAGCGTGCCGGTGTCGTCGCGGTGATTGACCCACGCGGTACCGGCTGTGTACGCGGTGAGAGCTTCGGCGAGCGTCAGCCGTTGCTCGGGAATGAACGGCCCTGCCTGCGCGCCGGGGAGCGCGCGGTTGACGGCGACGTGGATGCCGGCGATCGGGTCGGCGCTGCTGACCGGCCAGTCGCTGCCTGCGGCGAGGGTCGCTCCGGAGCGCAGCAGGTCACCGAACGGGTACTGCCACCGCGCGCGCTCCGGGCCGAGCACCGGGATGGCCAAGGTGTCCATTTGCGGCTCGTGCGCGGCCCAGAGCGGCTGGATGTTCGCCACGGCGCCAAGCGGCTTGAAACGCTGCACGTCGTCCGGGTGCACCACCTGCAGGTGAGCCAGGTGGTGGCGATGGCCGCTCGCCCCGTTCGCGGCGCGAGCGGCCTGCAGCGCGTCGAGCGCCTCGCGCACCGCGCGGTCGCCGAGCGCGTGGAAGTGGAGCTGGAAGCCGTGCCGGTCCAGCTGGGTGACGTAGTCGCGCAGCAAATCCGGGTCGACGAAACTGAGGCCCCGCTCCGCCGCCGACCCGCTGTTGCACGGGCAGCCGTGGGATGCGGGGCTCAGGGTCGCAGGGCTCAGATAGGGGTCGAGCAGTGCGGCGGTGCGGCTCTCGATGATGCCGTCCTGCATGATCTTCACGCTGCCGGGATCGAAGCGGCCGACGCGTCCGCGCTCGCGCCGCAGTAGCAAATCCCCGA
>NZ_DASRGV010000096.1:0-7866 GCF_035650855.1 Actinocrinis sp. | reverse complement strand
ACCACCACCCGCCGACCCGACTTTTTACACACGACCTAGTAGGTAACGGTGCCGATAGGCGATGCCGTCGCCGTTGGCAATGAGATACAGAGCCCGCAGGTCGTCGGGCAGGGTCACGCCGAGGCGACGCTCGGCCTCCTCGATCGCGGCTGGAGATGCGGGCGGCGGCAGTTGCTCAGGGCCTCCTAGGATCGCGGCGCGCCGCTGCATGTATTCACGGAATCGCGCCGCCGCCAACTCGGGATCGCCGGCAGGCGCGGCCGTAGCCTCCTCCTGTAAGGAACCGGGCTGCGGCAACCAGTAGTCGGCGTCCGATACGGCCTGAAATCCGCCGCTCAAACCGCGCAGGCTGGTGATCGCGTCCGTGGTCGCCACCAGCTCGTAATGTCCAGATGGACGGCACACGATTTCCACGGTCACGTGCTGCCAACCCCGGATCTCTCGCAGCGCCTCCGCCAGTGCCATCAATTCCTTGTACGGATTGGGCACGCGGCTGCTCCGCGCAGACGCGCCGGTTACGTCATAGCCGCCGGACACCCGCGTGCCGCCAGGCCCCGCCCTGCTGACCAGCAACGCCTTCGTCCAGCCCTCAGGCGCGTTTGCGACCAACTGCTCGACAACTCGCCGCACCGCTTGCTCAACCATCTGTAGCTCCCGTCGTGTCGGCACGAACGGTCATCATGGCAGCGGGCGTGCTGTCAACGTTCTTCTGCCGGACGGTCGACGAATGCCCGCAGCGCGAAGGCGATGGCCCCGAGCGCGGCGATCACTGCCACCGCGAATACCACCGTCAGGCCGGCCCCGGTCCACCCAAGGATTCGAGCCGCGCTACCGATCGTGAGCATCACGCCAAGGCAGATCAGCATCGGCCAGGACCGCTGTCGGCGGCCGAACCGCTCGCTGCCCCTTCGCCGCGGGGCGAACAGCAACGCTTCCAGCAAGCCCCGGCATCGACCGCTAGCCCGAACCAGTTCGAGACCTAATGAAACACAACACGATGATCCAGTCATTCGCCGATTAGCACAATGCCGTTGTGACCTGCTAGTCGTCGTAGTCGTAGTTCTCACGTCTTTCGTCGCGGCTCAGGTCGGATGCCGCGCCGGCCCGCTCCGCTGCAGCCGACGCCGCCGACGCCGCTGCCGGTCGGGAGCCGACGAGCAGTAGGCAGAACACCGCGATCGCGGCGGTCAGCCCGCCGAGCAGCAGGACCGGACCGAGGGTCCGGATGTTGCTGCTGTCAGCAGCCTGCTGCGCCTGGACCGGAGCGGCGGGCGCTGCCGAGTTCGATACCGATGGTGTGGCTACCGGTGCTGCGGCGGCGCCAGAGTTCGACGACGCGGGAGCCGCCGCGGCGGTGGCCGTTTGTGCGTGGGCCTGCGCACCGGCCGGAGCGGCAGGCGCGGAACTGTGCGTACGAATCGGGGCGGTTGTGGCCGGTGCTGGCGCCCGGACGATCACTTCGGCTCGCATATCCGGATGCACTGTGCAGTAATACATGTACATTCCTGGCTGCGTGAAGGTATGGCTCCAGGACTGGCCCTTCGACAGGTACGGCGAGTTCAGCGACTCGGGGCCGCCGGTGGTGGTCACGGTGTGCGGGGCGGTGTCCTGGTTGGTCCAGGTGATCGTGTCGCCCTCGTTCACGGTGAGCGACGCGGGGGCGAAGGCGTAGTTGGCCATCTGCACGTTGTAGTGCGCCGCGGCGGCCGGCTCGGCGGGCGGCAGCTTTGCCGGCTTGAACCCGAGGGCGAACACCGCGGCGAGCACAGCGACGGCCGCACCGGCCGCCAGTGCCATGCGCGGGCCGATCGTCAGCGGCGGGCGGACCGGATCGGAGGACGGCGGCGCAGGAACGCGCGGCGCGAGCGGTTTGGTCATCGGAAGTCCGCCGCGAGCAGGATGCGCAGGTGCCCGGCCGGGACAGTCCGCGGCAGCCGGAATTCGGTCGTGGCGCGCAGCGCGCTGTAGTCGAGCCGCCCGGTGCCGAGGATGAGGAGCCTGTCGCGTCCACGCCCGACGACCCGGGTTTCCAGGGTGAGCGGAATCTCGTCGCCACGCAGGTGAAGAGTGCCGGGAATGGTGATCCGTCCGGGCTCGCCGCTGTCTAGGCCGGTGGATTCGAAGCGGATGACGCGGTGCCGGCGCGCGGCGAGGCCGCGGGGCCCGGTCAGCCGCCGCGTAGCCAGCGGACGGGTGCTGCGCAGCGAACCGGCGCTGGCCTCGACGGTCATCCGGGTGCGCCGCTCGTCCTCGTCGACCACGAGGCTGGTGTCGAGCACGGCAAAGCGGCCGCACAGCGTCGTCAGCGGGCCCGCGGCCGCGCGGAGCTCAAAGACGCACCGGCCGGGGCGTGTCCGGTAGGTGCCGGGATCTGGCAGGAGAGCAGGACGGGACGGGCGCGGGGGCAGCACGAGCGTTTCGGTAGTCATCGCGTCCTCTTCGGACTGAGTGCGGTGCGCGGAGGGGAGAATGGGGGCGGTGGACCGGCCGACTTCCACTCGGCCGGTCCACCGCCGTTCCGGCGGTTGGTGCGTGAATTGGTTCACGAAGACGTGCGAGCTGCCGTCAGCAGCTGCCGGTGAGCACGCCTTCGGTCGGGATGAGCATGTTCTCGATCAGGGTGGTGTGCGTGAGCACGTACTGGTCCAGGTTCAGCAGGTCATTGACTTGCTGGCCCGGGGACTCACCGAGGTGCGTGGCGTTGATGTGCTGGAGCAGCGGAACGAGCAGCCCGGTCAGACTTCGGTTCGCGCTGTTGTACGCCGGGATGAGCATGTTCTCCACCAGCGTGGTGTGCGTGAGCACGTACTGGTTGATGTTCGACAGGTCCTGGACCTGCTGGCCCGGGGACTCGCCGAGGTGTGTGGCGTCGATGTGCTGAAGCAGCGGGAGCAACACCTGGCTCGCGCTCGCGCAGCCGCCGCCCGAGTCGCTCATGCCGCCGCCGAGCGAACCGAGGACGCCGCCGGAACTCCCCGAAGGCGCAGGCATCGACATGCCCGCGCTCGGGCTCGAACTCGGCTGACCGCCGCCGCCCCCTGCGCCGCCACCGGAGGGGGTGCTGCTCGGGTGACTGCTCGGCATCGAGCTCGGTGAGCCGCCACCGCCGCCCGAACCGCCGGTCACGGTGATCGTGGCGACCATCTGCGGGTGGTCGATGCAGTAGTAGCTGTAGGTTCCGGCGGTCATGAAGATCGCCGAGTACGACGCGCCCGGGTTGATTTGCCCGGAGTCGAACGACGCCGGGCCGGACTTGCTGGTCACCGTGTGCGGCACGCTGTCCTCGTTGACCCAGGTGACCTTGACGCCGGTGGCCACCGTCGCCGACTTCGGCGCGAAGGCGTAGTTCTTGATCTCGATGGTGCTGGCGCTGGTCGCGGCGGTCGCCGCGGCGTCGGCGACGTTGAGCGTCGTCGTGCCCTGAGCCACCGCCGTGCGCGCCCCGGGGTGAGTGGCTGCCTGGGCGAGCAGCAGTGCCGAGGCGGCGGCGGCCGCCGTGCCGAGCAGGAGCAGGGCACGCACGGGGCGGCGCGCGGAAAGCGCCGCGGCTGGGGCGTTCGGCGGCGGCGCGCCGGAATCGGAATCGGTTCTGTCCATGGTGTGCGGACGCCTTTCTCTGTGGACTGACTTCGGTGCGGACCCTGGTCAGCGCCCGGGACTGGACGTGACCAGGACACTCGCCGCGGCCAGGATGGCGAGGGCCAGCCCCGCTTCTGCCGCGACCGAGTAGACGAAGGGCCGGACCGTGGCGCGGTCGCCGTCGAGGATCACCGCGACGTCCAGCCGGTGGCGCACCCAGGCCTTGCTGTGCTGCGCGAGCGCGAGCACCGCGGTGACCAGGGCGAGCTTGAGCAGCAGCGTGTGCCCGTAGGAGGTGTGCAGCAGGTCGTGCACCGACCCGACCACCTGCCAGGCCAGCAGGGTTCCGGCGCCGATGATCGCGAGCATGCTGACGAGCGCGAGGTTCGAGTAGCGCGCGACCGCGGTGGCCATCTCGCGCGGAACGCGGCGCGGCAGCACGCCGAAGAGCAGGACGACTAGCCCGCCGATCCACAGCGACACCCCGGCCAGGTGCGCCGTGTCCGCGATCGCTCCGATCAGCGGATGAGCGCTGTCGTCGTGCGCTGTCATTCCGATCGTGCGCAACAGGCCGAAGCCGACCGCGATCAGGCCGACCCGCCAGCCGGCCGAGTAGGCCGCACGCTGCTGTTGCTGGAGCAGGCCGACCAGTACGACGCCGGCCAGTAGCCACAACAGTGCCCGGGCGATGAGCACCGCGCCGACGCGAGTGCCGAACAGACTCTCCAGCGCGGTCGCGTCGAATACGCCTGAGAGCGGCAGCAGCGCGGCATAGGCGGCCTGCAACCCGATCTGCGCGAGCGCCGTGCCCAGTCCGAGCACCCACGCGAGCGAGAGCGAGCGGCGCACGCGCGGCACGCCGCCGCCCTCGGGCCAGGCGATCACGAGGAACGCCAGGCCGCCGATCAGCAGCGCCACACAGAGGAATCCGGCGAACTGCACGGCGACGAGCGCGTTGTGCACGGCTGCGCTGGGTCCCGGGAGGCCCGATCCCTGAACGGCTCCGGTCGCTCCTGACGCGGTGGCAGTGGCGGGCGCAGGCGCACCGGAGGCGGCGGACGGTGACGCGGCCGCCGCAGGTAGCTGGAATCCGATGCTTCCGGTCGCGATGTGCCCGTCGTCGGAGCTGACGGAGCGCCAGTCAAGCTCCAGGCGACCGCTTGCCGCGGCGTGGATTCCGGTCAGGTCCGCGACCAGGACGTCCGGCTGTCCGGCCGGCTGGCGGATCGGCACCGCGCGACCATCGGCGCGCACGGAGCAGTCGTGGATCGCGATGCCCTCGGTGAACGTCATCGTCACGTGAGCGGGCACGGCGGACAGCCGCGCGCCGTCAGCCGGGTCCGAGCGCAGCAACTCCGCGTGGGCGACGGCGGCGGGCGCGCTGATCAGCGAACCAACCAGCCACACGAGCGCGACGCAGGCGAGAAGGGCCAGCCGCGTGACGTGGCTCATGGCGCGCTCGGGCTGGGCGTCGCGCTGGGTGTCGGTGTGGGGCAGCCGCCGAGCAGCCCACCGGTCAGCGACCCGACCGGCGCCGTCACGCCAGAGAGCACACCGGTCAGGCCCGTCTGACCAATCGAACCAGTCAAACCCGTCAGGCCCGTCAAACCCGTCAGGCCCGTCAGACCGGACGGCAGCAGTCCGGTCGAACCGGAAGGCAGCAGTCCACCCGACCCCGAGCCGAGCAGGCACGTCAATCCGCCTGTCGTGCCGGTCAGCACGGACGTGACACAGTCGAGCAGGCTGCACGAGGCTGCAGACGACGGCGCCCCGGACGGTGAACCGCTGGCCGAGTCGGAGGGAGACGTCGAAGGCGACCCGCCGACTATGTCAGGAGTCCGAGACTCTGCGGACGGCGATGGCCACGCGCCTGCCGCGGGTGCCGAACCCGCACCGGATCCACCGCCGAAGCCGTACCCGTAATCGCCCGAGCCGCCGTAGCCGCTGGAGCCGCCAGGGCCGCCGGTGGCTTGAATGACGTCCGGCGCCGACCCGTTCGCGGGCGGGCTTGACGCCACCACCAGCGTGCCCGGGGCGGGACCACCGGTCGCCTGAGCGACGCCGCCGCCCCCGCCGATCCCCGAGGCATAACCGAGCAGGACGAGCACCATACCGACGAGCGTCGCGCCCACGATCTGGTCGCGATGGTCCGCCGACCAAATCGCCGCGGGCGAAGAAGTATTTCGAGAAACGGAACGGCGGGAATTGCTCGTCACCTTGACTCCCGGACGACTCGGCGCGGTTGGGTGGAGCCGAGTGCAACGTCACCGCACTTCACGCTGGTTACGCACCGATCGCCCGCCCGTGACAACGCCGCCACTTTTCATTTCTGGCGTTGTGACAAGAATTTGATTGAATGATCTTCACTCGATCGAGTGAATTCCCGGGCGGAAGCCGTGTCCAAACAATAACGCCGACGTTTTTCTATCTCGCGCTTTTCGCCCGGCAGGGCCGTCACCACGTCGTCAGGTCGTCACCGCTCTGGCCGGCTCCACACCCGCACCACGCGGCACGGCGCGATGAACGGTACCCAGCCCGTTGACAAACCGTGGGGCCGCCCCCTGCTTGGCGCGACGTTCGTCGACGCCGCACCGGAGCGCCCGGCGAACAAGACCGTCCCCACAACTAGCGCGGCCGCACCGCGTCCGGGTAGAGCCGGACCTCCTGCCATGTCCAGCAATCCGCGACCTCGGTGGCTACCTGCGCGCTGCACTCCGCGCACTGCAGGTTCGGTCCATCCATCCCGTCTGGCCCGCAGCAGCCGTTGCGCTGCGCTCGATTGCTCACCGGCACGGTGCCCACCACGTCACCCGACGCGAGTACGAACGTGTTCCGCGGCCCGCCAGAGACGCGATGTCGACCCTCGCCAGCCGGGACGTACGGCGGACCGAACGGCTCATCGTCGACCGCGTATGTACCCGGTGCCATCCGGGGCGGGCATGGCACACCAGCAGGCATGGCATCTGGCGTCGCTGCCGCGCCGGGCAGCGTGGACAGCACGACCGGAACGCTCAATCGCGACCCGCATCGCCGGCACTCGAAGACCACCACGCGCCTCAGAGTGACAGACGACCGGGGTCAAACACAGGCTATTTACGCGCGGCAGCGACACGCCCGGCTAGACCGAATCGACACGCGCTCATCTCGTCAAAGCGCACGCCAGCGACTCCCTGACCGGCCAGTGGGTCATTGTGCATGAATTACCCGGGACCGGTCCCCGCCTAGGTCGTGTGTAAAAAGTCGGGTCGGCGGGTGGTGGTGCTGGTCACGGTCTGGTCGCTGCGGCGTGTCGCAGGGTGCGTATGAGTGAGGTCTCCGGTAGGTGAGTCGTCGACCAAGAAGACTGCCACCGCAACCGGAGACCTCGAGTGCAGACGATACCCGCCGGCGCCCGTTTCGACCTGACCGACGAGCAGTGGGCGGTGCTCGCGCCGCTGCTGCCGGTGGGCCGAAAGAGCGGGCGCCCGCCGATCTGGCCGAAGCGCGCTTTGATCGATGGGATCCGCTGGCGGGTGCGGGTGGGTGCTCCGTGGCGCGATGTCCCCGAGCGTTACGGGCCCTGGCGCAGTGTGTACTGGCTCTTTCGCGCCTGGCAGCGCGCCGGGGTGTGGGCGTTGATCGTCACCGCGCTGCAGGCCCGCGCGGATGCCGCCGGGCTGATCACCTGGCAGGTGTCGGTGGACTCCACCATTGTGCGCGCGCACCAGCACGCTGCCGGCGCGCGGCGTGACGGGCAGCGCCAGCGTGAGCGTCCGGGCGGCTGGTTGCCCGAACCGGCCGATCACGCCCTGGGCCGCTCACGCGGTGGACTGGGCACGAAGCTGCACCTCTCCTGCGAGCAGGGGCGCAGGCTGATGTCCCTGGTGCTGACCGGCGGCCAGCGCGGGGACAGCCCGCAGTTGCCGGCCGTGCTCGCGGGCATCGCGGTGCCACGACTCGGTCCCGGCCGGGCGCGTACCCGGCCGCAGCGGGTGCTGGCCGATAAGGCGTACGCCTCTAGGGCGAATCGGGAACTGCTCTCGCGCCGCGGCATCCCGGCGACGATCCCGGTCAAGGCGGATCAGGCCGCTCATCGGCGCAGGCGTGGCTCGCGCGGTGGACGCGAGCATGCCTTCGACGCGGAGATCTACAAGCAGCGGCACGCGGTCGAGTGCGGGATCAACAAACTCAAGAGGCACCGTGCCGTGGCTACCCGCTACGACAAGCTCGCCGTACGCTACGAAGCCACCGTCCTTGTCGCCGCCATCAACGACTGGCTATAAGAACCACTTCTTACACACGGCCTAG
>NZ_DASRGV010000095.1:0-13624 GCF_035650855.1 Actinocrinis sp. | reverse complement strand
CGGCGGCCGCACCGCGATGGAGAACTGCCTGTCCGCGAACCCGAACATCAACGTGGTGTACGCGATCAACGAGCCGGCCGCGGAAGGCGCGTACAACGCGCTGAAGGCCGCGGCAAGCAGAGCCAGGTCGCCGTCTACGCGATCGACGGCAGCTGCTCCGGCCTGAAGCTGGTCAGCAGCGGCGAATTCACCGCCGACGCCGTGCAGTACCCCGGAAAGATGGCCGCCCTCGGCGTGGACTCGATCGCCAAGCTCGCCCGCGGCGGCTCCAAGCCCAGCGTGACGCAGGGCAAGGACTTCTTCGACACCGGCACCGCGCTGGTCGCGCTCAAGGGCTACTCCGGCGTGACCGTCCAGTCCCCGACCGACGCGGCCTCCGCCTGCTGGGGCAGCTGACCGCGACCGGACCGCCCGGCCCTGAGCCGGGGGCCTGACCCGGGTGCGCCGACGCGTCCGCACTACGTGCCGGCGCACCCGTCCATCCGACCCGAGCACCAGAGCACCAGAGCACCAGAGCACCAGATCCGTTCCACCGGTCACCATCGAAGGGGATTGCCGTGACCATCTCGCTAGACGGCCAGGCCGCACCGGCCACGGCCGAGGACTTCCTCAACCGGCCGCCGACCGTGGGCCAGCGCGTCCACGCGGTGCTGCACAAGCAGCCCGCCCTGAGCCCGGCCATCGTGCTGATCCTGGCCGCGGTGGCCTTCGGCCTGCTCAACAGCCGCTTCTACCACCTGCAGAACCTCTCCCTCGTGGCGCAGCAGGTCGCCGTGGTCGGCGCGCTCGCGGCCGGCCAGACCCTGGTCATCCTCACCGCGGGCATCGACTTGTCGATCGGCGCCGTGATGGTCCTCGCCTCGCTGGTCATGTCAAAGCTCGTCTTCGACCAGCACGTGCCCGGCGTCCTCGCGCTGCTGGTCGGCGCGGTCATCGCGGTGCTCGCCCAGGCCGTCAACGGCCTGCTGGTGACGAAGATCAAGCTGCCGCCGTTCATCGTCACCCTCGGCACGCTGAGCATCTTCACCGCGATCACCCTCATCTACGCCAAGGGCCAGACGATCACGCTGCAGCCGGGCGCCTTCCTGCTGTGGAGCGGCAACACCGTCTCGATCGGCTCGCTGCACCTGACCACCGGCGTGCTGATGATGATCGGGCTCTACATCGTGATCGGCTTCGCGCTGCGCTACACCGCCTGGGGCCGGCACCTCTACGCGGTCGGCGACGACGTCGAGGCCTCGCGGCTGGCCGGCATCTCGGTCAACCGGGTGCTGCTGAGCGCGTACATGGTCGCCGGGGTCGCGATCGCCGTCGCGGCCTGGATCCTGGTCGGCCGGGTCGGCGGCGGCGACCCGAACAGCGGCCTGAACGCCAACCTGGAATCGATCACCGCCGTGGTCATCGGCGGCACCAGCCTGTTCGGCGGCCGCGGCGTGGTGGTCGGCTCGCTGATCGGCGCGCTGATCGTGCAGGTCTTCGACAACGGCCTGGCGCTGGCCGGGCTCGACCCGAACTACCAGGTGCTCGCGGTCGGCCTGCTGGTGATCGCCGCCGTGTCCGTCGACCAGTGGATCAGGAGCGTGAAGGCATGAGCGCGGCAGGCACCCTCCCCGTCCTCGAAGCCAGGGGCCTGGTGAAGCTGTTCGGGCGCGTCGTCGGGCTCGATGATGTGGACCTGGCGCTGTACCCCGGCGAGGTGCTGGCCGTCATCGGCGACAACGGCGCCGGCAAGTCCACGCTGATCAAGTGCCTGTCCGGGGCGCTGGTGCCGGATCGCGGCAGCATCTACGTCAACGGCGCCGAAGTGAACTTCCGGCGGCCGCAGGACGCCCGCGAGGCCGGGATCGAGACCGTGTATCAGACCCTTGCGGTCGCGCCGGCCCTCGACATCGCGAGCAACCTGTACCTGGCCCGCGAGGTGCGCCGCAAGGGCCCGCTCGGCTCGGTGCTGCGGATGCTGGACACCGGCGAGATGAAGCGGCAGTCCGCCGAGCACATCAAGCGGCTCGGCATCAGCACCCTGCAGAACATCGGCCAGGCGGTGGAGACCCTGTCCGGCGGCCAGCGCCAGGCGGTCGCGGTCGCCCGCGCGGGCGCGTTCGGCAGCAAGGTGGTGATCCTCGACGAGCCGACCGCCGCGCTCGGCGTGCGGGAGACCGGCCAGGTGCTCAAGCTGATCCGCGAGCTGCGCGACAACGGGCTCGCGATCATCCTGATCAGCCACAACATGCCGAACGTGTTCGAGGTCGCCGACCGGATCCACATCCAGCGCCTCGGGGCCCGCGCCGGGGTCATCACGCCGAAGACGCACTCGATGGAGGACGCGGTCGCGATCATGACCGGCGCGAAGAAGCTCGCCGCGACGGCGGACTGACCGCTGACATGACACATGTGACGACCGGCTCAGGCTACGAAGACAAGCCGAGCAGCTACCTGATCGAGCACGGCCACCTCGGCTTCGAGCCGGTCGTCATCGTGTCCTCGCCCGACGGCGCCGCCCGGGTGATCCTGGCCCGGCGCGGCGCGACCCTGCTGCGCTGGGAGGTGAACCGGCTCGGCGCGCCGTTCGACCTGACCGACGGCTACCGCGACGAGGCCGAACTGCTCGCCCAGGACGGCGTGCGCAACGGACTGCTCGCGCCGTTCCCGAACCGCGTCGCCGACGCCCGCTACCCGTTCGCAGGGGTCGAATACGACCTGCTGCCCGGCCGTACCTCCCCGCGGTTGAGCTACCACGGCTTCGCGCGAGAGCTCCCCTTCGATCTCGCCGAAGCCGTGGTTTCCGCGGACCGCGCCCAGCTGACCTTCGTCACCCGGATCCACTCCGGCCGGCACTCCGGCTATCCGTTCCCGCTCGAATTCGCGGTCACCTACCTGATCACCGGGAACGAGATCGCGATCACCGCCCGCGCGACGAATCAGGGTGCGTCTACCGCCCCGTACGCCGCAGGCTGGCATCCCTACTTCCGGCTTCCCGGCGTCGTCGACGACTGGACGCTGCAGATCCCCGCGCGCACCATCGTCCGCACCGACGACGGGCTGATCCCGCTCGACGGCCCCGCCGCGTACCAGCCGCTCGACGACAATCCCGCGCTGGACTTCCGCCTGCCGCGCAAGCTGAGTGGCCTCGTCATCGACGCCTGCTTCACCGACCTCGCGTTCGAGCACGAAGACCGGTCCGAAACGGTGCTGCGGCACACGCAGAGCCCTGACGAACTCCGCGTCTGGCAGCTCGGCGGCTCAATGCACGTATTCACCGGCGACACCCTCGCACGCGACCGTCGCCGCAGCATCGCCCTCGAACCGGTCGAGGTTGTCACGAACGCGTTCAACCGCGCGGATTGCGTAGGCGCGCTGCGTCTGGGGCCCGGCGAGACTCGCACGTTCCGCTTCGGCGTCCGCTACCTGCGCAATACCTGAGCCGCTTGCGCGCTACTTGATCTCAATCACTCCCAGGTGATTGTCCGAGGACTTCTCGGCCTTCTCAGCGGAAGCGGTGTCCGTCGCCGCGTGCGCCGAGTCCGGGTTCATCCCGGCCAGCAGTTGCCGCGCCAGTCCCAATCCGGTGCCGCCCATTGTCAGCGCCTTGGCCAGCAGCTCGTTGACTCCGTCGGCGCCGTTGAGCACGACCATGTGGTCCACGCCCGCGAAGGCCTCGGCGCCGGCGTGCACGATCGCGGGCCAGTTCTCGGCCAGCTGCTGGGCGATGACGGCCTCCTGGTTCTCCGCCAGCGCGGCGGCCCGCGCCTTGATCGCCTCGGCCTCGGCCAGTCCCTTGGCCCGCGCGGCCTCGGCTTCGGCGAGCCCCTTGGCCTTGGCGGCCTCGGCCTCGGCAAGACCCTTCGCCTGGGCCGCGGCGGCCTCGGCGGCTCCGGTGGCCCGGGTGAACTCCGCGCTGGCCTGGCCGCGGGCCCGGGTGGCCGCGGCGTCCGCCTCGGCGGCGGCCTTGATCCGGGTGGCCTCGGCGAGGGCGCGCAGCTCGGTCTCCTTGGCCTCGGCCTCCGCCTCGTGCACCTTGGACTCGCGGTGCGCCTGCGCCAGGGTGACCGTCTCGTACGCCTTGGCGTCGGCGGGCTTGCGCACGTCGACCTGCAGCTGCTGTTCCCGCTTCTGCGCCTCGAGCTCGGCGACGCGCGTCTCCTGCACGACGACCTCCTGGCGGGCGGCGGCCTCGGAGAGCGGGCCGGCCATCTTCGCCTTCGCCTGCGCCTGATCGACCTCGGCCTGGTAGCCGGCCTGCTGGATGTTCGAGTTGCGGATCGCCTCGGCCTTGCGCGCGTTCGCCTCGGCCTCCGCCTCGGTGGCGGCGCGTTCGGCGGCGGCCTGCGCGATGCGCGCGTCGCGCTGGACCGCCGCGGTGTGCGGCGCGGCCAGAGCCTTGATATACCCGGTCGGGTCCTCGATCTCCTGGATCTGCAGCGAGTCGATGGTCAGCCCGAGCTTCTCCATCTCGTGGCCCGAGGTGGCGCGGGTCTGCTCGGTCAGCCGCTCCCGGTCGCGGATCATCTCCTCCACGGTCAGGCTGCCCACGATCGAGCGCAGGTGCCCGGCCAGGATGTTGTGCACCCGGGTGTTCATGTTGTTCTGCTGGTCGAGGAACCGGCGGGCGGCGTTGGCGATGGAGACCCGGTCGTCGCCGACCTTGAAGATCACCACGCCCTGGACGTGGACCGGGATGCCCTGACTGGTGACGCAGTCCACGGACAGGTCCGCCTCGTTCAGGTCGAGCGAGAGCTTGCGCACCGCCTGCACGCCGGGCACCACGAGGGTGCCGCGGCCGGTGATGATGCGGAAGCCCATGCCCTCGTCGACGCCCTCGATGCGGTGGCGGGCACCGGAGATCAGCAGGGCCTGGTTCGGTTCGGCCACCCGCCACATCAGCTTGAATATGAGCACTGCCACGACGACGCAGGCGGCGATGATCCCCGCGAGAATGAGTGCCGAAGGCACTGTTTGTTCACTTCCCCCGAACGTAGTGAGGGGGCAATTTGCACTGTCCCCTGTAGGAAGCGGAGCCGCAGCCCCATGCCGCGGGTCTCCGCACTACTGGTGTACACCCGCCGATCCTTGGACGCACACCCGGGTCTCGTAAGGGCGCTGTCAGAGCGCCGAAACGTACACCGTGCGCGGCGGATGGTATTCGAGCACGACCACGATCGTGCCGACCGGGATCTGCTCGCCGGCCTCCGCGGCGTACGCCATGAACGCCTCCGCGCCGCCGCGCACCTTCACCATTACCTCACCGACCAGGCCCGGAGCGATCCGCCCGGTCACCCGCCCCTGCAATCCGACCAACGCCGGTCTCCCTCCGCATGCGATCAGCGCCATTACACACCACGCCGCGCTCGGTCGGCGCCTGCGGCCCCTGGCACATCTCGACGACCGGATATACAGTCCGAGCAGCTGAGTCGACGGCTTCGAGACGATCGCGCAGCGGGCCGCGATTTCCACGCGGCGGGGGCGGGGAGCGGGGGGTGGAAGTGAACGTGGAACCGGAGCAGGTCTTGTTCGCCGGGGAGCGCATCCTGTGGACGGGTCGTCCGCAACGGGCGCGGCATTCCGTGCAGGAGCTCGGGATGGCGCTCTATCTGGTGATCGGCGTGCCGCTCGCGCTCGTCCTCTTCATCCTGCCGCTGTTCAAACACTCGCAGCCGGGATGGCTCATCGCATTCACCATGATCGTCGTGGTCGGCGGACTCGCTCAGGCGGCCGGATACCTGATCTACCTCATGGTCATCCAGCCGCGGGTGCGGGCGAGCGTCACGTACGCGGTGACCGATCGGCGCGTCATCGTGACCGGCGGACTGCGGGTGCGCGTCGCGAACTCGGGTTACATCAGCGCACTGCGTAAGCCGATGCTCTTGCAGCATGGGGACGGAACCAGCACCCTGCGATTCGGCGACGGACGTCAGACAAAACGACCTACGTCGGCGCGGTCGCCTTTCCGTCGCGAAGCACCGACGCTCGCTCTGCCCGCGCTTTCCGGCGCGGACGCCAGCACGGCGCTCGCGGCAGTTCAGCAGGCACTCACTGCGCCATCCCGCGGCGAGGCGAGTACTGCGTGGTCATCCGCCGACCCCTTGCCTGCGCTCACCGATGCGACGCCTGCGGGCTGGACACCGATGCCGGGTGAACGGGTGCTGTGGATCGGCCGGCCCGGCCGGGTGCGCTGGTGGTACGGCGCGTACGACGTGTACACGTCGCTGTTCGGGGTCGGGTGGACCGCCGCGGTTGCCATCATGGAAGCACTCGCGATTGCGCAACACGTTTGGCCGATCGCTGTCCTTCTCCTGGCATTCGCGGCTTTCGGCGTCCATTCGATGTTCGGACGACTGGTGTGGCGCCGCGCTCGGATTCGGCGCTCCACCTACCTGGTCACCACACAGCGCGTCGCGACCGTGTGGAACCTGCGGCGGCCCCGGGTCGTCTCCGCAGCGCTGTCGGACCTGCGTCCGGCGGCGTTGTCCGAGGACGGAACGCTGACGTTCAACATGGCCGTCCCGGCCACGCGGCAGCAGCCAGGCCAGGCAACCGCCGCCATGCTGAGCCCTGCGGCCACCAACGAAGCGCCCGTCTTCCTTGCCCTCACCGATGCCGCCACCGTCTATCGCATCGTCGGCGCTGCTCAAGCCGGCGCCATGGGTTTCACGACGTCGCCTGCGTGACTCCAGCGCTGTGTAGTCGAGCCGCGTAGTCGATCCGCTCTCGGGTCCGTGTGAGAGGCTGAGTCCATGAACCGGCTCGGCACTGCGACCTCGCCTTATCTGCTCCAGCACGCGGACAACCCGGTGGACTGGTGGCCGTGGGGTGAGGAGGCGTTCGCCGAGGCGAGACGGCGCGATGTGCCACTGCTGATCTCGATCGGCTACGCGGCCTGCCACTGGTGTCACGTCATGGCGCACGAGTCCTTCGAGGATGCGGAGACGGCGGCGGCGATGAACGCCGGATTCGTCTGCGTGAAGGTCGACCGCGAGGAGCGGCCGGACGTCGACGCCGTCTACATGACCGCGACGCAGGCGATGACCGGGCAGGGCGGCTGGCCGATGACGGTCTTCGCCACTCCAGAGGGCAAGCCGTTCTACTGCGGCACCTACTTCCCGCGGGAGTCGCGCGGTGGAATGCCCTCCTTCCGGCAGCTGCTCGACGCGGTGGGCACGACCTGGCGGGAGCGCCGCTCCGAGGTCGAGCGCGTGGGGGAGGACGTCGCCGGCAAGCTCGCGCAGACCGCGGCCCCGGTGGACGGCGGCGCGCCCGGGGAGACTGAGCTGGCCGCGTCGGTGTCCGCGCTGGTGCACGACTTCGATCCCGTACATGCCGGGTTCGGTGGGGCTCCCAAGTTCCCGCCGTCGATGACGCTGCTGCATTTGTTGCGGCATCACGCCCGCACGTCCTCGCCGCAGGCGCTCGACATGGTGCGCCGCACCTGCGAGGCGATGGCGCGAGGTGGAATCTACGACCAGCTCGCCGGCGGGTTCGCCCGGT
Source organism: Actinocrinis sp. (assembly GCF_035650855.1). GTDB lineage: Bacteria > Actinomycetota > Actinomycetes > Streptomycetales > Catenulisporaceae > Actinocrinis. The sequence goes on along the minus strand of NZ_DASRGV010000095.1, from coordinate 6,142 downwards.
ACGCGGTCGACGGCACGTGGACCGTGCCGCACTTCGAGAAGATGCTCTACGACAATGCCTTGCTACTGCGCGTGTACACGTTGCTGTACAAGGCGATCGAGGCCGACGAGACAGGTTCCGAACCAGCTTCCGATTCCGGTCCCGGCTTAGGCTTCTTCGCGCGCGTCGCGATCCAGACCGCGAAGTTCCTGCTGGCCTCGCTGCGCACCGCAGAGGGCGGCTTCGCCTCGGCGCTCGACGCCGACACCGAAGGCGTCGAAGGCCTGACCTACGCCTGGACGCCGGCGCAACTGCGTGACGTCATCGGCGAGGAGGACGGCGCATGGGCCGCCGAGTTCTTCCATGTCACTGAGGAGGGCACGTTCGAGCACGGCACGTCGGTACTCGAGATGCTCTCCGACCCGGCCCCGGAGGACGAGCCGCGCTACCACCGCGCCAGGATCACGCTGCTCGAAGCCCGTGGCCAGCGACCTCAGCCGCACCGCGACGACAAGGTCGTCGCCGCCTGGAACGGCTTGGCCATCACCGCGCTGGTCGAGGCGTCGCTGGCCTTTGACATGCCGCACCTGCTCGACGCGGCGCTCGGAGCGGCCCGGCTGCTGGCGGACGTACACCTGCGTGACGGGCGCCTGGTGCGTACCTCCCGCGACGGGACCGCCTCGACGAACCCCGGCGTGCTGGAGGACTACGGCTGCGTCGCCGAAGGCTTCTGCGTTCTGTACTCGGCGACCGGCGACAAGCAGTGGCTCGAGCGCGCCGCGCGACTGCTGGAAACGGTGCGCGAGCAGTTCGTCTCGGACGCGGGCTTCCACGACACCGCCGCCGACGCGGACGCGCTGTACTTCCGGCCGAGCGATCCGACCGACAACGCGACTCCGTCCGGTACTTCCGCCGCGGCGGCCGGCTTCGTCGCCTACGCCGTGACCGCCGGCTCGCTCGACCACCTCGACGACGCGCACCGCGCCCTCGCCGCCGCCTCCCGGCTGGCCGAGCGCGCGCCGCGTTTCGCCGGCTACGGACTCGCGGTCGCGGAGGCGCTGCTCTCGGACGTCCCGGCGGCCTTCGTCTGCCCAGGCCCGTTCTGCGCGTGAAGGCCCTGGTCGGCCTTCACTCGCAGTCCACCGGCTGATATCGCTGTGTCGCCCCCGACCTGCTTGCAGGATCGACCGGACCGGCCCTAGGCGCCGTCCCGAAAAGGTGCGATCCTCAGCAATGTGACCTGCGTCACATTTCCATGGCGCCGACAACCTCGCGGCCGCGCCCGGCGGTCTGGTCCGTCAACGCTCGTGGTTGAGGGGGGTTGAGGTGGACGCGAGAGCCCGCGCCGAGTTCGAAGAGTTCGTCACCGCGCGTTCCGCCGCGCTGTTCCGTACGGCCGTCCTGCTCACCGGCAACCGCCAGGACGCCCAGGACCTGGTGCAGTCCGCCCTGGAGCGGGCCTGCCGGCACTGGGAGCGGGTCGCGGCGGCCGAACAGCCGGAGGCGTATGTGCGCCGCATCCTCGTCAACTCCCTGAAAGACCGGTGGCGCGTGCGCCGTCGGATCGTCGAGGTGCCTTTCGACGACGCACGGCCGTCCGTGCCCGCCGGTCAGTCCCCGCAGCGGCAGGTCGAGCAGGTGGAGCTGCGGCGATCGATGATCGCCGAGTTGCTGCGGCTGCCCACCGGGATCCGCGCGGTGCTGGTGCTGCGCTATTTCGAGGACCTCTCCGAGGCCGAGATCGCGCACGCACTGGGTTGCTCGGCCGGGACGGTCAAGTCCCAGGCTGCTCGCGGCCTGGCGAAACTGCGGGCGGCACTGGGCACGGAACCGGACTTCGCGGTCTCCGCGTCCGGACCGCCGCCCGCGAGCCAGGACTCGAGTCCTGGTCCGAATCCGGCAAACCGACTGCTGCCGAACCGTCCGGCGGATCGGGGGGACTCATGAAGCGTCCGCTGTCACCCTTCGAGCAGGAACTGGTGTACGCCATGGACGAATACGCTCACCGCACCGTGCCACCGGGCTTCGACGCCGCGCGCATGATCGCCCGCGAGCGGCAGCGCGTCAGGGTGCGGATCTCGCTTGCCGCGGTCTGCGTCGCCACCGCGGCCGGCATCGCGTCGTGCGTCGCGGCCGACGTGCCGGGCAACGGGAACTCGGGGCTTCCGGTGGTCGGTAACACCAACACTCCGGTGACGGTGACCGGGAGCCCGACGCCCGGCGCGTCTCAGTCGGCGTCTGTTTCGCCGAGCGCGGTGACCGGAGGTTCGCCGAGCACTTCCAGCAGCGCCGGCGCCTCCTCGGCTGCGGGTCTCTATCCGCCGATCTGGCCGACCACACCGACCAGCAGCCCGTTCACGGGATCCGTCCCGCCGGTGCCGGTGCTCAAGTCGGTCACCCCCGGGCAGGTCCTTCCCGGCGACGGCGGCAGGGGCAGCTTCGAGGTCTACTTCGAGTTCACCGGCGAGGTGCCAGGCTTCAAGGCGCAGTATGTGAACCAGGTGGTCCACGAAGGCTCCGGAGCGCCGGTCTCGATGCCGGGCTCCGCCTATCTCCAGCTGACGTTCACCTCGGCGCAGGCGCACGATGCGAGCGGGAACCCGACACTGAACCCGCCTGCGACCAACCCGGTCTCAACCGGCATCTCGGGCATGCCCGCCTACGTGGTGAACGGCGACTTCGAGGGCACCGTCTCGGTGACCGTGGGCCTGCAGGCCAAGCGGGGCTTCCACGTCAGCGAGCGCACCGTCTCGCCGACCGACCACATCATCGAGGTGTCCATCAACCGCTGAAAGCGGCGGTCCGCTCAGGTCCTCGCGTAGACCGTGATCGAGATCGCGATGTAGTGGCAGACGAAGGCCGCGATCGTGAACACGTGGAAGATCTCGTGGAAGCCGAACCACTTCGGGGAGGGGTTCGGCTTCTTGATCGCGTACACCACGGCCCCGGCCGAGTACAGCAGCCCGCCCGCGACGACAGGACCGACCACCGCCCAGCCGCCGTGCTGCAGGAACTGCGGCATGTAGAAGATCGCGGCCCAGCCCAGCGCCAGGTAGCAGGGCACGTACAACCACCGCGGCGCGCCGAGCCAGAGCACGCGCATGCCGATGCCGATCAGCGCGCCCGCCCACACCAGCGTCAGCAGGACCTCGGCGGAGTGGCGCGGCAGCAGCACGACCGAGAGCGGCGTGTACGTCCCGGCGATGATCAGGAAGATGTTGGTGTGGTCGAGCCGGCGCAGTACCGCCTGCGTCGTCGGCCCCCAGGTGCCCCGGTGATAGACGCCGCTCACCCCGAACAACAGCCAGGAGCTGACCGCGAAGATCGCGCACGCGCCCGCGGTGCCGGCCGTCGGCGCGAGCGCGATCAGCACGATCCCGGCGGCCAGCGCCAGCGGGAAAGTGCCGGCGTGGAACCAGCCGCGCAGCTTCGGTTTCGCGTGCTGCAGCGCCTGCGCGGCCGCTTCTGTGGCGGACGCCACAGCCTGAGACGGAGAGACGTGCCTCACAGCCGAGGTCCGCGGTTCCAGTGCCTCGCCGCCCGGGCCCATGAGATTGGTCACATCGCGCTCCCGTCCCGGCCGCTGCCGCGGCCTGCTGTTTCATTCTTTTTCAGGACATTGCGCCACGCCGCGCCGGTGCGCCCGTTGGCAACTCAAGCCTAACCTACGCATCCGTAAGTTACCCGAGCGTAGGATTTAGGTATCCACGATGCGGACACTCGTGGCTATAGTCCAAAACACCCCTCACCACGCCCGGGAGGTGCGGACCCCCGGCGTATTTTAGGAGTGCGTGCGATGTCGTTCGCCCTTGCAGAATCCGTTTTGTCCGAGAATCCCCCTACCCGCCATCCGGGCCTGCTGTCCTGGGTGCGCGAGATCGCCGAACTGACCAAGCCGGAGCGGATCGTCTGGTGTGACGGCTCCGACGAGGAGTGGACCCGGCTGACCGGCGAGCTGGTCGAGAAGGGCACGCTGCGGCGACTGAACCCCGAGAAGCGGCCCAACTCCTTCTACGCGGCCTCGGACCCCTCCGATGTGGCCCGGGTCGAGGATCGCACGTTCATCTGCTCGCGGCGGGAGGCGGACGCCGGGCCGACGAACCACTGGGTCGCGCCCGCTGAAATGCGCGAGACACTGCACGGCCTGTTCGACGGCTCGATGCGCGGCCGCACGATGTACGTCGTGCCCTTCTCGATGGGGCCGCTCGGCTCCCCGCTCTCCGCGCTCGGCGTCGAGATCACCGACTCCGCCTATGTCGCGCTGTCGATGCGGGTCATGACGCGTATGGGCGAGGCCGTTCTCGCCGAACTCGGCGAGAACGGCGACTTCGTCAAGGCCGTGCACTCGGTCGGCGCCCCGCTGGAGCCCGGCCAGGCCGACGTGCCGTGGCCGTGCAACCCGACCAAGTACATCACCCACTTCCCTGAGGACCGCGAGATCTGGTCGTTCGGATCCGGCTACGGCGGCAACGCGCTGCTCGGCAAGAAGTGCTACGCGCTGCGCATCGCCTCGGTCATGGCCCGCGACGAGGGCTGGCTCGCCGAGCACATGCTCATCCTCAAGCTGACCCCGCCCAACGGGCAGACGCGGTACATCGCCGCGGGTTTCCCGTCCGCGTGCGGTAAGACGAACCTCGCGATGCTTTCCCCGACCCTTCCCGGCTGGAAGGTCGAGACGGTCGGCGACGACATCGCGTGGATGCGGTTCGGCGAAGACGGACGCCTTTACGCGATCAACCCGGAGGCCGGATTCTTCGGCGTCGCGCCGGGAACCGGAATGGCCACCAACGCCAACGCGATAGCCACTTTGACCGAAAACACCATCTTCACCAACGTCGCGCTGACCGACGACGGCGACGTGTGGTGGGAGGGCCTGACCGAGGAGCCCCCGGCGCACCTGACCGACTGGAAGGGCCGCGACTGGACCCCGGACTCGGCCGAGCCGGCCGCGCACCCGAACTCGCGGTTCTGCGTGCCCGCCGCGCAGTGCCCGACGATCGCGCCCGAGTGGGAGGACCCGAAGGGCGTGCCGATCTCGGCGATCCTGTTCGGCGGCCGCCGCGCCACGTCGGTGCCGCTGGTCACCGAGTCGCTGTCCTGGCAGCACGGCGTCTTCCTCGGCGCGAACGTTGCCTCAGAGAAGACCGCGGCCGCGGAGGGCACGGTCGGCGAGCTGCGCTACGACCCCTTCGCCATGCTTCCGTTCTGCGGCTACAACATGGGCGACTACTTCGCGCACTGGCTCCAGGTCGGCGCGGACGCGGACCCGCAGAAGCTGCCGCGCATCTACTACGTGAACTGGTTCCGCAAGGCGAACGACGGCCACTTCCTGTGGCCCGGCTTCGGCGAGAACAGCCGCGTGCTCAAGTGGATCGTCGACCGCCTCGACGGCCGCGCGGACGGCGTGCAGACGCCCATCGGCGTCGTGCCGACCCCGGACGCGCTGGACCTGGACGGCCTCGAGATCGACGACAAGGACCTCGACCAGCTGCTGTCCGTGGACGCCGAGGCCTGGCGGCACGAGGCGGAGCTGATCCCGCCGCACTTCGAGCGCTTCGGCGACCACCTGCCCGAGGCGCTGTGGGAGGAACACCGCGCGCTCACGTCCCGGCTCGGCTGAGCTGTGTCCTTTTCGCTTCGCAACGAGCAGGTAATGACCGTCATCTGAGCGGATCTTCACCAGATCCTCACAGCCGCCTCGCCTCTTCGGGGGTTGGGGCGGCTGTGATGGTTATAGGGTTCCGCAGGAGAACCGCAGGGCCGAGGAGAGGCGTCGGAGATGAGCGTGCGAGACCTCGTCTACGGCGTGTACGAGAAACGGCTGACCGCGAAGCTGGACCGCTCCCGCATGCCGCGTCACGTCGGCGTGGTCATGGACGGCAACCGGCGCTGGGCCAAGTCCGTCGGCGAGCAGATCGCGACGGGACACCAGCGCGGCGCCGACAAGATCCACGACCTGCTCGGCTGGTGCGAGGAGGCCGGGGTCGAGGTGGTGACCTTGTGGCTGTTCTCCACGGACAACTTCAACCGGCCCGCCGAAGAACTTGCCGACCTGCTGCGCATCATCGAGGGCTCAGTACGCAGCCTCGCCGACACCGGACGCTGGCGGGTACGCCCGCTCGGCGCGCTGGACCTGCTCCCCGGCGATTTCGCCCGCACCCTC
>NZ_DASRGV010000094.1:0-7605 GCF_035650855.1 Actinocrinis sp. | reverse complement strand
ACCGGCCGGTAGGTGAGGTCCTTGCGATGGTGCAGGCGCGCCAGCGATTGGGGGACGACCAGCAGCCCCACTCCGGCGGCGACCAGTTCGACGGCGTCGGCCGTCGTCGCGGGGCGTTCGTTCGCGGGCAGCCCGGGCAGGTTCTCCCAGCCGAGGCTGTCGTCGAGGGGGTGCAGGCAGATGTAGTCGGCGAGGTCCGCGACGGACACCTCGTCGACCGCCGCCACCTCATGGTCTTTGGGAACCACGACGACGCTCGTCTCGGTGTACAGCGGGATCGCGCTCAGGCCGGTGCGGTCGATCGGCAGTCGCAGGAGGGCGGCGTCGGCCGCGCCCTCGTGCAGGGCGGTGACCGCGTCGGCCGTGGACGCCGCGATGAGTTCGAGCGGCACGGCGGGCACCCGCTCGCCCCAGGTCCGCGCCCACTTTCCGGGGGTCACGCCCGGGACGTACGCGAGGCGGAACGAAGCGGCTGCGTGCGTGCCTGTCACGTGGCCAGGTTACCGGCCGTCACCGCCGCCCGCGGTCGCTACTGTAGTCCCATGAAGTCGCACAAGACCCCGCAGACGATGAAGCCCGCGACCGCGGCGAAGAAACTGGGCATCCATCTCGGGGCCGCCCCGGCCGAGTTCCAGGAGGGCGTCGTCTCGCGCGACGAGCTCAACGCGCTGCAGGCCGACCCGCCTGCGTGGCTGCGCGACCTGCGCAGCAACGGCCCGCACCCCCGCCCGGTGACCGCTCTCAAGCTGGGCATTTCCATCGCCGGACTCGCGCGCGGGGGAGTGACCGAACCCCTCACCACCGAGCAGATCGAGGCGCTGAAGGCGCAGCTCCCCGAGTGGCTGCAGCGCGAACGCGCCACCCAGGCCGAGGTCCGCAAGGAAGCGGCGCGGATCAAGGAGAGGGACGCGCAGCGGTCCGAAGGCGAGCCCGCGACCAAGCAGGCGGCGGCAAAGCCGACCGCGAAGAAGCAGGCTGGGAAAAAGCCGGCGGCGAAGAAGCAGGCATCAGGACAGCGCGCGCGTGCGGGCAGAGCGCGTTACTGACGGCCTCGCCGCAGCGCAGCGGTTTGGCGGCGGGAGCCTGCGATGTCGAGGCACCTCAGCTCAGGGCACTGGTCAGCTCTCTGATACGCGTGCTTCGTGCGGCGCGTCGGTGCTAAACCGGCGCGGCCCGGCCACCAGGCCGTCCACGTGCAGCGCGCCGAACGGGGTGTCATCGAGCGGATCGACCTTCACGCGCCCGGCCGGCACGTTGACCTCCAGACCGAGCAACGCCTGCACGATGGGACCGATCGCCGCGGCCGCCCACGCCTGCGGGCGGCACGCGGCCGGATACGGCACCGGCCACGGCGAGGACGTGCGCGCGTCGCCGCTGTAGAGCTCCGGCAGCCGCCAGGAGAAGCGGGAGCCCGCCGCCAGCAGCCCCTCGATCAGGCCGAGCGCCCGAGCGCCGTGCCCGGCGCTCGCCATCGCCCGGATCACGATCGCCGTGTCGTGCGGCCAGACCGAGCCGCAGTGGTAGCTGAGCGGCGAGTAGCCGCCGTTCGCCGCCGACATCGTACGCAGGCCGAAGCCGCCGTCGAGCCCCGGGCCGGTCAGCCGGTCGAGCACCAGCGCGCTCTCCGCGGCGTTCAGCAGCCCGGTTCCCAGCAGGTGGCCGATGTTGCTGGTGAGCGAGTCGACCGGCTTCTTCTCCCCGTCCAGGGCGAGCACCGGGAAGGGGCCCGCGGCGTCGCTGGCCCAGAAGCTCTCCCGGAACCGCACCGCCAGGTCCGCCGCCCACGCGCGCAGTCGCGCGGCGCCGCCGGGGCCGAACGCGTCGAGCAGGTCGGCGCCGTGCACCGCGGCCTCGTAGGCGTAGCCCTGGACCTCGCAGAGCGCGACCGGGCCCTGCGCCTGGCGGCCGTCGGCGTAGCGGATCGAGTCGCCGGAATCCTTCCAGCCCTGATTCGCCAGGCCGCGCCCGCCGGCGTCCAGGTACTCGAGGAACCCGTCGCCGTCGGCGTCTCCGTGCTCGACGATCCAGTCCAGCGCGGCGCGCAGGTTCGGCAGCAGCGCGCGTACCTGCTCCTCCGGCATCCCGGCCCGCCACGCGTCGTGCAGCAGGCACACCCACAGCGGGGTCGCGTCCACCGTGCCGTAGTAGAGCGGGGGCAGCACCATCGCGCGATCCCCGGCGGAATCCGTTTCGCCGTGTACTGATTCGGCCCGGCGCAGCTCGTGCGGGATCTTCCCGGGCTCCTCCATGGTCTGCGCGCACATCCGGGTGCCCTGGCGCGAGGCCAGGGCGCGCAGCGTACCGGCGGCCAGCTCCCAGCCGAACGGCAGCATCAGCCGCGCGGCCCAAATGCTGTCGCGGCCGAAGAGGGTGAAGAACCACGGCGCCCCGGCCGCGGCGAAGACGTCGTCGGGGGCGTGCGCCGGAGTCATCAGCAGGGCTCGAAGATCGGCGAGCGACTGCGCGGCCAACGCCGTGAGCCGATGGTCGCCGGCGGTCACGCGCACGTCCCGCCAGGCCGTGGCGGCGGAGGGTGCGCCCGTGACCGGCGATCCGGTGACCTCCGCGGTCAGTTCCCAGCGCAGTGTGCTCGTCCCGGCCGCGGGCAGGTCCACCGGCCAGCGCAGCGTCACGCCGCTGTCGGGGTCGGGCGTGGCCGTTACCGCCGGCGCCTGCGCGTGAAGTCGTACGGTCGCACCCTCGCCGCGCCAGCTCAACAGGACGCTGTCGGGGCTCTGCTGCTCGACGGTGATCGCGACGCCGGAGCGGGGAGCGTCGTCGGCGCGGCCGGACTTGACCGCCTCGATCTCGGCCAGGTCGGCGGCGAGGTGCAGTTCGGCCATGGTGCGCACGGCGCGGCTCGCGTATGACAGCAGGCTGATCTCCTCGGCCACCGACCCGGCCGCGACCCGCCGCACCCGCTCCACGCGGACGGTGGGATCGGCGCCGGGATCACCGAGCGTGCGGATCAGGCCGGTGAACCGCGCGGTGGACGCCTCGTCGTTTCCACCGGCCACCGGCTGAGGCTGCGCGCCGTCGACGATCAGCACCGCCTGCGACAGCACTCTGACGTCCGCGTGGAAGACGCCCTGTGCGCCGTTCGACCTGACTTGGCCGTCGGGGGAGCACAGCGCCACCGTCGGCGCCTGGAGCGTGGTGACCAGATCGTGCAGCCACGGCTGGCGGGATGGCGTCATCGGTCCTCCTTGACAATCCGCGGTCTCGCGCCCACCATGGCGGGAGTTTGAACGATCAAATCGGCGGCGGCATCCACTCGCCAGCGAATTTGATCGATCAAATCTGGAGTGTAGCCCACAGATCCCGAATCCTGTCGAGGAAGAAACCGTGAGCAGCGACGCTCAGGCTCGCCCGACTCTGGAGACGGTGGCGCAGATCGCGTCCGTCTCCAGGCAGACCGTGTCCAACGTGCTCAACGCTCCGCACCTGGTGCGGCCCGAGACGCTGGACCGGGTGCGCGCGGTGATCGACGAGCTCGGATACCGGCCGCACCGGGCCGCGCGCACGCTGCGCACCCGCCGCTCGCACCTGATCGCAGCACGCATGCACGCCCCCGTCGACGGGATCAGCGGAGCGGTGCTCGACGTCTTCATCCACGCCCTGACGACCCGGGCGCAGGAGCGCGACTACCGCGTCCTGCTGTTCGCCGCGAACGAGGACCAGCAGGAGATCGCCGAGTACGACGAGCTGCTCAGCGATCACGACCTGGACGCGTTCGTACTCACCGCCACACACCTCGGCGACGCGCGCATCGCCTGGCTCGCCGAGCACGGCGCCGCCTTCGTGACCTTCGGCCGGCCCTGGGGAGCGGACGGCGGCGAGAACGCCGCCACGCACTGCTGGGTGGACGTCGACGGCGCGGCCGGCACCTACGACGCGACCCGCCACCTGATCCGCAACGGGCACCGCCGCATCGCCTTCCTCGGCTGGCCCGAGGGCTCCGGGGTCGGCGACGACCGGCGCTCCGGCTGGCTGCGCGCCTGCCGGGAAGCCGGCCTCGACGTCAGCGGCCTGACCCGGAACGTGCTGGACGACCTGCCCGCCGGCCGCGCCGCCGGGGCCGAGCTGATGGACGGCGCGCAGCCGCCCACCGCGATCGTCTGCGTCAGCGACTCGCTGGCGCTCGGCGTGTGGACCGAGATCACGGCGCGCGGCCTGACCCCGGGCCGCGACCTGGCCGTCATCGGGTTCGACGACTCGCCGACCGCGGCCGTGATCGGCCTGAGCAGCGTGGCCCAGCCCATGGACGAGGTCGCCCGCGCCTGCCTCGACCAGCTCGAGCGGGTGCTCGCCGCGAAGGACGCCGGGATCCCGCCGCCCGGTCCGGCTCCGATCCTGCTTCCCCCCTCGCTCGTGGTGCGCGCCTCCTCCTGAGGCCCGCGCCCTGCCTTCGGCGCGCCGACGGCGCGTCAGCGCTCGATTCCGCGTATGTTCGCACCTTTCCAAGAACCGAGGAAGATCAATGAAGAGCACTCTCGGCCGCGGCGCCGCCGCGGGACTCGGCGCCGCGATACTCGCGCTCACGGCCGCGTGCAGCAGCGGCGGCGGGTTCGGCGGCTCCTCCTCGACCAGCGGGTCCGGCGGCTCGGACTCCGGCCCGCTCAACGTCCTGATCGGCTCCAGCGGCGCGGCGGAGACCAGCGCCGTGCAGGCCGCGGCCGCCGCCTTCGCCAAGCAGAGCGGCATCAAGGTCAACGTCGTCGCCGCGCAGAACCTGCAGCAGCAGGTGAGCCAGGGCTTCGCGGCCGGCCAGCCGGCGGACGTGTTCTACCTGGACACCAGCAGCTTCCAGAACTACGCGAAGACCGGCGCCCTCTACGCGTACGCGGACAAGGCCAGCGACCCCGGCGACTTCTACCCCACGCTCAAGCAGTCGTTCTCCTACGACGGCAAGTTCTACTGCGTGCCCAAGGACTGGTCCACGCTCGGCCTGGCGATCAACACCGCCGACTGGAGCGCCGCCGGACTGACCCCCGCCGACGTGCCCACCAACTGGGACCAGCTCGAGGCCGTGGCCAAGAAGCTGACCACCGGCGGCCGCGTCGGGCTGACCATCGCCTCCGACCACGCCGGCATCGACGAGTTCATCTACCAGAACGGCGGCTCGCTGCTGAGCGCCGACAAGAAGACGGCCTCCTTCGACAGCCCGCAGAACGTGGCGGCGCTCAACTATGTCAAGAAGCTGCTCTCCGATGGCGTGCTGAAGTTCCCGTCCGCGCTCAACGCCGGCTGGAACGGCGAGGCCTTCGGCAAGAACGCCGCCGCGATGACCATCGTGGGCAACTGGATCGACGGCGCGATGAAGAGCGACTACCCGAACGTGAAGTACCAGGTCTACCCGCTGCCGGCCGGGCCGAGCGGCACGAAGGCCACGCTCTCGTTCACCAACTGCTGGGGCATCCCGGCCAAGAGCAGCCACAAGGACGCCGCGGTCAAGCTGGTCGACTTCCTCGCGTCGGGCACCCAGCAGATGGCGTTCGCCAAGGCCTTCGGCGTGATGCCGTCGCGCGAATCGGTCAAGGACCAGTGGACCGCCGCCTTCCCGGCCGACGCCGCGTTCCTGGCCGGCGCCGCCTACGCCCAGCCCGACCTCGCGCTGGCCGGCGGGACGCAGACCATCTCCGACTACGACTCAAAGCTCGCGCAGCTGGCCACCGCGGACCCCGCCGCGCTGCTGTCCGCGGAGCAGAAGAACTTCCAGGCCGTCATCCAGCAGAACCAGTAGCGCGGCGATGACGACGGCAACCGGGACCCCCGCCGCGGCGCGCGCGGCGAAACGGCCCGCCCCGCGGCGGCCCCGCGGCGGCATCCGCGGCCATGAGGCCGCCGCCGGCTGGCTGTTCACCGCGCCGGTGCTCGTGCTGCTGGCGCTGTTCCTGGTGCTGCCGATCCTGATGGCCGCCTGGGTGAGCGTCAGCGACTGGACCGGGCAGGGCAACCCGTTCAGCGGCGGCGCGCACTTCGTCGGCGCCAAAAACTTCTCGTCGCTGCTCACCCGGGACGGCCTCGCCCGGCAAGACCTGATGACCAGCCTGCGCAACAACTTCTACTACGTGCTGCTGGTCGTGCCGCTGCAGACAGCGCTCGCGCTGTTCCTCGCGATCGTGCTCAACCGGCGCCGGCTGGCCGGGCGCGGATTCTTCCGCACGGCCTACTACTTCCCGTCGGTGACCAGCTCGGTCGCCATCTCCATCGTGTTCCTGTTCATGTTCAGCGGCGGCGGAGTCGTCAATGCCCTGATCAGCTCGGCCGGCGGGACCGGTCCGAACTGGTTCGCCGACCCGGACGGGCTGATCCACATCCTGCTCGACAAGCTCGGCGTGCACTCGGCCCCCGCGGCGCTGGCGAACCACGGGCTGCTCGGCCAGTCCTGGTGGGACTGGCTGGCGGGGCCGAGCGTCGCGATGACCGCGCTGATCGTCCTGGCGGTGTGGACCACCTCGGGCACGTTCATGCTGATGTTCCTGGCCGCGCTGCAGAACATCCCCGCCGAGGTCGAGGAGGCCGCGCTGATCGACGGCGCCTCGGCCTGGCAGCGCACGCGGCTGGTGGTGCTGCCGATGCTGCGCCCGACCCTGTTCCTGGTGCTGACCCTCGGGCTGATCGGCACCTGGCAGGTCTTCGACCAGGTCTACATCATCAGCCAGGGCAATCCGGCCAAGACGACGCTGACCCCGGCGTACCTGTCGTACACGACCTCGTTCAACGACCAGCAGTGGGGACAGGGCGCCGCGATCGCGTTCATCCTGTTCGCGATCATCGTGGCGCTCACCGCGCTGCAGCGGTTCGTCCTGCGCGAGCGGAAGGCGGATGCCGGATGACCCTGACCGAGCGCACCGCACGGGCCCGGAAGCCGTATCGGCCCGGCCAGCTCAGCCCGCGCGCCAGGGCGGCGAGCTACGCCGCGCTGCTGCTGTTCGCGCTGATCTACATCTTCCCGTTCCTGATCGAGCTCGGCTCCTCGTTCAAGACGGACGCCGACGCGACCAACCATCCGCTCAACCCGCTCCCGCAGCACTGGACGCTCGCCGCGTTCCACCAGCTCGGCCAGCAGGACTTCCCGCTGTGGTTCGCGAACTCCGCGTTCGTCGCGGTCTCGGTCACCGCCGGGCGGATCCTGTTCGACTCGATGGCCGGATACGCGCTGGCCCGGCTGCGATTCCGCGGCCGCGGCGCGGTCTTCTCCGCGGTGATCGCGGTGATGGCCGTGCCCAGCGTGGTGCTGATGATCCCGAAGTTCCTGGTGCTCAACGAGTTCGGGATATACAACACCTACAGCGGCATGATCATCCCGCTGATCGCCGACGCGGCCGGGGTGTTCATCATGAAGCAGTTCTTCGAGTCCATCCCGGGCAGCGTCGAGGAGGCGGCCAGGATCGACGGCGCCGGGGTGCTGCGCACCTTCTGGTCGGTGGTGCTGCCGATGGCCCGCCCGGCGCTGATCACGCTGACGGTGCTCTCGTTCCAAGGCTCCTGGAACGAGCTGTCGCATTTCATCGTCTCCCGCCAGAGCCCGCAGCTCAACACGCTGACCAGCGGCGTGGCGACCCTGGTGAGCGGCCAGCTCGGCAAGGGCAACCAGTACCC
>NZ_DASRGV010000093.1:0-34632 GCF_035650855.1 Actinocrinis sp. | reverse complement strand
ACGAAGCGCGCGGAGGAGATCGCCGCGCGGACGGTGAACAAGGAGCGGGCGCGCAGCGGCGAGGCCAAGTCCTCAAGCCCCAGTTCGAACCGCGGACCGTCCCCGTCAAGCCGCGGCGGCCAGCGTTCCGGCGGCTCCCGCAGCTCCGGCAGCAGTTCTCGCAGCTCAAGTAATTCCCGCAGCTCAAGCGGCTCCGGTCAGACCTACCGCGAGCTCTACGCCGAGGCCCAGCGCCGCGACATCAAGGGCCGCTCCACGATGGACAAGGCGCAGTTGGAGCGTGCGCTGTCCTCCTCGCGCGGCCGCAAGTCGTAACCGCGAGCCGTGACAGCGAATGCCACAAGCTGACGAACATGCCGGTCTGAGCAGCGTCGCGACACTGAACCGAATCGCTTCGGAAACGGGTGCATGCTTCGCGCTTCTCGGGGTACAGCGGCGCTGCTTTCGACCCGAAGCCGGATTCCGGACCAACCGCTGCGCGGTGCGACCGGCCGGCTCGCAGATTCATGGAGGTGCCAGGTGACACTTACGGAGGCGACCGCCCCGCCACTTCGGCCCGCGCGCCTTACCGTCGCGCGCCCCGCCGCACAGGAAGCGCGGCAGCGCGACGCCCGCCCCCGCCGGCTGCGTCGGCCGCTGACCGCCCGCGAGATCGAGGTGCTGGCACTGATCGCGGACGGCAAGACGAACGAGGAAGTGGCCGCCCAGCTGGGCATAGCCCGGCACACGGTGAAGAGCCACATGGCGCACATCCTGGACGCCCTGGGCGCCATGAACTCCGCTCACGCGGTGGCTATCGCGCACTGCCGCGGCGACTTCGGCCCGCGCCGCAAGATCGCCTGGAACCCGGACGTCTCCTACCGCGAGGTCCAGGTCCTCGAAGGCGTCGCAGTAGGCATGACCGACGTCCAAGTCGGCCGCAAGCTCTGGGTATCGCAGCACACGATCAAGTCGCATCTGCGGCGCATCTACGTCAAACTCGGCGTCAGCTCGCGCGCGCAGGCCGTGGACACGGCCTTCCGCAGCGGACTGCTGGTCGCCCGGAACCCCGCGAAGCGTTAAGCGCCCTCTTCCCCCGGCGCGACGCTGATTCTGCAGGACACGGATTCACCCTCTGCGAAGCACTCGTCCTTGCGAGCCGGTTCGACACAGAGCCGGCCGAGTGCCACCGCCACCGGCAATCGGTTCACCAAACGGCCGCGGCCCGCCTTCGACGACGCATGTCTCGGCGACGCCAGGGTAGCCGTCGAGGCATGACAGAAGCGATCTTCACCGACGTGATCACGGACGGTGAGCCCGAAGTACGCCTTCCGGGGCCCGAGCCGACCGATCCGCTCACCCCGACTCCCGATCCGCCCGACCCGATGCATCCTGGCCCGATGCAGCCCGACCCGGCGAGGCCGGATCCGATCCAGCCAGACCCGGTGCCCGCGCCGCCGCCGGGCCCGCCCGGACCCGATCCAGTGCCGCCCAGGCCGGGAGGTCCCGATCCGGCGCCTCCGCTGCCGGAGCCCGACCCGGTGCCGCCGCGGCCGCCGGGACCGGATCCCGAGCCGCCGCTGCCGGGACCGACGCCCGGTCCGGCGATCGCGCAGGACACCCCGCCCATGCCGGCTGACGACGCCGGATCACAGTCCGAGCCTGAGCCCGAGCCTGGCGACGCGGCGCCCTGGGCGGACGGCTGGAAACGGCCGTGACCACCCGCGGCTCGGCCACCCTCGTCAGCATCGACGAGCACCGGGTGCGCCTCTCCAACCAGGACAAGGTCCTGTTTCCCGAGGCGGGATTCACCAAGGGCGACATGGTCGACTACTACCGCCGGATCGCGCCTGTCCTGCTGCCGCACCTGGCCGGTCGCCCGGTGACGCTCAACCGCTTCCCGGACGGCACCGGCGAGTCCGGCTTCTTCAACAAGAACGCCCCGCCGAACACGCCCTCGTGGCTGCGCACGGTCACGCTCGCCGCGCCGCACAGTACAAAGGGGCGCGACACGGTGCGCTACCTCATGATCGAGAGCACGGCGGCGCTGGCCTGGGCCGCGAACCTCGCCGGGATCGAACTGCACGTGCCGCCGTGGCGCGTCGGCCCGCGTGGCGGCATCCGTGGCGTGGACCGGCTCATCTTCGACCTCGATCCGGGCGCTCCGGCCGGGCTGGCCGAGTGCGTCCAAGTCGCGCTGCTGCTGCGTGAAGCGCTCGACGCGGACGGGATCACGACGTACCCGGGCGTGTCCGGTGGCAAGGGCATGCACCTTTACGCGCCGATCCGCGAGACTCCGCCCGAACAAGCCGCCGGCTACGCACACCGCATCGCCTCCGCCCTTGAGAAGCAGCACCCTGATCTCGCGGTGACGCAGATGGCGAGGGCTCAGCGGCCGGGCAAGGTGTTCATCGACTGGAGCCAGAACAGCGGCCCGAAGACGACCGTCGCGCCCTACTCGCTGCGCGCAAAGCCGAGGCCCACGGTCGCGGTGCCGCTGCGCTGGCAGGAGGTCGAGAAGGCCGATCCGGGCTCGCTGGTCTTCGAGGCCGCCGACGTGCTCGCGCGGGTCGAGCGCGAAGGCGATGTCGCGGAGGCGATCCTGCGCGGCGGCCCCGCGCTGCCAAAGGACTGATCGCCGCGCCGAGGCCGGCGAAAGATTCCCGAGCAACTTGGATTGGCCCCGTTTAGTCCCGCGGTTCGCGGTTAACCGGTGCGTAGGGCCTGCCGGGTGCCCTCCCCCCTCCCCCGGCGGGCCCCATACCTTTGCCCTCTCCCAGCCGGCAGAACAGCAAAGACCGAGGGTGCCGCCCGAATCGGGCGGCACCCTCGGTCATTCGTTCGCTCTCGACCCGCTCGGTGCTAGCCGGTCAGCGGCGCCTGAGCCGCCGACGGACGCGCACCGGCCGTCCGGTCAGCGGCGAGACAGGGGCCAGCGAGGGGGGCGCCTCGTAGTCGCCGACCTGCCGGACGACCTGGTCGTGGACCGCGCGGTCGTGCGTCGCGTAGCGCTCCATCGGGTTCAGCGGACGGATCACCTCGACCCCGGCGCCTTCCACCAGCGGTATGTCCTGCGTGTCTTCCGGAGCCGCCGGCCGCGCGCTGGTCGTGGCGACCGGGTTGCCCAGGCCGGTGCTGCTGCCGGTCCCGTCGCCGCCCGACGGGTCGTCGGAGGGCTGGCTGTAGGGGACAGGCACCTCCAGCAGCGGCGGCGCCTGCAGCACGGCAGGCGGCGGCGCGGTGGTGATCGGGTTGCCGAACACGTCCAGGATCGGCTCGCCGAGCGGCTCCACGACTGCCGCGACGTCCGCCGCCTCATGGCCGAGCAGCGGGCTGTCGCCGAGGGCGAAGCGGATGACCAGATCGGCGATGCCGGCCACCATCATGATCAGTCCCGCCGCGTGCAGGTCGAGCCACCTGGGGCTGGACTGGATAGCGAAGGCGAACACGCCGCCGAGCGTGATCACGATCAGTGCGCCGACGAAGCTGGTGCGTCTCATCGGTCGGTATCTCCCTCCCGGCCGCGATCGCCATCCCGGGGTGCCGGGCCGCATCGGACTGGCCGTCAGATTCGACGTCGTGTACCCGCGTACCGCCAGGCCATGAGCCCTCGCGCGCATGACTTGCGCGGGCGCGGTTATTGGACTAGGGCAGGTTGAAGGGGGTCTGGTTCGCCCTGCCCGAAGGACGAGGGCCGAGATGAGGGAGGAACAGTCGAGATGAGTGAGGAACTGTCGCGTCCGCCTGAGCAGACGGCGGCTGAGCACGCAGCGGCGGCAGCTGGGGAGAACGCGGAACAGCGCGAGACCGGCGCGTCCGGCGGCGAGACCGAGGTAGTTCCCGCGGCCGAGCCGGTGCCCGCGGCGGAGCCGGTGGCCGAAACGGAACCCGTGGCTGAAGCCGAACCCGTGGCGGAAGCCGAGGCGAAGGCAGCAGCCGAGCCCGATGCGGGACCCGCAGGCGAGACGGAGACGGAAGCTGAAGCAGAAGCCGAGGCCCAGCGCGGCGGCCTGCCCAAGGGGTCGATCGCCGCGGTCGGCGAACGGCTCGGCCAACGCGTCGCTCAGGTGAGCGAGGCCGCAGGCGACAAGGTGGCGCACGCCGGTGAGGTCGCTGCCGCGCGCATCGCTCAAGTCGGCGGAGCGGCGGCAGAGCGAGTCGCCCACGTCGGTGAGGCCGCCGGACAACGGGTCATCCTCGCGGGCGAAGCCGCCGAGGGCACGGCCGTCGACGCCCAGACCCGCGCCGCGCAGGCCAAGCAGCGCATCACCAGGCAAGCCGGCGAACTGGCCGAGCGAGTCCGGCATTCGACTCCGCCTCCCGTGCGCGAGAAGGGGAGCCGCGCCGTCGACGTCGTCAAGAAGCACCCGCGCGAAACGGCCGTCGGGTCGGCGATCATCGGCCTGGTCGCGGTGATCCGCCGCCGTGGAAAGCGTTCCGGCAACGGCGAGTGATCGCGCGGTACGCACCGGCCGCCGGCCCCTGCGAAGCTGAACCTCAGCTCCTTTCATCAACCGCGCTCGATCCCGGTCGGGTGAACGATCCTGGTCGCCGTGCCGTTTCGAATATGACGCGCTGGGCATCCGGAAGTCCTGGTCAGCCGACGGCGATCCGAGCGGTCGCGGGAGCAAGGGGCGAGCGGGTGAGTGAGATCGGGCGCAACAGCAGGGGCCGTACGGCGGCTGCCGTGGACGAGTACCTTCGCGCACTCGGCCGGGCGGCGCGGGACCAGGCTGTCGCAGAGGCCGAGCAAGAGGTCTGCCGAGTCTGGAGCGAGGAACTCGCCCGGGTCCAGCACGTGACAGAGCTCGGAGTCGCCTCCGCCCACGCGGCCACCCAGGCGGCGCAGATCCTGGTGCGCGAGGAACAGCGCATCGGCGATCTCGAGGGCCTGGCGCGGGCGCAACAGCAGTTGGAGCGCGCCAAGGACCAGGAGCGGCGCAGCGGCGAGGCGGCGCGGGTGCTGCTCGACGTGGTGGCGGAGGAGCAGGAACTGCTCGCCGTCGCCGCCGAGGAACGCGAGACGGTGGCGCTCGCCAACCGCATCTGGCTCTCCTCGGCCGGACGCGCCGTGTGCGCCGCGGAGGCGGACGAGGGCGTCGATTCCGGTATGCGGCTCGACGCCTCCGACTTCGACGACCACTGACACTGACGGCGCCCGACACTGACGGCGCCCGACACTGACGACCGCTGACACGACGGTGACCAACCTCGCCGAGGCCACAAACCTCTCCAGGCGTCTATGAAACCGAAGCGGCCGAGCCGACTAGCCCGATCGGCTCGGCCGCTTCGTGTCGCGGTCGCCTCGTTTTCGTCTCGACAGCTCTTGCCGCCGCCGGCTCAGCGGCGGCGCGGCTCCCGGCCCGGCGGCTGCTTGGGCGCGGGATGGGCCACCGGCTCCGGAATCGGTGCGCTGACCGAGCCCCCGGCCCGGACGGTGAGCTTGGTGCCGTGGTGGCGCAGTTCCAGGCGGACGGCGTCGGTCTGCGCATCCGAAGCCTGCGACTGCCCGTCCGCCCCGTCCGCTGCGTCGGCCGTCGCCTGCTCGGGTCGCGGCGAGAGTTCGGGCACCGAGTCCGCCGCGGCCTCCGGGTCCGCGCCGAAGGCCGGCCGCGCGGCGAGCGTGTACGTGGCCTGATCCTTACGGACCTCCACCGTCAGCACCCTGCCGTCCAGCAGCAGCCGGAAGGTCATCCGGTCCCAGCCCGCAGGCAGGCGCGGCGCGAAGAACAGGCCGTCCTCGCGGTGCCGCATCCCGCCGAATCCGGCCACCAGCGCGATCCAGCTGCCCGCGAGCGCGGCCAGGTGCAGGCCGTCCGCGGTGTTCTTCTCCAGGTTGGCGATGTCCATCAGCGCGGCCTCGCCGAGGTAGTCGTAGGCCAGCCGCAGATGTCCGACCTCGGCCGCGACCACCGCCTGGCTGCACGCGGACAGGGACGAGTCGCGCACGGTCAGCGGTTCGCAGTACTCGAAGTCCCGGGCCTTGTCCCGGTGGTCGAAGGCGTCGCCGCGCAGGTGCAGCGCCAGCACCAGATCCGCCTGCTTGATCACCTGCTTGCGGTAGAGCTGGAAGTAGGGGAAGTGCAGCAGCAGCGGGTACTGGTCCGGCTTCGTGCTCTCGAAGTCCCAGAACTCGTGCTCGGTAAAGCCTTCAGCCTGCGGATGCACCCCGCGCGTCTCGTCATAGGGCACGAACATGCCTTTGGCCGCGGCGCGCCAGTGGTCCACCTCGTCCGGGGTCACGTCGAACTGGTGCGCCCAATCGGGATCGCACTGTACGGCGTCCGCGGCGGCATTGAGATTCTGCTGCGCCATGAGGTTGGTGTACACGTTGTTGTCGGCCAGCGCGCTGTACTCGTCGGGACCGGTGACGCCTTCGATGCGGAACTGTCCGGCGCCGTCGAAGTGCCCGAGCGAGCACCACAGCCGCGCCGTCTCCACCAGCAGCTCCAACCCGGTCTCGCGCTCGAAACCATGGTCGTGCGTGGCCAGCTGGTAGCGCAGCACGGCGTCGGCGATGTCCGCGTTGATGTGGAAGGCCGCGGTGCCGGCCGGCCAGTAGCCGGAGCATTCCTGCCCTGAGATGGTGCGCCACGGGAAGGCCGCGCCGCTCAAGCCGAGCTGCGTCGCCCGCTCCCGCGCCACCGGCAGCGTGCTCTGCCGCCAGCGCAGCGCGTGCGCGACCGCATAAGGGGCCGTATACGTGAGCACCTGGAGCACGAACGTCTCGGTGTCCCAGAAGGCGTGCCCGTCATATCCGCTGCCGGTCAGCCCCTTGGCCGGGATCGCCCGCTGCTCCGCCCGCACGCCCGCCTGGTAGAGGTGGAACAGCGCGAACCGGACCGCCTGCTGGATCTCCGGATCGCCCTCGATGTCCACGTCCGCGCAGGACCAGAACGTGTCGAGGCACGCGCGCTGCTCCGTGAGCAGCCCGTCCCAGCCGGTCTGCCGCACCGCGCTCAGTGCCGCGTCGACCTGATCGCGCACGGCGGGCAGCGACCGGGTGGCCGACCAGCCGTAGGCGACGAACTTGATCAGCTTGAGCGTCTCGCCCGGCTGCAGCAGCGCGCCGACCGTGTACCGGCCGAGGTCCGCCTCGCTGACCGCCCGGCTTCGGGTGCTCTCCGGCCCCTCGACGATGTGGCCCATCGCCGCCCCGACCCGCAGCTTGCTGCGACGCACCGTGTGCACCATGGTGATCTGCTCGTCGCCGAACTCCTCGTGCAGATCGGCCTGCAGCGGCGAGGAGAGCGCCGCGGCGGCGCGCGGGTCGGCGGCGGCCGGCGGCAGTTCCTCGTTGGCGATCAGCTCCGACTGCACCACCACCCGGGCCGGCCCGTCCACCGCCTCGACCTCGAAGCAGACCGCTGCGATCGAACGCTGCGTGAGCGACACCAGCCGCGTCGAGCGGATCCGCACCGTGCGCCCGGCCGGGGACTCCCACTCGGCATCGCGGCGCAGCACGCCCGCGCGCAGGTCGAGCGTGCGCTCGTGCGAGTGCAGCTTTCCGTAGCGCACGTCGAACGGCTCGTCGTCCACGAGCAGTCGGATGAGCTTGCCGTTGGTGATGTTGATCAGGGTCTCGCCCGAGTCCGGATAGCCGAAGCCCGCCTCGGCGTAGGGGAGGGGGCGCAGCTCGTAGACGCCGTTGAGATACGCGCCCGGAAGCCCGTGCGGCTCGCCCTCGTCCAGATTCCCGCGCCAGCCGATATGCCCGTTCGACAAGGCGAACAGCGACTCGGAATGCGGCAGCAGGTCAAGGTCGAGCTTCGACTCGCGCAGGCACCAGGGCTCGGTCTGGAAGACGGGATGCTCGATCACCGGGCCGCCGCCAGCAGCTGGTCGAGGTCGGTGACCACGACGTCGGCGCCGTGCTCGAACAGCGCCTCGCGCTGCCCGAGCCGGTCCACGCCGATCACCTTGCCGAAGTTGCCGGCCCGGCCCGCCTGCACCCCCGCCTGCGCGTCGTCGAACACCGCGGCCTGTGCGGCCTCGACCCCGAGCGCCCGCGCCGCCGCGAGGTAGCTGTCCGGGGCGGGCTTGCCGAGCAGGTCGTGCTCGCGCAGGTCGTTGCCGTCGAAGGTGGCGTCGAAGAGGTCCGCCATGTTCGCGGCCTCCAACACCGCGTCGCAGTTCGCGCTCGACGTGACCACGCCGGTACGCAGACCGGCTGCGCGCACGGCCTGTACGTAACGTACCGAGCCTTCGTACCGCTCGACACCCTGCGTGCGCAGCAGGTCATTGAACGCTTCGTTCTTCGCGTTGCCGACGCCCTGGACGGTCTCAGCGGTCGGCGGGTCATCCGGCTTGCCCTCGGGCAGGTCGATGCCGCGCGACATGAGGAACGAGCGCACCCCGTCAGCCCTCGGTTTGCCGTCTACGTACTGCTCGTAGTCCTTCACGTCGTCGAACGGCTGGAACGGACGCGAGTCGCGCGCACTGAGCGCGCGCAGCAGCGCGTCGAAGGTCTGCTTCCAGGCCGAGGCGTGCACGGTCGCCGTCTTGGTCAGCACGCCGTCCATGTCGAACAGGCAGACCCGGATGGAGTGTTCGAGGCCGATTCCGGAGGCGTCCGGCTGGGCGGTCTGCGCCGACGGGTCGGCGCTCCTCGACGAACCGGCGGCATCGGATGTGGTCACGGTGGAGGCTCCTTCGTGTCCTTCGGGCCGGGCGCGGTAAAACGTCGTCGGCGGCGCGGTGGCTCGCCGGCGCCGCTCGTTTCTTGCAGCCTATTTCCGGACGCTCGTGGCGGCCGCCTGGCGCGGGTTCGCGTTCGCCCGCATCCGCTCACGCTCGGTCGTGCCGCCCCAGATGCCGTACAGCTCCCCGGTCTGCAGCGCGTACGCCCGGCACACGGCACGCACCGGACAGTGCGCGCAGATCGCCTTCGCCGCGGTCTCCCGGAACCGGCGCTGGTGGTTGCTCTCGTGGTCGGGAGCGAAGAACAGCGACGGATTCGCGGTCCGGCACGCGCCGCGCTCCTGCCAGTCGTCGTCCGGCATGGGGTACGGGACCGGGGCCTTGCGAGGGCGGGCGGCGCGGGTGGCGGGGCGGGCGCTCGCCTCAGGCGGCGCCGCGACGGCCGACGCTGAAAGGCGGATGCGCTCGGGGGCTTGGACCGGGGGCATGGCGTGCTCCTTCCCAGGAGTGCGGACGAGGCGGTGGACCCTCGCCGAACTCTCCGTTTCGCGCGGTCGCAAACCGCCGATGTCGTGCAGTGAATGCCACGATTCGGTACCAGTCACCGGTTCACGGCGCCGGGAACCGTCGTCCGGCGCGATTCGGGGGCTCGAATCAGGTTTGCCCACGCGGATAGCGGTTAGCAGGAGCGGACGCTCGACTGAGTAAGGGTGAGACGTGTGCCAGTAACCGGCCGCACCGAAGCGGTAACCGACCGACCGGACCAGTCAGTCGACCGGCCAACCGACATGGCGGCCGGCCGGCAGTATCGTGGACACCAGGGGTCCATCTCGTACGACCACGAATACAAGGGGATTGCACCAATGGACCGCTTTGGCGTCAGCGTCGGGGACTCGGGCCAGGGCCGGTACGTGGTGACCGTGCGCGGCGAGCTAGACCTGGCCACCGCAGACCGGCTGTGGACCGAACTCGAGCCGCTGCTGGCGCCGCAGACCGTCGTGGTGCTCGACGGGACCGAGATCAGCTTCCTGGACTCCAGCGGCCTGCGGGTGCTGCTGCAGGCCGGCAACCGGGCCACCTCCGGCGGCGCCGCGTTCCGGCTCGTCGCGCCCCAGCAGGCGGTGCAGCGGGTGCTCGACCTGGCCGGCACCGGCGATCACCTGCAGACCCGCGACACGGTCGACGAGGCCCTGGCAGGCTGAGTCCAGGGCCGCCGCGCCGTACCGCCGGCGCGCGAGCCCCACGCGGACCGCGATCGAGATCCGCGCGAACGTCCAGATCTACAAAACACCGAATCGACTGCGGGCAACTCGGAGGGAAGCAGAGCGATGCACGAGGACAACCCGGCCGGACCCGACTCGCTGCCCGGGCCGCGAACCGTGGTGCTGTCGATCCCGGCCGACCGGGAGCAGGTGGTGCTGGTCCGGTCGGTGGCCGGGCACATCGCGGCCAGGCTCGGACTGTCCGTGGCCGAGCTGACCGACCTGCGGCTCGCGGTGGACGAGGCCTGCGGGCTCTTCCTGCTCGTCCCGGGCTTCGGCCTGGCCGGCGAGCTGCTCGAGTGCCGCTTCGAGGAGCAGCCCGGCTCGCTGGCGGTGACCGTGAGCGCCCCGGCCGAGTCTTCGGTCGAGCCGGACGTCGACGACATCGGCTGGATCATGCTCAGCGCGTTGGTCGACGAGCTGACCTGGAAGTCGGAGGGCAGCGTCGCCCGGCTCACCCTGGTCAAGCACCTGTCGGTGCGGGGCAGCTGATGAGCCGGGCGGAAACGGTGAGCGTCGAGGATAAGCAGCCGGGGGCCGACCCGGCGGCGCGCGGCTCCGGGCGGCCGAAGGCGCGGCCGTCCGGCTCAGGCGCGGCCATACCGGACGGCGGCGCAGTGAACGGCGGCGCGCTTGACGACAACGCGGCGATCGACGCTGCGCCGGACACACCGGACACGGCGGCCGATGCGAACGAATCGTCGGACGACGCGAGCGCGAACAGCTCGGCTCCCAGCAATGCCCCCGTCTCCCCGCACGCCGAGCGGCGGGCCGAGACGATGCGCATATTCCACCGGATGCGCAAGCTGCCGCCGGGCGACCCGGAGCGGGAGCGGCTGCGCGCCGAGGTGATCGAAGACCACATGGCCTACGCCCGCCGGATAGCCGCGCGCTACGGCGGACACGGCGAGGTCGTCGAGGACTTCGTGCAGGTCGCCTATCTCGGCCTGGTCAAGGCGGTGGACAACTTCGACCCCGACCACGGCACCGGCTTCCTCGGCTATGCCACGCCGATGATCATGGGCGAGATCAAGCGGTACTTCCGGGACGCCACCTGGGACGTGCACGTGCCGCGCCGCATGCAGGAGCTCTCCAGCGCGCTGCGCAAGGCCACCGAGGCGCTCACTCAGGAACTCGGGCGCTCGCCGAGCGTCGCCGAGTTGGCCGAGAAGGTCAAGGCGACCCCGGAAGAGGTGATCGAGGCGATGGACGCGGCCTCGGCGTACACCACGGCCTCGCTGGACCGGCCGGTGCGCGTCGACGCCGCCGAGGGCGCCAGCCTGGCCGAGTTCGTCGGCGGCGAGGACCCGCGCTTCGAAGCGGTGGTCAACCGCGAGGTGCTCAAGCCGCTGCTGGCCAAGCTCGGCGAGCGGGACAAGCGGATCCTGATGATGCGCTTCTTCCGCGGCATGACGCAGTCGCAGATCGGGGAGGAGCTGCACGTCTCCCAGATGCAGGTCTCCCGCCTGCTCACCCGGATCCTCGAAGACCTGCGAGCCGGCTTCGAGTAGGCCGGGGCCCGCGCTGAAGGCCGGTTCGCGCCGACACGACAGGCGCGACCGGCCTGCCGCGCTTTCGCGCGGACTCCGCTCGCAGCGCGGGCCGGGCGCGGCCGCGCCGCTCCCGCAGGCGCCGCCGTGCGCCCGTTATGCGGACGCTGATATAACCGTTCCGGACGCGCGACCCCGCCGCCCCCGGAAACTCCGGGCGGACTGGAGCGCGCGCGCTGCCCGAGCCGGCTTTCGTCCTGCATAATGCAACGGATCGGCACCCACTATCAGCCCTGGAAGGGGAGGGGAGATGGCTCAATCGGGCGACGCGCCGCGTGACGCGTCCGCCGCGAGCACGCCCCCTGACCGCGAGCGCGCGGCCCAGCCGCAGCCGGGCCCGCAGGTGCCGCGCCCCGGGCTGATCCCGCCCGTCGAGGTGCTCACCCGGGTCATCGAGGAGCAGCGGCACGCCGAGGCCGCGCTGCAAGCGAGGTTCCTCGAACACGGGCTGATCGACCAGGCGATCGGGGTGCTGGCCGCGCGGCTCGAATGCGATCCGAAAGAGGCCTTCGACCAGCTGCTCGAGATCGAACGGCGGTCCGGGCGGGACCTGCTCGAGGTGGCCGGGGAGCTGGTCGGCCAGCAGACTCAGGCGCGTACCCGGGCGCCGATCGAGGACGCCGTCCCGGTCTACGGCCCCGGCATCGCCAGGCTTCAGCGCAGCCGGGACGGCGACGAGCTGGCCCGGCTGCTGCTGGGCGACACCCTGGCCTGGTCCGGCGCCGTGGAGGCGGCGATCGCGCTGCTGGAGCCGGACGGCGCGTTGGAGCTGATCGGCTCCGCGGGTCTGCCGCTGCGCGTGGTCAGCCAGTGGCGGCGCATCCCGCCGCAGATGAACTGCCTGCTCAACGCCTGCATCCGGGAACAGACGGCCACCTGGGCCGACACCGTCGTCACGATCGGGCAGCAGGAGGGGTTCCGCGCGCCGTACGTGCTCGGACCCGCCGGCGCCGGCGGAACCTCACCGAATCCGCTGCACGTGGCCGTCCCGTTGCGCATCGGCCGCGGGCTCATCGGCGCGGTCGAGGTGGGCTGGCCGGCGAACACCGCGTTCACCACCGACGTGCGGCGCGAGATCGTCACGCTGATCGAGTCCGCCGCGCAGGCGGTGGTGCGGGCGCGCCGGCTCGCCAACGAGCCCACGGAGCGGCGCGCGGCCCTGGAGGACGCGGTCGCGCTCGACCAGCTGCGGGAGATCATCGACGCGACGTGGGAGCCCGCGCTGCTCGTCGCGCCCACGCCGATGGAGCACGGGCACGACTCCCCGGACGAGCCGGGCGAGAGTGAGCTCGGTTCGATAGGCGGACTGAGGGTCATCGCGCTCAACCGGGCGGCCCGCGAACTGATCACCGGCGGCGTGGCGGCCCCGGACCCGGTCGGCCGCAGGCTCACCGAGTCGCTGCCGTGGATCGCCACCTCCGGGGCCTTCGACGCCCTGCGCGAGGTGCTGCTCACCGGGACGCCGCTGCGCGACCCCGCGCACACCTACCTCGGACCGGGGGAGAACGGCGGCCGAAGCCGCACCATCTCGATCAGCGCCACCCGGCTGGCCGAATCGCTGCTCTACATCACGCTGCGCCCGGCCGGTGAGCAGCGCGGCGACGAGGAGGCCGTGGCCGCGCGGCTGCGCCGGATGGCCGAGACCGGCTCCTGGGAGTGGGACGCGGCCACCCGGGAGGTGCACTGGTCGCCCGAGGCGCTGATGGCCTTCGGCTCGCGCACCCCGCCGGGACCGGTCCCGGGGGACCGGCCGCCCTACACCGTGCATCCCGACGACCAGCTGGAGCACGACCGGCTGATGCGCACCCTGCTGCGCGGAGGCCGACAAGCGCAGGGCGAGTTCCGGGTGGTGCGCCCGGACGGCGCGGTCCGGCACGTGCGCATCGCCGGGGAGCCGATCCTCGGCCAGGGCGGCTCGGTCAGCTCGGTCTTCGGCACCGTGCAGGACGTCACCGAGCAGCGCCGGGCGCAGACCGCGCTGGAGATCGCGCACATCCAGCTGGCCGCGCAGCGCAGCCGGGCCGAGTCCGAGCGGCAGCTGGCCACCCTGCTGCAGCAGGTGATCATGCCGGTCGAGCCCGTGCGCGTACCGCGTTCCGCCGGCCTGGAGATCGCCGCGCGTTACCGGCCGGCCAGTCCGGGTGCCGGTCTCGGCGGTGACTGGTACGGCATCCTGCCGCTGCCAGACAACCGGCTGCTGCTGACTGTCGGCGACATCGCGGGGCACGGTTTCGCCGCCGCGACCGCGATGGCGCAGCTCTTCCACGCGCTGCACGGACTCGCGCTCACCGGCGCGGACAGCCAGCAGCTGCTGGGCTGGCTCAACGCGGTGACCTGTTCGCTGCCCAACTTCACCCTCGCCAGCGCCTGCGCCGCCCTCTACGACCCGGCCGACCGGCGGCTGTGTATCGCAAACGCCGGGCACCCGAGCCCGGTGCTGGTACGCGGGGGCCGCGCGGCCACCATCCCGCGGCCTACGGGCACGATGCTCGGCGTGGACCCGAACAGCCGGTACGAGGAGGTGACCGTCGCGCTGGAGGAGGAAGACATCCTGCTGCTCTACACCGACGGCCTCATCGAGCGGCGGCGGCACAGTCCCGACGAGAACCTGGGGCGCCTGCTTGCCGAGGCTTCGACGGTCGGACCGGACCTCGAGGCGTACGTGGACCGGATCCTGCAACGCATCAAGTCCGACACCGACGACGACACCTGCATCCTGGCCGTCCGGTTCACCTGAGCACGAGCGGATCGCACGGCGACCGCTTGGCGACCGGGCGGCCTCGCGAGCGCTCAGTCGGAGATCATCGAGCGGATCAGGGCGAGCAGCACGTCCACTTCGACCGGCTTGGGCACGTGCGCGTTCGCGCCGGCGGCGAGGCTGCGTTCCCGGTCCCCGGTCATCGCCTTGGCGGTCACCGCGATGATCGGGAGTTCGGCGAACTGCTCGAGGCTGCGGATGTACTCGGTGGCCGCGTAGCCGTCCATGCCCGGCATCATGACGTCCATCAGGACGAGCTTGATATCCGGGTTCTGCAACAGCGTCTCGATACCCTGACGGCCGTTGTCGGCGTGCACGACGGAGAGGCCGTGCAATTCCAGCGCGCTGGCCAGCGCGAAGACGTTGCGCACGTCATCGTCGACGACCAGCACCTTCTCGCCGTTGAACCGGATCGCGGACTGCGGCGGCTCGGCGGCCAGCGACATCTCAGCCGTCGGGTTGGGCAGCGCGGTGAGCAGGTGCAGCGTCAGGCGCTCGATGGCCTGAGCCCGCGAGCCGATGACCTCAAGCCCGCGGACGCTGCCGAGCGCGGCCAGGCGCGCCGTCGTCCCGCTGCCCGCGCCGGCCTCGTAAGCCAGCACCGGGACGGTCGGATCGAGGCGGGCCACCGTCGCGAGCAGGGTCTGGACCTCGGCGGGCGGCATGCTGAGGTTCACCAGTACGCTGACGACCTCGTGGCCGGTCAGTGCCCGCTCGATCTCACGCGAGGTGACTTCCGGCATGACGAGCAGGTCGACGCGGCCGCGCATGCTGCCCACGCCGTCGATCGCGGTGCGGGCCGCGTGTTGCATGGCACGCGCCGCCTGCGGCTCCACGATGAGGACGACTGCGGCCGGCTGAGGCGTCTCGACGCCGAGAGCGAGGAAGCCGGTGGAATCGTCGGACGCGGCGGCGGCCGCCTCAGCGAGCTCGGCCGGGCTCAACGCGTCCGCGGAGCCGTCGACCCCGCTCTCGGCCGGACCGCCGTTGCGCGCGGCGGCGGCCTTCTTGGCGCCCGAGCCCCCCGCCGCACCGCTCTGCCCGGACGAGCGGGTTCGGCCGGGCGTCTGGGCCTTCTCGCGCGCCGAAGTGCCCGACTCGATCGGCACGGTGAGCGTGAAGGTGCTGCCTTGGCCGGGCATGCTGCTCACCCGCAGTTCGCCGCCGAGCAGCCGGGTCAGTTCGCGGCTGATCGACAGGCCGAGCCCCGAGCCGCCGAAGCGCCGCCCGGTCACGCTGTCGCCGTGCTGGAACGCCTCGAAGATGGCTTCGTGCCGGTCCGCAGCGATGCCGATCCCGGTGTCGTGCACCGCGAAACGCAGCAGCGCCGGGTCCACCGCATCGCGGGTGACCTCCAGGGTGATGCTGCCGCGCTCGGTGAACTTCACCGCGTTGGACAGCAGGTTGCGCAGGATCTGCTGGAGCCGCTGCTCGTCGGAGTCGATGCTCTCCGGCGCGTCCTGGGCCACCTGCACGATCAGTTCGAGGCCCTTCTGCGCGGCCTGCTGCCTGGCTTCCGCCTCCGCGCGGGTGACCAGGGTGTCGACGGAGATGCGGTCGGTGTGCACGGCCATCCGGCCGCTCTCGACGTTGGCCAGGTCGAACAGGTCGTTGATCAGCTGGAGCAGGTCCTGGGCCGCGCCGTGGATGGTGCGGGCGAAGTCCATCTGGCGCGGGGTCAGATTGCCTTCGGTGTTGGTGGCGAGCAGCTGGGCCAGGATCAGCAGGCTGCTGAGCGGGGTGCGCAGCTCGTGCGAGATGTTGGCCATGAACTCGGCCTTGGCCCGCGAGGCGACGGCCAGCTGCCGGGCGTGCTCGTTGAGCTCGAGCCTGGCCTGCTCGATCTGCGCGAGCTGCCTCGCCGCGGCGGCGGTGGTCCTCGTGTCGCCGGCCGCAGTGTCGCCGGCCGCAGTGTCGCCGGCCGCGCTTTCGGTGCCGGGCGCGGTCGCGACCGCGGCGGGCGCGGCCGGTCCGGCCGACGCGGGGCCGGGAGATGCGGAGCCGGGGGCGGCGGATCCTGCCGCGGAGGCGGCACCGGTCGCGGCGACCGCCGTGGCCGCGGCGGCGGAGGCCGACTCGGTCAGCCGGCGCAGGGCCGCGGCGCCGGAGAGCCCGGCGATCTGGTCGGCCAGCGCTTGATTGTGCTCGGCCAGCTGGTTGAACAGCTCGCCGAGTTCGGCCAGCTCGTCGTCGCCGGTGACCGAGGCGCGCGCGCCCAGGTCACCGTCCCGTACCGCCCGCATCGCGGCGAGAAGCCGCGCCAACCGCGGGTCGGGCACCACTGCCAAGGCGGACCTCCAGGGGGACCCCGGCGTGCCGGGGCGGCGATCCCAGTGTTCTGAGATAGTGCCGCGACGGTGGTTCCCGGCCGCGACGTCCTGATCGCACTATATCCGCCGGAACGGCCCGCTCGGCCATCGAGCGAGCGGTCAGCCCATACCTTTAACGCGCGGCAACCGTATCGTTGCCGCGCGCGGCGATTGAGGGCCGCGAGACTACGCCGAGTGAACACCAGTTTCACGCAGCGGTCCGATGCGCAGCGTATTGCCGTCCGAGTCGATCACCGCGAACAGGCTCGTCCCGTACGCGGCGGTGCCCGGGAGATCGAGGCAGTTCACGCCGTCGTCGCTCCAGGCCGTCCGTAGCGCGGCCGGATCCGGGACGCGCAGATAGCAGCCCGAGCCGTTGCGCAGCGGGTCGAGCGCCGGGTCAAGGTAGAGGTGCAGTTCGACCGGCCCGAGGGCGAGGCGCAGGTAGTCGGCGGCGCGGCCGAGCACCGTGAAACCGAGATAGCGGTAGCAGGCGGCGGCCCGGTCGAGGTCCCCGCTCGGCAGGATCGGCACCGCCTGGCCGCCGCGCAGCGTTCCGGCGGCGCCGGAATCGGCAGCACCGGAATCAAGGGGGGCGGAATCGGCAGGCCCGACTGCGGTGGCGCGCACGGACGCCGCCGCGGTCGTGGAGCCGGCGCCGCCGGACGGGGAGTCGGCGGCGAGCGGCCGAGGGGTCGGCATAGCGTCAGTGAAGCCCAGGAACGCCGCCCTGTGTGCCGCGTTCGCGGCATTCATACGACGCGGCGGCGATTACTCGCGCAATTCAAACGCCCGCCGCTCTTGCCGAACGCCGCTGAGCGGTCCCGCCTACCGGCGCGGCGGCGATCAACGGCCGGATCAGCGGCCGGATCAGTCGGAGGCCGAGGCGCGAAGCTCGTAGATCGGGTTGTAGATCGCGCGGTTGCCGCGCAGCGTGGTGATCCGGCCGCGCAGCTTGATCGTGCGGCCGGGGCTGATGCCGGGGATGTGCCTGCGCCCGAGCCAGATCACGTTCACCGTGCCGGTGCCGTCCCACAGCTCGGCCTCCAGCGCGGGCACGCCGGCGTGCGGCCGGAAGGTGACCGTGCGCAGCGTGCCGACGAGGCACACCTGCTCGCGGTCCTGGCACCGGCCGATCGGCATCGCCTCGGAGGCCTGGATCTCCGCCTGCAGCTCGTCGGCCTGCAACTCGTCCGGATCCGCCGCCAGCCGGGAGAACAGCCGCCGCAGCTTCGAGCCCTGGCCGCGCGGCGCACGCCCGCCGGCGCCGGCGTCGGCCTCGGGGCGCGGTGCGTCGCTGCGGCGGCCGGTTGATGCGGCCGGGTCCGTGTCTGTGCCGTCGAGCGCTCGCATCCTCGCGGGCTCCTTCCTGGAACTGGTCCTGGCGGCGGGGCGGTATTCGGTTGTGGCTCTGGTGGCGGCGGCGCCGGGGCTCAGCCGCTCTTCGAGGGGGTCTTCGTGGCGGGCGTCTGGTTCAGCATCTGCTGCTTGACTCTTTCCTGCCTGCTGACGGCCGAACGCAGCTGGTAGGGCACGCTGGCCACCACCACTCGGCGCTGGAAGAGCAGCCGGCCCTTCAGCCGCAGCGCGGACTGGTTGTGCAGCAGCTGCTCCCACCAGTGTCCGAGTACGTACTCGGGGATGTAAACGGTCACGATATCGTTCGGGTTCTCGGTGCGCAGGCGCTTGACGTAGTCGACGATCGGCCGGGTGATCTCTCGATACGGCGAGGCGATGACTGTCAACGGGATCGGGATGTCCCTTTGTTCCCAGTCGCGGCGCAGCGCCTCGGTCTCGGCGCTGTCCAGATCGACGGTCACCGCCTCCAGCCGGCTCGGCCGCGCCGCCCTCGCGTAGCCGATGGCCCGCAGCGTCGGCAGGTGCAGCTTGGAGACCAGCACGATCGCGTGGTTGTTGCTGGGCATGGTGACCTTGTAGTCCGGCGGCGGGGTCAGCTCCACCGAGACCGAGTAGTAGTGCCGCTGGATGCCCCGCATCACCAGCCAGATCAGCGGCATGGCCACCACCACGATCCAGGCGCCGTTCATGAACTTCGTCGCCAGCACGATCGCCAGGACGATCGCGGTGATCACCGCGCCGACCGCGTTGATCGTGCGGGAGCGCAGCATCCGGTTGCGCGCCGCGCGGTCGGTCTCGGTCGCCAGCAGGCGGTTCCAGTGCCGGATCATGCCGGTCTGGCTGCACACGAAGGACACGAACACGCCGACGATGTACAGCTGGATCAGCCGGGTCGGCGACGCCTTGAACACGACCACCAGCGTGATCGCGAAGCCGGAGAGCAGCAGGATGCCGTTGGAGAAGGCGAGCCGGTCGCCGCGGGTGTGCAGCTGGCGGGGCAGGTAGCCGTCCCGGGAGAGGATCGAGGCCAGCACCGGGAAGCCGTTGAACGCGGTGTTCGCGGCCAGCACCAGGATCAGCGCGGTGACGAACTGCAGGATGTAGAACATCGGCGAGGCGCCGCCGAAGACCGAGCGGCTCACCTGGGCGATGACGGTGCGCGGGGTCTGCCCCGACGGCAGGCCGATCAGGTTGGCGGCGTCGGCGGCGTGCACGTGTCCGGCCAGCGCCAGCGCGGTGACGCCGGCGAACATGCTGACGGCGATCCCGCCGAGCAGCGCCAGCGTCGTCGCGGCGTTCCGGCTCTTCGGCGGCTTGAACGAGGGCACGCCGTTGCTGATCGCCTCGACACCGGTCAGCGCGGTGCAACCGGAGGCGAAGGCGCGCAGCAGGAGGAAGGCGAGCGCCAGGCCGCCGTAGCTGCCCGCGGCCTTGATCTGGTAGTGGGCGCTCTCGGCGGCCAGCGGGTGGCCGGTGAAGATCCGCAGCGCGCCCCAGAGGATCATGATGCCGATGGCGGCGATGAAACAGTAGGTCGGAATGGCGAACGCGGTGCCTGATTCGCGCACGCCGCGCAGGTTCATAAGGGTGATTACGGCGATGACGCACACCGAGATCAGCACCAGGTGCGCGTTGAGCGAGGGGATGGCCGAGGCGAGGTTCGCGACGCCCGAGGAGACCGACACCGCGACGGTGAGCGTGTAGTCCACCATGAGCGCGCTGGCGACGGTCAGGCCGACCCGCGGGCCGAGGTTGGTGGTCGCCACCTCGTAGTCGCCGCCGCCGGACGGGTAGGCGTGTACGTTCTGCCGGTACGAGGCCACGACCACGAGCATCAGGAACCCGACGGCGCCGGCGATGTACCAGGTGTAGTGGAAGAAGGCCAGGCCGCCGGCCGAGAGCACGAGCAGGATTTCCTCAGTGGCGTAGGCGACTGAGGAGAGGGCGTCGGAGGCGAAGACCGGCAGCGCGATCTTCTTCGGCAGCGTCGCCTCGCCGAGCATCTCGCTGCGCATCGGTTGGCCGACCAGGACGCGCTTGGTCATCCCCATGAGTGAAGGCACGCCGGGCATCGTAAGCCCGCGATACGGTTGGCCGCGAGGCGCCTGCCGCGCGTGTCCCGCTCAGGGGATGATCTGGAACGAGGGCGAGACCGTGACCAGGATCGGCGCCTGGGTCCCCTTCGGCTCCACGGTGAAAACCACCTGGGTGAAGTCGATGTACACGGTGATGGTGTCCGATTGCCCGGAAACCATCGGCCCGCCTGTCGTCGGGAACGCGCTCGGCGAGGTGTTCGACGGGGGAGGCGGCGGCACGATGATCGTGTAGCCGGACACTGGCCCGCCCCGAGCGATGAGTTTGAAGGTGCCCTGGTAGGCGTTACCGCTGAAGGGTGCGAGCACGAAGGTCGGGTTGGCGACGAGCACGCCGGGTGGCGGCGGGGGAGGGCTCGGCGAGGGCGACCGGCTCGGCGACCGTGACGGTCGCGCCGACGTGCGTACCACGATGACCGAGGGGCTCGCCGACGGTGACGCGCTCGCCGACGGGCTCTGACTCGGGCTTGCGCTTGGAGACGCGGCGCTCGTCGATATCTCCACGAGCAGTGAGGAACCGTCGCCGGTGTCCACGACCGCGACCACCGAAGGCTCGTGCGTGGGGATGGCCGCCGCCGTGTTGCCCGGCGAGAGGTAGCGCAGCGTCGTGTAGCCGCCTATCCCGAGCAGCAGCACGAGCAGGACCGCGGCCGCGACGAGCGTCTTGCGGCGTGCGGCGGCCAGCGGCTTGCGGCGCCGGTCCAGCGGTACCGGGAAGCCGTCCCGGTTGAACGGCTCGGCCCGTTTGGCGACGCGGGCGCAGTACTCGGCCAGGTTCGCCGCCGCGGCTCCGCCGAGAGCGCCGTTCGCGATGTTGCCGAAGTTGCCTGATCCGCCGGTGCTTGAGCCGCTGCCGCCCGAACCTCCAGAGTCACCCGAACCTCCTGAGTTCCGTGAGTTCCCTGAGTTGCCCGAATTGCTGGTGTTGCCGGTGTTGCCGGAGCCCGGCATCGCGTCGCCCACCATGCGCATGACGTTCGCGCGCAGGCCCGGCGGCAGCAGCAGGAGCGGCATCGCGCCGAGCAGCATCTCGGGTCGCAGCTCGTACCGCTTGCGTTCGCCGCAGATCTCGCACTGCTCGATATGCCGGTTGATCCGCTTGCGCAGCAGCGCGGTCAGTTCGCCGTCCCAGCCGTCCAGGATCGCGGCCAGTTCCGCGCACTCGGCCCGGCCGGTGCGCGCCACCAGCAGTGCGCCCAGCGACTTCTCCAGCTGTCCGCGCGCCCGCGAGAGCAGGGCGTGCGCGTGGTTGGCCGAGACCCCGAGCGCCGCCGCGAGATCGGCGCCCTCCAGCTCGTGCCGGACGTTGAGCTCGAAGACCTCGCGCTCGCTCGGGTTGAGGCCCTGGATCGCGGCCCAGATCAGGCCACGTACGTCTGCCTCGCGCAGTCCCGCATCGACGTCGACGGCGTCGTCGCTCACCTCTCCGGCCTGATCGAGTTCGACCATGCCCTGGCGGCCGCGCAGCCGCCGCAGGCACTCGTTGCGGGCCACCGCGTAAAGCCACGGCCGCAGCCGGTCCGGATCCCGCAGCCCGTCGAGCTTCTGCGCCGCGACCACGAACGTGTCCTGCAACGCGTCGGCCGCGTCCTCGGCGTCGCGCAGCATCGAGCGGCAGTACGTGTACAGCGCCGAGGCGTATCTGTCGTAGGCGGCAGCCAGTCCTGCCGGGTCGCCCGCCACGATCGCGGCGACGAGGTCCCGATCCTGCATGCGCACACCGTAGTGAGTCCCGAGCGCTTAGTGGAACACACGGTCGAACACGACTGAGTCACATAAGCGCGTCTTGATGTAGTCGAGCAGGTCGCAGTCGCCGGCCGTGGCAGGCCCGGCGAGCGGCGATCAGATCCAGCCATTGCGCACCGCGTAAGCCACCGCCTGCGTCCGGTTGCGCAGGTTCAGCCGGATGGTGAGCGACTGGAGCACGGCCTTGATGGTCCGCTCCGAGTAGGCGAGCTTGATCGCGACCTCACGGGTGGACAGGCCGTCCGCGATCAGCTTGAGCACGTCGCGCTCCCGCTCGGTCAGCCCGGCGAAGGACAGGCCGCGCGGTTCGAGCGTGGTCCGATTCAGCAGGCTGACCTGGTCGAGCAGATGGCGGACCAGGTCCGGCGGCATGTCGCCCTGGCCCTGCGCCGCCGCCCGCACGACCCGCACGACGCGCTCCGGGCTGGCCTCGGTGCGCCGCAGCACCCCGCACACGCCGGAGCCGACGATTCCGGCCATCGCGCGCGGGTCGAGTTGCCCGACGACGAGGACGACCGGAGTTCCGTCGGCGCGGTGCAACGCGGTCAGCCAGCGCGTCGCGGGCTCGTCGACGACGTCTGCGATCGCGATCACCACCGCCGCCGCCTCCCCGGCCTCCGCGATCCGCAGCTCCGGGCGCTGGCGCAGCTGCACCAGGACCCCGGCCTCGGAGATCGGGTCCAGCGAGTGCACGCGCACCGCGATGCGGTACGGACGGCCCGCGAACTGACGCTGCGTCGAAGCCGGGGTGCCGACCGGGTGCGCGGGGTGGAGCGGAGCGGCTGACGGCGTGGCTGACGGTGCGACAGGCGCGATGGTTGAGGTGAGGGACATGGCGACCGCCTCCTGGTATCGAGAACTTGCCCTATACCGGTGAGAGGAGCGGGCGCCCGGAACCCCAACACTTTTTCCGGGAGAATTTTTCTGCGCTTGCGTACGCGCGTTCGTACGCAGATCAGCGCCATGCGGCCGTCGCGCGGTGTGCCGCGAGGACGGGCATGAGCGGGTGGGGCCGTCCCCACCGCGGCCCCACCCGGCATGTGGCGCGGTGCATGGCCGCGCTCCCCGTAGCTCAGTCCAGCAGGCTCGCCTCCGCCGCCAGCAGTTGGTCGTACGCTGCGACGATCGCCAGCGCGCGCTTAGGCACGGTGATCTCGTGGTTATACGACGAGCGCAGCAGATACCGGGCGAGCGCCGTATGCCACTCCCATGCGTGAGCGCGGTACTCGCCCTCCCCGGACATACCCGGGCAAAACGCGCGAAGGTTACCGGTCAGCCAATTGAGCGCAGCCAAGGCCGCCGCGGTACCGTCGCCGGTCGCCTTGCGCTCGGGCAGATCCGAGGCGTCATGGCCGGGCGGCAGCGTGACGCCCTCGGGGCGCGGCGCGCCGTCGCCAGCCGACGTGTGCGTGAACTGCGTCGCCATGAAGTCGGCCGGATCAGGTACCGCAGGCGCCGACTCCTCGGGCGGATCCAGCAGCGGCTCAAGGCGGCCCAGCCGCGCCGCGACCACGCGCCAGCGCTCGAATCCGGTGAAGAACATCGACTCAGTGGCCGGATCCACGCTGTGCATCAGCAGGTCCGCCGCCAGCCGCGCCGGATCGGTCGCCCAGTGCGCGTGCGCGAAGCGGCTCGCGTCGATGACCGCGGGCTCCGGATGGCGGCCCTCGTAGACCAGCACGTTGGTGCCGTGCAGGTGCCCGTGAGAGAACACGCCGTAGGTGCGCCGCGCGGCAGTGCGCTGCGCGTCCGCCTCGCCGATCCGGCCTTCCGCCACGAACCCGGTCACCCGCTCGGTCAGGTCCTCGACCAGCGATTCGGCCAGCCGGCAGCCGTCCGGGTGAGTGAGCACCGGCGCCAGTTGCTTGACCGCGTGCAGTACCCGGCGCTGCCGGTAGTAGGGGGTGCGCAGGAGATCGGCCGGCGAGTCGATCTCCTGCGCGGTGTCCGCGTACACGCCCCCGAGTCCGTCGGTGAACAAGGCCGCGAACACGTCTTCCACTGCGGCGTCAGATGCGCCGCGCGCTAGCCAGTCCCGCAGCGTCAGGGCACTGCCCTCAAGCTGCGCGGCGAGCGCATACCAGCCGTTGACCGGACCGACCGGGTACGGCGGCGCTTGCTTGGCCAGGAGCGACTGGCGCAGCATGCCCCACGCCTCCGCGGAGCGCTGAGCCTCACGCTCCAGCGCATCCTTATCCAGGCTGACCTTGAGCACGTGATGCGTACGCACGCCGCTGTTGTCCAACGCAGCCGTCACCGCGCACACCGCCGCGCCCGAGTAGCCGGTCGCGATGTAACCCAGACTCATGTTGCGTGTAGTGCGGCCCGCTGCTTGCAGGATGCGCGCGTAGAGACGGCACAGCGTTGGTTCGCCGACCGCGTGCACGAAGGTCTGGATATCCGGGTCGAACTCGTCGTAGGTCACCGCGATCGGCGCGACCGCCCCGGTGTCCAGCAGGTGGTTGTGGATCTCGGTGGCGATCGCGGCGGGGCTGCTCTCCCGAGCTTCGACGCTGAACTCGTACCGCCGCAGCACCCGGTGCGCTCCGCACCGGCGCGCTTCGTCGAGCAGGTCCGGACGGTGCGCCTGACCGCTGCTGATCGCCAGGATGAACGCGCCGGGGAAGCGCTCGCGGGCGTCGCAGATGAGGTTGAGGCCCGGCTGCGCGGCCGCCGCACCGGCCCCGTCCCGCGCAGCCGACGGCAGGTCCACGACGATCAGGTCGT
Source organism: Actinocrinis sp. (assembly GCF_035650855.1). Taxonomy (GTDB): domain Bacteria; phylum Actinomycetota; class Actinomycetes; order Streptomycetales; family Catenulisporaceae; genus Actinocrinis. The sequence continues at coordinate 10,209 of NZ_DASRGV010000093.1, read as the reverse complement.
AGGCCGCGCCCGGCACTGAGAAGAGCTCCCGCACCCGGCCGGCGTCCTTCGCCGCGGTCCACATCACGTGCCAGCCGAGTTGGGCGAACGGATGGCGCAGGCGCTCGGGCAAGGCGGTGAGGTTGTCCTCGTCCTCGTCGATGAGCAAAGCCTGGATGGAGTCCACGGTCACGCGCCCCGCTCCAGACGGCTGTACTCGGCGGCGCCGCTGCGGGCAGCGGCACTGTGCTCGAGGTCGCCGTACCGAACCGCGTCGTGATCATCGGTGCCGTCGTCACCGCTGCCGTGATCCTCGACGCCGTTCTGCTCGCTGCTGCCGTCTTCCCTGCGCAGTTCGATTGCCCGGTGTTCGAAAGCGGAGTGTTCGGCGGCGCGGCTTTCGAAGGCAGAGTGCTCGCCGCTGTCGCGATCGAGCGGCGCACCTGACCACGGCCGCAGCGCGATGACCGCCTCGTAAGTCCAGCCGTCCGAGCCCAGCGCCCGGCCGGTCAGCCAGCCGCCGAACGGCCGCAGCGCGCGGGCCAGCGCCGCCAGGCCACGCCCGGGCTCCGGACCGGGCAGCGCCCCCGAGTTGCAGATCACCAACTGCACGCCGTCCGGCGCGGGGCGGCGAATGCTCACCTCGAACAGGGGCTCGTCGTCATCGGCGTCCTCGTCGGCGGCGAAACGGCACCGCGCGTTGTCCAGCGCGTGCCCGACCACCTCGGCGAGCAGGTCGCGCGGGCAGAACACGGGCACGGCCAGATCGCCGGAAAGCTTGGTCGTACCGCTCAGTCCGCGCTCTTCGACGGCGGCGTGCACGACGTCGCCGACCAGAGCCGGTACTGACCGCACGAGGTGCACCAGCTGCGCCGGCGAGTCGGTACCCGGCCGGTGCGTGGCGAACAACGCGTTGTACCACCAGCCGATCCGGTCCAGCAGATCCCGCCGCTGCGCCCGCCACCGGCCGTCGTCCGGACGCCTCGGCTCCCGGACCAGGCTACTGAGACGCTCGGAAAGCCCGAGCAGACCCGCCGCGCTCGCGCCGGACAGCTCCACGAACCGCTCCTGATCCCGCCGCCCGAGCAGCTCGGCCGCGTAATCCCCGGCCAGGATCTCGCGCAGCCTGGGCAGGAACGCCAGCACCCGCTCCTCGACAAGCCGCGTGCACTCCCGCAGGTCCGCCTCGGCCGCCGCGGTCCGCTCCCGGCTCGGTTCGGCCACCTGCAGGTCCTCGACGAAGTCGCGCACCCGCAGCAGCCGCGACTCGAAGCGGTGCCGCAGCGCCGCCTCGCACCAATCCGCGGCCAGCCGGGCCCAGGCCTCGCGTGGGTCGTCCAGCCGTGGCCGCGGCTTGAGCTCGGTCAGCAGGATCAGCTGCCTGATGACGTGTACGTAGTCCTCGGCCAGCTGCCGGTCCAGGTCCACCCGCGAACCTTCGAGGTACTCGCGGCAGCGAATCAGGCTGTTGCGCAGCGCGCCGAGATCGACCGGCGAGTCATGCCGCGGCCGGCGCGCCAGACGGTACGCTTCCAGGCAGACCTGATCGACGACGACCGGCTCGTCCGCGCCCAGCTCGATCAGATCGGGCAGCACCGCGGCGAAGCGGTCTGGCGCGGCGGCGGCCAGCACCATCACGGCCTGCGCGCGCAGCCACGGCGGCTCGGGCGCCGGGTTGTCCAGCTCGTCGAGGCAGCAGCGGGCCAACTGCTCGCGCGCGGCGCCGTAACGCAGCGGCGGCAGCTTGAGCCAGCCGCGCTCGGCGGCCAGCAGCCTGGTCAGCCCGCGGCGGCCCCACACCGAGTCCGGCGACGACTGATTGAGCACGGCGATCCGGTCCAGCACCTCCTGGCGCGCTCCGGTGTCGTGCAGCGCCCGGCGCAGCTGCCCGCGCCACCGCAGGTAGTCGATCGCGTCGTCGCCGAGCAGCGGAACCCCGAACAGGTCGGCCGGGGCGCTCTCGAACAGCTCGTCGCGGCGCCGCGGGCGCAGCAGTTCGTCCAGCCGGTCCACGTGCCGGCGCAGCCGCAGCGGCGCCTCGGCCACATCAGCGTATTTGTCGCGGGTGGCGCACAGGCCGCATTCGTGGGCGCCCAGGCCGCCGATGCTCGTCGCGCTGATGAACCGGACCGCGACCGGGATGTCAGAGCCGCGCGTCGCACGGGTGCCGGTCGGTTCCGCTGAGACGGCGCTGAGCGACGCCAGCAGCCCGCTGTCATGCTCGGGCAGCAGATCCAGCAGCACCACCGCCACGATCCGCTCGGCGCCGGCTCGTACCGCATGGCGGATCAGCGCTTGCAGCGTGCGGCCGGTGCGCGCCGAGTAATCCACGATCAGCAGCGTGCGCGGGCGCGGCGGCTGTTCCTGGCCGGAGGAGTTCGGCCAGACCGCTCCGTGGCTTAGGTGCTGGATGCCGACCGGAGCGCTGACGCTTTGCCCGTTCTCCGAAAGCCGCGTCCAGGCCGCGTGCGCGAGCAGCCCGGCTTTCGACCGCTTCTCGCCGGGATACCAGATCTGGATCGCGTCTTCGGGCCGCCCCGGATCGGCGCGGTGATGCACCCGGGCCAGGCCGCGCTGGATCGCGTCGACCAGGACGTCCGTCATGCGTGTGCGGGCGTCGTCGCGGCGGAACATCCGCTCCAGGTCGATCGAGGCGCTCGCGTGCATCCGCCGCGCATACTCGATGTGCCCGATCCGCAGCGCTCCGGCCGGCGACTCCGGCTGCGGCGCGCACCAGTACAGCAGCTCCTCTTCGCTCATCGGCAGCCGCTCGGGTGCGCGGGCGGGAGCCGGGCGCAGCGAGACCGGGTCGATGTCGACGATGGCGGGAGGTGCGCCCGCGCCCGGAACAAGGGCCTGCAGGCGATGCATGCGGCCCACCCGCTCCGACTGCTCGGCCTGACCGGCCTCGAGGTCGACCTCGGCCAGCGCGACGACCGGGATCTCGCGGTTGAGCACCTTGATCCGCCCGCGCTTGACCCGCGCGTCGACCGCGCACGCGATGACCACGGGCTCGGCGTGCTCGACGATCTCCGCCACCGCGCGCCGCACCGTGTTCTCGGTGAGGATCAGGTCCGCGCACAGCACCACGCGCGCCTCGCCGGGCACGTCCCCGGCGGTCGGCCAGCCGCCGCGATCGAGCTCGGAACCGGCCGGATAGGTCCGATCACCGAGGGCCAGGCACTCGCTCAACCGAGTCGCCAGGCGCGGCGGGCAGGTATGCGTCTGCGCGACCACGACCGGGCCGCGGCTCGGCGGCAGCGCGGCCAGTTCGGCCTGCACCGCGCGGGCGAGGGTGAACGCGGCCACGTCGAAGCCGATCGTGCCGTCGAGCAGCCGGCCGACGTCCAGCCAGCGGTTCGTCACGGCGAGCGTAGGCGTGCGGAACATGCCGCGGCGCACGCCCTTGCCGTGGCGGGCCGCCTCCGCGCTCAGCTCGCGCTGGGAGGCGTCTGTCAGTGTGCTGAGGACGTGCAGCGGCGAGAGCAGCAGGATCAGGCTCTCGCCCTCGACCGTGACCAAGTGCTTCTGATTGCGCAGGAAGCGCTCGAACTCGTCGCCCGACCCGCCCGCGCCGAGCCAGCGCTCGCGCGCCTCGCCCACCAGCGAGACGCCGCCGACGCTGGTCAACAGCTCCAGCACGGCGCGGGTCGGCGCCGAGCCGCCGTGCCACAGTGGGCGGCCCTGAGCGCCGACCACCAACATGGCTCCGGCAGCGTGCCTGCCGTTCTTACCGCCCTTCTCGCCGCCGCCTTTTTCGGGGCCCGACTTCTCGGGACCCGTTCTTTCCGGGCCGGCAGTACCGGTGCCGTGCGCTTCCCCTCCTGGAACGCACGACTCCAGTACCTGCCAGGTGAGGTCCGGGAACACCGCCGCCACCGCCGCGCGCTCGGCGCCCTGCGCGAGGAAGTCCAGCGCCTGGCGTACCGATTCGCGGACGTTGCCGGTCGAACCCGGCCCAGCGTCGATCTCGCCGCCGAGCGAGACCGTGACCACAACCCCCGACGTGCGCGTACCCGAGATGCCGAGGCCGCCGCGGGTGCGAGAGATCGCCGCGGTGTACGCCGACCGATCCGCATCCGTGAGCCCCTGCCGCGGATCGAGCGTGCAGCCGAGCCAGCTCAGCCGGTGCGGCCGGTGCAGCGCCGGATGGCCGCTCCAGTGCCCGGTGGGCGCGGCGAACCGCGGACCGATCGGCACGGTCGCCTCGAACAGCGTCTCTGGTGCGCCGCCGCCGCCGGCCACCAGGTGCAGCACCCGGCTCGCCCCCAGCTCCGGATCCGCCGGGAAGGCGGCGAACGCCGCCTCGCCGAACGCGCTGCCCGCGAAGTCCGGCCGGGCGAACGGATCCTCCGGTCCCGGCGGGTGGCCGCGGTCGAACAACTGCCCGCCGACCAGCACCCGCGGGGTTCCGGAACTGTGTGACGCGGCCAGCCGGGCCGCGTTGTCGATCAGCTCGGCCAGGACCGTTTCACTGATCGCGCGTGCGTCGGCGGCCGAGAGGCCGAGGTCACTGAGTCCCTGCTCAACGGCGAGGTACCGCGCGGCGCCGCGTAGGCCCGCGCCCTCCACCGGCTGAAGCCACTGTAACGGCAGCAACCTGCGCCGGTGGCCCACCGGCTCGACGGCCTGCTCACTACGGCCGGCCGGCATGTCCCCGGACGGTAGCTCATCGATTTCCTCCCCTTGTCCCGCGGCCCCGGCGCCCCGCACTCGCACGGCGTCCACCGGCCAGTGCGGCGCCTCCCGGAAACCGGCCTGCCGCATGAAGGCCCGTGCCTGGCCACGTCTGCCGGCCCGGTGCCTCGTGCGCCGCGTGCGAGACCAGGAGTCCGAGATCGCGCCGCCCGACCGCGCTTCCCGCTCCGGCAGGTCCCGCCCGCCCTGTTCCGACTGCCCCACTTCGTGCGCGGGCAGCGTCACCGTCGCGCCCACCCCGGCCGCGACGGCCGCGTCCAGCAGCAGCAGCGCCCTGGCCAGCACGCCGAACTCCACGTGTTCGACCCTGCCGAAGTCCAGGTGCGGACCGCCGCGTGCGAATCCCCCGAGCCCGCCGCCCTCGCCGGCCGCCGCCCCCTGCGGGGCGTCGATCTCGGTGACCCAGGCGGCTGTGCTCAGCACCGGGGGAAATCGGAACTCGGTCATCCGCCACTCTGCGTACTCGATACGGAGCCTGCTCGGTCGCGGGCGGCGCCCGTGGTCACGGCCGCCTTGCGATGCCTCGCGCGGGTCCTACAGTGACATGGGTCACCCCGGAAACAGCCCCGGCGTCGGACACGGTCGGACAGCGACGGACACGGGCGGCCGAAAGAGCGGTCCCGTTCCCCCATTTGGCGGAGTCCGGTCAAAGACCGCTCCCGGACCGCGATTTCCGCTGGCGACGGTTACCCTGACGGAGCGTTACGTCAGTTCACGGACAGGGCGGCAGATGGATCGGCTGGGCGGCGGCGCCTCCTTTCCCGAGGATCTGGGGCTCCGGAACCTGGAGACCCTGGAGGACCTCGGCGATTCGCTGCGCCGATTGCGCCGCAGATATGCGCGGCGCCGCAGCGACGCCTTGTTGTCCTACCGGTATTTGGCGGAGAAAACCGGTTATGCCCACGGCGTGATCGGCGGCTATTTCTCCGGCAAGGTGCTTCCGCCGCCGGACAAACTCGACGTCATCGTCGTACTGCTCGGCGCGGACAGCGCGGAACGGCTCGCCTTCGCGGCCGCGCGTGACGCGATCGAGGAGCGCCGCCGCCGTCCGGCAGAGGCCGCCCCGGGCTCGGCCCCGGGCGCCGGGGGAGCACATGGGAACGGCGGGACGCCTTCGCCCGGCGCCGTGCGTACCCCTACCCCAGCCGCTGCGGCGAGCAGTTACCTCTACGACCTGCTCACAAGGCCGGGCCGTTACCGCACGCAGTGGCGCTCACTGCTCGTCCCGGGTAAGGGCGCGGTCGACGCGATTGCCGAGGTCATCGCCCGCTCGCTGGCCGATCGCGGAGCCGAGGACGCGGACCAGGACCCGGTGAAGCTGCGCGGCAGGGTCTCCCGCGCGCTGGCCGGCAACAGCCCGGACACGGTACTGAGCAGCGCCACGCTCAATTGGTTCGCCGACGCCTTCGACATCGCCCCCGACGACGCGGACCGGCTGCGGTTTCTGCACGCGGGCTCGTCGAGCATCCGCTATGTACGCGGCGATGCGCAGGAGACCGACCTGCCGATCTTCGACGCGCCGCCCGCCCGCCACCGCACCGTGGACCTGCGCGAGTACCACTATCTCGGCCCGGACGGCCTGCCGGTACAGCACCGTACCGACCAGATCATCGAGGCGACCGAGGACGGCCTGGACCGGTACACGTACATGGTCGACACGAACATGCTGACGCTCGACGTGCAGACCGGAGGCGTCCCCGGCCTGCCGTATCAACTGCGTGCGCGAGACGGCAACGTGTACCACTCGATCGACATCCTGCTGGAGCGCCCGCTGGCGCGCGGCGGCACGGCGGTGCTCAACTACACGACGACGTTCCGCTATGAAGAGGCTCCGCCGACGGAGATGCGCCGCGTGTTCCGCCGCAAGGTGGACAAGTTCCTGCTGTGGATCCACTTCCACCCCGACATGATCCCGAGCAAGCTGTGGTGGGCGGAGTGGAACGGTGTGGTCAACAGCTCGATCACGCACCGCGAACCGGTGGCGCTCAACTCGTCGAACGAGGCGCACCGGTTCCTGGAGGGCGGCGTCGAGCACGCCGTGGTCGGCTTCTACTGGGAGTGGTGACCGGGGGCCGCACGGACTGAGGTTTCACGCGGGGTCGGGCTAGTCGCGGGAATGAATCGCCAGTACCGGACTTCTCCTCCGTGGGGTCGGAATTGTCGGAGGTCTGCTCCACACTGGCGGTATGTGCAGAAGTATCAAGACCCTTCGCCCGCCGATGACCCCGGACGTCGGCGAGGAAGACGTGCGGGCCGCGGCGCTCCAGTACGTCCGCAAGATCTCCGGATTCCGGGCCCCCGCCGCGCACAACCGCGCCGCCTTCGACGAGGCGGTCGAGACGATCGCCGCGGCCACCGCGCAGCTGCTGGACGTCTTGGAGGTGCGCGGCGCGACGAGCCGAGCCGCAGCGCCGTCCTGAGTCGCCGCGCCGTCCTGAGCCATCGGATCACCTTTGACAGTACGGATCCGAGCCGGTAAGAACGAGCGGCCGAATCCGATTCAAGGTTCTTCGATTGTGGGGGAACGTGGCTACTTGCCCGCATTGCGGCGAAACAGTGCCGGATGGCGCGACGGCGTGCAGTCATTGCGGGGCCGCGCTCACCCAGGGCCAACCTGAACCGCGGGAACAGATACCGGCCCAGTCGCAGCCCCAGACGGCCCCTGCTGCGTCGTCGGCTCCGGAACCTGCCGCCGCCGACCTCGCCGGTGGCACGTCCGGCCTGAGCTACCCGCCGCCGGCTGGTTACGAAACCGCTTCCGCCGCCGATCCGACCTCGGGCCCTGGCCCCGACACGTCCAGCCTGAGCTACGCGGCGCCGGCTGGCTACGGGAACGCTTCCGCCGCTGATCCGACCTCGGGCCCCGCCGCCAACCCCACCGCGGGCCCCGGCGCTGAAGCCTTCGGGCCTTCCGGATCCGGCTACCCGCCGCCACCTACCTACCAGGCCCCTCCCGTCTTCGCCGCGCCGCCCGCCGGTGCTCCCGCGCCCATCCCGCTCTTTCGCCCGGCACTGGTCGGCCGCGCGGACCTGCTCGCCGTGCTCCGCGACGCGATCGCACCGCTGGTCATCGCCCTGCTCGCGACTTTCGGCGTGGTGGTCGGCCTCGCCTTTCTGGGCAGCCCCTCCGGCCACGGCGGCTTCCACGACTGGTTCACCAGCACCGTGATCTTCGTCGCCGGAGCGCTCGGCGCACCCACGGACCTGAACGTCGGCGGCACTCCGGTCAGCGACTCGAGCCTCGGCGGATCCATCTTCGGTTCCTTCACCATCAACCTGAGCCTGACGATCAGCCTGACCACCTGGACGATCACGCTTCTGCTGTTCTTCCTCTGGATGCGCCGCGGACGGCGCAGCGAAGCCGCCGCCCCCAGCGCCTCGCCGCTCCAACTGGTCGCCCGCTCGGCGCTGCCCGCGCTGGGCGTCGGCGTGGTGCTGCTCGTACTCGCCCTGGTCGGCAACGCCTCCGACGTGTTCAACCTGGTCGGCAGGCTCAACGGCAGCGCCGGCGGCGGACTCACGCAGCTGCCGAGCGGCACGGATCCGTTCGGCGGCGGCGGTACCGACCCGTTCGGCGGCAGTGGCGGCGGCACGGGCAGTGGCGGTTCGGGCGCCGCGCTGACCCTCGGCACGGCGAGTGACGCCGCCAACGGCCTGCACTCCTCGATCGGCGTCTCGCCCGGCTGGGTGTTCCTCGGCCCGCTGCTGATCGCGTTCGCCGCCTTCTTGATCGGCCGGCTGACGACGGTCGCGCGCCGTCCGGTCGGCGATCCCGGCGGCGAGTGGATCAGGAAGCTGATAGGACCGTGGCGCGGCAGCGCGCGGATCGTCTGGACCCAGCTGCGCGCGGTCGGACTGCTGGCCGGGCTCGTGGTCCTGGTGTACGCCGAGTACGAACTGCTGACGGCCGACGGTACGAGCGGCCGTGCGAAGGCGGCGCAGGCGATCGCCGCGGTGCTCCTGCTGCCGAACCTGATGATCGGCGGCGCGCTGAGCGGTTTCTGCGTCAGCCTGTCCGACGGCCTGACGCTCGGGCTGACCGGCGCCCACGCCGACGAGATCGGCCTGTTCGGCAACAGCCGGCCCTGGCTGATCTACCTGCTGATCCTCGCTGCCCTCATCGGTTCCGCGCTGCCGTGGTTCCTGGTACGCACCCGCCGGAGGGTGGTGAACCCGGCCGCGTTCGCCCCGATCCAGGTCTGGCGGGCCGCGCTGCTCGGCGCGATAGCGGGCCTGGTGGTGACGCTGCTCGGCGAGCTGTCGATGTCCGGCTCGTCGGGGCTCGGGTCGCTCGGGATCACGACCGAGGTCGGCCTGACGTACAGCATGATCGGTGCCGTCATCGCGGGCGCGCTCTGGTGCGCTGCCGCCTACCTCGCGCTCGCGTTCCTGGTAACCCCGCGCGGACCTCGCCAGGAGGCGGCGCAGGCTCCGCAGCCTGGCGGCTCCAGCTACGTGCACAACTGGCCGGGTGCGCAAGCGCAGCCGCAAGGGGCGCCGCAAAACGCCCCGCAGTTCCAGGCCGCAGCGCAAGCCACCCCGCAACCGCAGGGGGCGCCGCAACCGCAACCGCAGGGGGCGCCGCAGCCAGAACCGCAGCCGTCTGGACCGGCAGTCGCGCAGCCGACGGCACCGACAACACCAGCCGCGGAGGGCCCGTCACCCGACTGACCCACCGACGGACCGGCGCGCCGGGCTTGTGAACGGCTGTTACTGGAGCGATTCTCTGCTTGTGCAGGCTCACACCTGAATCGTGGCTGTCAGCGGCCACGTCCTGCCGCTTGAGGGAGCCGCCCCATGGCCGAGGTGACAGCGGGGACCGCCGGAAACCGCGACAGCACCGTCGAAACCGAGCAGGCCGCAGGCAAGGGCCTGCGGCCCGGCGCATTGGGGCTGGCCTCCAGCATCGTGATCGGCACGGCCTCGGTCGCGCCCGCCTACAGCCTCGCCGCCACACTCGGCTTCGTGGTCGCCGCGGTCGGGCTCCAGTCTCCGATCGTGATGATCCTCGCCTTCGTCCCCATGTTCCTGATCGCGTTCGGCTACCAGGGCCTCAACGAGGCCGACCCGGACTGCGGCACCACCTTCACCTGGGGCGCCCGCACCTTCGGCCCGCGCACCGGCTGGCTCGGCGGCTGGGCCATCATCGCCGCCGACATCATCGTCATGGCGAACCTCGCCCAGATCGCCGGCGGCTACGGCTTCCAGCTGGTCGGCGCGAACGGCCTGGCGGCCAGCAGCGGGTGGACCGAGGTGGCCGGCCTGGTCTGGATCGTGCTGATGACCCTGATCTGCTACATCGGCATCGAGGTCTCGGTCTGGCTGCAACGCGTCCTGCTCAGCGTCGAGCTGCTGATGCTGCTCGTGCTCTCGATCGTCGCGCTGACGAAGGTGTACGGCGGCAGCGCGCCGGCCGGCGCGATCCACGTCTCCGCGTCCTGGTTCAACCCGTTCGATATCGGCTCGTTCACCGCCCTCACCTCGGGCCTGCTGCTCGCCGTCTTCATCTACTGGGGCTGGGACACCGCCGTG
>NZ_DASRGV010000092.1:0-49341 GCF_035650855.1 Actinocrinis sp. | reverse complement strand
GGGGCGATGCCGGTCAGCTTCGACTTCGACATCTTCTCGCCGCCGACCAGCAGCCAGCCGTGCCCGAACACCTGCTTCGGCAGCGGCAGCCCCGCGGCCAGCAGCATGGCCGGCCAGATCACCGCGTGGAAGCGCAGGATGTCCTTGCCGACCAGGTGCACGTCGGCCGGCCAGGTGCGCTCGAACTTCTCCTTGTCCGCGGCCGACGGTGCGTCGAGCCCGATCGCGGTGGCGTAGTTGAGCAGCGCGTCGATCCAGACGTAGAGCACGTGCTTCGGGTCCCACGGGATCGGGATGCCCCAGTCGAACGAGGAGCGCGAGATCGACAGGTCCTGCAGCCCCTGCTTGACGAACGAGACGACCTCGTTGCGGGCCGAGGCGGGCTGGACGAACTCCGGGTGCGCCTCGTAGTGCTCCAGCAGCCGCTCGGTGTACGCGGACATCCGGAAGAAGTAGTTCTCCTCCGCGATGTACTCGACCGGCGTGCCGTGGATGGCGCAGACCTTCTGGCCGGCGTACTCGCCCTCGCCATCGAGCAGCTCGCCCGGCAGCTTGAACTCCTCGCAGCCCACGCAGTACGGGCCCTCGTACGAGCCCTTGTACACCTCACCGGCGTCATAGAGCCGCTGCCAGAACTCCTGGACCCGCTCGGTGTGCCGCCGCTCGGTGGTGCGGATGAAGTCGTCGTTCGCCGCGTCGATGGTGACGAGCGCGGGCTTCCAGGCGGACTCGACCAGCCGGTCGGTCCACTCCTGCGGCGTGGTGCCGTTGGCCTCGGCCGTGCGCATGACCTTCTGGCCGTGTTCGTCGGTGCCGGTGAGGAACCAGACGGACTCGCCGCGCTGGCGGTGCCAACGCGTGAGGACGTCACCGGCCGTCGTCGTGTAGGCGTGCCCGATGTGCGGCGCGTCGTTCACGTAGTAAATCGGCGTGGTGACGTAGAAGGTCTTGTCCCCGGAGCCCGGGGCGTCGCTGCCAGAAGCCATGCCCAAATCCTAACGGGGCTGTTCGCCCGATCCGGCACGGTTGAGAGCGACCGCGGAGTGGGGCCCCCACTCCGCGGTCGCTCTTACCGGCAGCGGACGGTGGCGAGCGCTCATCCCTCCGGGGGCTCGCTCGCCGATCCCTCCTTTTCCTCCTTCGCGGCCACCACCGCGTCGAACACCGCCCGCTTCGGCACGCCGGTCTGCGCCGCCACGGCCGCGATCGCCGCCTTGCGGTGCTCGCCCCCCGCCTCCCGCTCGGCCACCAGCGCCGCCAACTCCTCGGGCGTCGTGTCCTCGGCGCGCTTTGGCTCCGCCCCTCCAACCACCACCGTGATCTCCCCCCGCACCCCCTCGGCCGCCCACGCCGCCAACTCGCCGAGTGGCCCGCGCCGTACCTCTTCGTAGGTCTTCGTCAGCTCGCGGCACACCGCGGCCGGCCGGTCTGCGCCGAACGCGTCAGCCATCGCAGTGAGAGTTTCACCGAGCCGGTGCGGAGCCTCGAAGAACACCATGGTGCGCGGCTCGTCGGCATTGGCGGCCAAGGTCCGCGCCCGCTCGCCGGCCTTGCGCGGCAGAAAGCCCTCGAAGCAGAACCGGTCGACTGGGAGTCCGGAAAGCGCCAAAGCCGTCAGCACCGCCGAGGGACCGGGCACCGCGGTGACCCGCACTCCGGCCGCCACCGCCGCCGTGACCAGCCGAAAACCGGGATCTGAGACGGACGGCATCCCGGCGTCGGTGACCAGCAGCACCCGGGCGCCCTCGACCAGCCGCGCGACCAGCTCCGGCGTGCGGGCGCTCTCATTGGCCTCGAAGTACGACACGACACGCCCGGCCGGCTCGACCCCGAGCTCCTGGGTCAGCCGCCGCAGCCGTCTGGTGTCCTCAGCTGCGATGACGTCCGCGGCGGCGAGTTCCGCGGCCAGCCGGGCCGGGGCGTCGGCGGGATCGCCGATCGGCGTGCCGGCCAGGACGAGCACGCCGGCGCCGTCCTGCGAACGCGGGGCCGAGTACAAAAACGGACGATCAGGTTTCACGAATCCATCGTCCCCTGGTGCGCGGGGCGGGGGCCAATCCGTACGATGGCCCGCGTGACCAGCGACCTGCAGAGCGACAACGCGGCCGAACTGCCCGACTGGCCGGAGCCTGCGAGCCCGGCGGAGGAGCTCGGCGGCGCGCCGCGGCGCGGCGAGCACGACGCGCCCGGCACCGCGACCGCGAACGGCGAGGCGAAGTTCGAGGGCGGCGCGGCGGAGGCGTGGCCGGAGGCAGAGCCCTTCGACGCGCCCTGGCGCCGCCGCATGCGCCGCGGCTGGGAACGCGGGCGGGTCTGGTATCGCGCCAACGGCACGCCGACTCCGGAGCCGCGCGCCCCGCTGCGCGACCGGCTGGTGCCGCCGTTCTACCCGGAGTTCTTCCGCGGCGCCGGCTGGATCCTGCCGCTGGCGATCACCATCGTCGGCGGCGTGCTGCGGTTCTGGAACCTGGTGTGGCCCAACTCGGTGATCTTCGACGAGACGTACTACGCCAAGGACGCCTGGTCGATGTACGTCTACGGCTGGGAGCACGGCTGGGACCCGGCCAGCAACGGCTCGGTCGCCAACGGCAAGCTGGTCGGCCCCGGAACCTTCGGCCACAGCGGCATCGCGGACTTCAGCTGCTCCTCCGGCTGCCAGGAGTTCGTGGCGCACCCGCCGTTCGGCAAGTGGGTCATCGGCGCCGGCGAGCAGATCTGGGGCCTGAACCCGGTCGGCTGGCGGCTGATGGAGGCGGTGCTCGGCACGCTGGCGATCTTCATCATCGCCCGCGCCGCGCGCCGGATGTTCCGCTCGACCCTGATGGGCTGCATCGCCGGCCTGCTGTTCTCCTTCGACGGCCTGGCCTTCGTGATGGCCCGCACCGCGCTGCTCGACGGCATCCAGATGTTCTTCATCCTCGCCGCCTTCGCGGCGCTGCTGGTCGACCGGGACAAGACCCGGGCGAAATTCGCCGACTGGCGCGAGGAACGCGGGCTTACCGTGATGCTGCCGCGTAGTGAGTTCGGCCCGAAGCTCGGTTGGCGCCCTTGGCGGTGGATCGCGGGTCTCTCACTCGGGCTGGCGACAGCGACCAAATGGAACGCCATCTTCTTCGTCGCGGTTTTCGCGCTGCTGACCGTCAGCTGGGACATCGGTGCTCGTCGTGCGATCGGCGTGCGCCGGGCATCGGCCGTTTGGCTCTGGGCCTCGGTCCTGATTCTCGCGGGCGCGGTCGCGGCGGTGATGAAAACTCCGCTGCCTGCGCTCAAGTTGGTCTGGCTCGTGCTCGCGATCGGTGCCATCGTCTGGGTGCTGATCTCGGCGTTGGGGTCGGTGGCGCTCGCGCAGCTGCGTGAAGTTCTGTGGGCGTTCCTGGCGCTGCCGATCACGGCCGCGTTCGTGTTCGTGGCCTCCTACGCCGGCTGGTTCTTCGACACGAGCAACGGCGGCGGCTACAACCGGTTCTGGGCCAACACGCACCCCTCGAACTTCTGGCCGACCTGGACCAACCCGTTCCGGTCGCTGTGGAACTACGTGGACCAGCAGTACGGCTTCAACTCGAACCTGCAGACCCCGCACCCGTACCAGTCGAACCCGTGGTCCTGGTTCATCATGGGCCGCCCGGTCGCCTTCTACTACGAGTCGCCGAAGACCGGCCAGCAGGGCTGCACCCCATCGATGGGCACCTGCTCCGCCGAGGTGCTCGCGCTCGGCAACCCGCTGCTGTGGTGGTTCGCGACCGCGGCGATCCTGTTCCTGTTCTGGCGCTGGATCGGCCGCAGGGACTGGCGCGCGGCCGCCATCCTGGCCGGCATCGCGGCCGGCGTCGGGCCGTGGATGTGGTACGCCCAGCGCACGATCTTCTCCTTCTACGCGATCGCGTTCCTGCCCTTCATGGTGCTCGGCGCCACGATGGCCATCGGCGCGATCCTCGGCCGCGCGGACGCGTCGCCGACCAGACGCGTCTGGGGCGCGGCGGTGTCCGGAACGCTGGTCATCGGCGTCGTGGCGCTGTTCGCGTACTTCTATCCGATCTACACCGGGCAGACGATCCCGTACACGGACTGGTCCAACCACATGTGGCTGCCGTCATGGATCTGACGCGCTGACGCGCTGCTCGTCCGGCCCACCGCGCGCCGCCTGCCCGAATCTCGGGGCGGGCGGCGCCGCGCGTCGAGGGCTCGGCAGCTCTGCGGACTCGCGTCTTCTACTGCACGACGATGGTGACGTGCCACGTAGTGCCACCGGGAAGCGTGCTGCTCAACGTCGTGACGCCGTGGTGCGCGCCGACGAACACGCCTGCCGTGACATTCACCGGCGGGGTAAGGACTCCGTTATTGCCGTATCCGATCACTGACGTGTCGGTCACGCGGATGTCGCCCCACCGCGTTCCGGCCGGTGCGCTGGCGGGCGCGGTGAGGAACACGTCGAGGATCTGACCGGCAGCTAGGCAGAACGCGCCGGAGTCGGCTTCGGTGAGGCTGCCCGCGGCGTGCGGGAGGGTGGCCGGCTCGGGGGCGCGGCAGGTCGGCAGGCTCGCGGAGGCGGCGGCCGACGGTGCGGTATGCGCCGAGCTGCAGCCGGCGGTGAGAGCGGCCGCGAACACCGCGGAGGCGAGGGCGGCCAGGGTGCGCGCGCGGATGGAAGGCTCCTGAGTTCCGGCCGTGGCGCCGCCTTCGGGCCGGCGGCGCCACGGCGTGATCGTGGGTGGGATCAGACGGTCGTCAGTGCTGGTTGGTCGCGCTGGCGTAGTAGCTGACGCAGTTGCCCGCGTTGTTGTTGTAGTTGTTGCTGAACTCCGACTGGACCGCGAAGTAGGCGCCGTTCATGCTGATGATCGTCGAGGCGCCCTGGCCGCTGGAGATCCAGGCGCACTTGTCGCCGGTCTCGTAGCCGGAGGCGTCGAGCCAGCCGCTGCCGGCCTGCGGGTCGGTGAGGGTCTCGGCGTACTCGTGGCCGCCGACGATCGTGATGCCCTCCTTCGAGCCCGTCACGCCGTTGCTGGCGCTGACGAAGTTCGCGCCGCAGCCGCTGCCGGCGTCGGTGATGTACGGGAAGTTCGTGTACGGCACGTCGGCGCCGCTCGAGCTGCTCGTCACGTCGTGCCACGCGCAGTACTGCGTCTTGAAGCCCGAGGGCACGACGCCGTGCGGCGAGTCAACGATGATCTGGATGTTGTCGCCGGAGACACCGAAGTGAGAGGCGGCGCGCTTGGCCTCGGCTGCCAGCTGCGAGTCGGACGGCTTGCTCGGCGCGGCAGAAGCGCTGTCAAGCCAGGTGCCCTTGACCGGATTGGAAGAGGGGTGACCGACGTGGGTTCCGGAGCTTCCGCACTGCTTGGTGCCGGTGGCGACGCCCTCGCAGTACTGGGTCTGCGAGGTGAAGTACGTGTCGCCGCTGCCGTACGCGTGCTGGAAGAAGGAAAGCTGGAGCGCGGCCTCGCCCGAGGGGTCGCTGGTCACCGTCGATCCGGTGCCCCACTGGTTGCCCCAGTACACGATGTAGATCGTCGGGGACGTCACGACCGTGCCGCCGCCGTAGGACAGCAGGCCGCTGCCGCTGTACGCGGGGGAGGCGGCGTGGCGGTGGGCGGTGGCGACCGCCGTGGCCTTGTGCGAAGTGGTGCTCGACGCTGCGTTTGCCGGCGCCGCGACGGCGACCAGGGCGGCGGTGGCTGTGGCCGCTGCGAGGACACCGGTGGGTATGCGGTGGCGCATTGTCTCTCCTTGTTGAGGGACTCGCGAGGTGAGGCGATCGCCTCGCAGTCATCAAAGAGACGGCACGTGTCACCTACAAGACGCTGTTCGCCAAGAATTCATCGCACTATCGCAAAGTTCTAACCAACTTCGACCTTCGAACTCTGTCGTAGCGCGGTCACTGACGGCTTTCCGGCCTTGTGAACGCCTGTGCGGCGGAGGGCGCGACGCGGCGAGCGGAAGATCGGGGCGGGTTCGCAGCGGCCGTTCCCGGCAACCGGCTCAGCAGGGTTATCGAAGCGCTTCGACGGTCCCCATGGACATTCCCTACCTGCCCGGTCTACCCTTCATGGGCAAGACCGGGTGCGGCCCCGTCGGAAACGAGTCGAAGCGCTTCACCAAGCAGCTCCCCACCGCTTCGGCCCGGCTCGCCGCCGTCTCGCTCGCCCCGACTGATCTGTTCCGTCAACCGCTCATACTGTCCGAGCCCGGATGGCATCCACCGGGACGGCGTGGAGGATTCCATGGTGACCCTGGCCGAAGTCGCCCGCCAGGCGGGCGTCTCGCCCTCCACAGTCTCCTACGTGCTCTCCCGGAAAAGGTCCATTTCCGACGACACCCGGCGCAAGGTTGAGGCCGCGATCGAGGCGCTCGGCTACCACCCGCACGCGGGCGCCCGGGCGCTGGCCTCCAACCGCTCGAACATTCTGGCGCTCATGGTGCCGCTGCGCAGCGACATGTACGTGCCGGTCATCATGGAGATCGCGATGGCGGTCACCACCGAGGCCCGCGAGTACGGCCAGGACGTGCTGCTGCTGACTAAGGACGAGGGCACCCGCGGGGTGCGCCGGATCGCCGGCAGCGGCCTGGCCGACGCGATGATCCTGATGGACATCGAGCTGGACGACGACCGCATCCCGGTGCTGCGTGAGACCGACACCCCGGCCGTGCTGATCGGGTTGCCCGCCGACCCGGCCGGCCTGGCCTGCGTGGACCTGGACTTCGAGGCCACCGGCGCGGCCTGCGCCGACCACCTGGCCGACCTCGGCCACCGGGACGTGGCGCTGATCGGCGAGGGCGAGGGCGTCTACCAGCGGCACACCGGGTTCGCCGCGCGCACGCTCACCGGCTTCCAGCGCCGCGCCGCCGAACGCGGCCTGCGCGCGATGCACCGGGCCTGCGAAGGAACGTACGAGTCCACCGCGGGGATACTGTCGCGCATCCTGGAGGAGCGCCCCTCGACCACCGGCTTCGTCGTGCAGAACGAGTCGGCCATCCCGCCGCTGCTCAGCCTGCTGCGATTGTCCGGCCGTGCGGTGCCCGAGGAGACCAGCGTCGTCGCGATCTGCCCCGACCAGGTCGCGCTGCAGTCCTCGCCGCGGCTGACCAGCGTGTCCATCCCGGCGGAGGAGATGGGGCGGCGCGCGGTCCGGCTCGCCATGGCCCAGCTTGAGGGCGATCGCTCCGAGTCGATCACCCTGATCCCCCCGACGCTCACCGTGCGGGAATCGACCGCACCCCTCGCCACCGCCGGCTTCGTCGCCTCCTGACCTCCGCCCGCAGCACCGGCCCGAGTCCGCCCGCGCCAACGGACCCGAGGCGACCCCGGGGCCGCCGTCGGCCCCACCTCTTCACGTCCGAAAGGCACATGAATGTCTGACGAAGCGCCGCTCGCCTCGCTCGCCCACGAGGAGGGCGAGTTCCGCGCAGCCCCCGGCGGCCTGGAGTGGACCGGCCGCCAGGAGACCCTACGGATCGAGGCCTGGGGCGCCGACGCGCTGCGAGTCCGCTCCCGGGTCGGCGGGCCGATCCTCGACGCTCTGCCGGGCGCCCTGGTCGCCGAGACCGCTCCGCCGCTCGACACCGAGCCGACCGTCGTCATCGGCACGCGTGAGGCGACCGTCGTCAACGGTGCGGTTACCGCGACGATCTCCGCCATCGGCCGGATCACCTTTACCCGTACCGCTGACGGCACCGAACTGCTCGCAGAGCAGGATGCGCACTTCTGGTGGCCCGGCCCGCGACTGCGTACCGCACACGGCAACGGCTACGCGCGCCTTGAGCAGCGATTCGCGGCGTACCCCGACGAACGGCTGTACGGCCTCGGCCAGCACCAGCACGGCCTCTACGACCAGAAGGGCGCGGTCGTCGAGCTCGTACAGCGCAACTCAGAGGTCAGCATCCCTTTTCTGGTTTCCTCGCGCGGCTACGGTTTCCTGTGGAACAACCCGGCCATCGGCCGCGTGGAACTGGCCGTCAACGGCACCCGCTGGGTCGCCGACAGCGCCCGCCAGCTCGACTACTGGATCACCGCGGGCTCGCCCGCGCAGATTCAGCGCAACTACGCCGACGCCACCGGTCACGCCCCGCTGCTGCCGGAGTGGGCGGCCGGATTCTGGCAGTGCAAGCTGCGCTACAAGTCGCAGGAGGAACTGCTTGAGGTCGCCCGCGAATACCACCGCCGCGGCCTGCCCCTCGCGGTGATCGTCGCCGACTTCTTCCACTGGACGCACCTGGGCGAGTGGCGCTTCGACCCGGCCGAGTGGCCGGACCCGCAGGCCGCGGTCAAGGAGCTGGAGCAGTACGGAACCCGGCTGATGGTGTCGGTCTGGCCCTCCGTCAGCCCGCTGTCCGAGTTCCACGCGGAGATGGAGCGGCGCGGCCTGTTCATCGGCACCGAGTTCGGCCCGGTCGCGCACGCCGACTGGCCGGACAAGGGCATCGACAAGACCGTGCAGGTCGCCTTCTACGACGCGACCAACCCGGTGGCCCGCGAGTTCGTGTGGTCGAAGGTGCGCGAGAACTACCTCTCCCTCGGCATCGAGGTCTTCTGGGCCGACGCCTGCGAACCCGAACTCAAGCCCGGCTACTCGGCGAACCTGCGCTACCACGCCGGCCCCGGCCTCGAAGTCGGCAACATGTACCCGCGCGAGAACTCCCGGATGTTCCACGAGGGCATGCTCACCGAGGGCCGCACCGAGGTGGTCACCCTCAACCGCTCGGCCTGGGCCGGCTCGCAGCGCTACGGCGCGATCCTCTGGTCCGGCGACATATTCACCGACTTCGAGACGCTGCGTAAGCAGATCCCGGCCGGGCTGAACACCGCGCTGAGCGGGATTCCGTGGTGGAACACCGACATCGGCGGCTTCCACGGCGGCGACCCGACCTCCCCGGACTACCGCGAGGTGATGGTCCGCTGGTTCCAGTTCGGCGCGTTCAGCCCCATCTTCCGGCTGCACGGCGTGCGCTCCCCGGCCACGGCCTTCGGCCCGCAGATGACCGGCGCGCCCAACGAGATCTGGTCTTACGGCGAGGAAGCGGCCGAGATCATGGCCTCGTACATCGCGCTGCGCGAGCGGATCAAGCCGTACATCGCCGAGGTGATGCGTGACGCACACGAGAGCGGCGCTACGCCGATGCGGCCCTTCTTCGTCGAGTTCCCGGACGACCCGAAGGCGTGGGAGATCGACACGGCGTACCTGTTCGGCCCGGATCTGCTTGTCGCGCCGGTGCTTGAGGCGGGGGCGCGTGAGTGGACCGTGTACCTGCCGTCGGGCGCCTCGTGGCGCGATGCGTGGACAGGACAGGAGTACGACGGTGGCCAGTCGGTGACTGTCGACGCTCCGCTGGAACGCATTCCGCTCTTCCTGCGCGACGGTGCGGTACTGCCGATCGCCGAGTAGTCGTGTAGGGCGCTGAACAGCGCGAAAGCAGAGCACACGTCGCGTCCGGGTACCGTTGCTGTCGTGGCAAACCTGGTCAACATCGAGGCCGTGAGCAAGGCGTACGGCACCCGGACGCTGCTCGACGGCGTGTCGCTCGGCATCGCGGAAGGCGACCGCATCGGCGTGGTCGGGCGCAACGGCGGCGGTAAATCGACGCTGCTGCGCCTGCTCGCCAAGCTTGAGACGCCTGATGCCGGCCGGGTGATCCACAGCGGCTCGGTGCAGGTCAACGTGGTCGGGCAGCACGACGAGCTCGACCCGGCCGCGACGATCCGGCAACTGTTGCTGGCCGGTATGGCTGAGCACGAATGGGCCGGGCAGGCGCACGTGCGCGACGTGCTCACCGGCCTGCTCGGCGGCATCGGCGCGCCCGCGTACCGGGACGGGCTCGACACGGTCGTCGGGCCGCTGTCCGGCGGCGAGCGGCGGCGGATCGCGCTGGCGAAGGCGCTGCTCGAAGCAGACCGCGGTGACCGGCTGCTGCTGCTCGACGAGCCCACCAACCACCTCGACGTCGAGGCGATCGCCTGGCTGGCCGCGCATCTCAAAGCACGCCGATCCGCCCTGCTCGTCGTCACGCACGACCGCTGGTTCCTCGACGAGATCTGCACCATGACCTGGGAGGTCACCAGCGGCCAAGTGCACTCCTACGAGGGCGGCTACTCGGCCTACGTGCTGGCGCGGGCCGAGCGCTCCCGGGTCGCCTCGGCGGACTGGGACCGCAAGCAGAACCTGCTGCGCAAGGAGCTGGCCTGGCTGCGGCGCGGCGCCCCGGCGCGCACCTCGAAGCCGAAGTTCCGGATCGAGGCCGCCAACGCCCTGATCGCCGCCGAGCCGCCGCCGCGCGACGCGGCCGAGCTGATGCAGTTCGCCACCGCGCGCCTCGGGCGGACCGTCTACGAGCTCGAAGACGTCACGTACTCGGTCGGCGGCGCGGACTCCGCCCAGGGCGCGGACTCGGGCGTCGGCGCCGACCGCAGCGACAACGACGGCAGCGGCAACGAAGGCAGCGGCACCGCCGCGGCGCGCACCCTCTTCGAGCACGTCACCTGGCAGCTCGCGCCCGGCGAGCGCATCGGCCTCGTCGGCGTCAACGGCTCGGGCAAGACCAGCCTGCTGCGCTTGCTGACCGGCGCCGTCACGCCGGACTCCGGCAAGGTCGTGGCCGGCGTCACCGTCAAGCCCGCGCTGCTCTCCCAGGAGATCACCGAGATCCCGCCGGAAACGCGCGTGCTCAAGGCCGTTGAGGACGTACGCGCCGCCGTCGATCTGGGCAAGGGCCGCACGCTGACGGCCTCTCAGCTGCTCGAGCGCTTCGGATTCCCCGGCGAGAAGCAGTGGACCCCGGTCGGCGACCTGTCCGGCGGCGAGCGGCGGCGGCTGCAACTGCTGCGGCTGCTGATGGACGAGCCGAACGTGCTGCTTCTCGACGAGCCGACCAACGATCTGGACATCGACACGCTGACCGCGCTCGAGGACCTGCTCGACGGCTGGCCCGGCTCGCTCATCGTGGTCTCGCACGACCGCTACTTCCTCGAGCGCACCACGGACCGGATCGCGGCGCTGCTCGGCGATCGCGCGATCAGGATGCTGCCGGGCGGCGTGGACCAGTACCTCCAGCGCCGCGCGGAGTCCGTCGCCGCGGCCGAGGCGGCACAGCAGCGCGGTAGGCAGGCGGCGGCAGAGCGCTCGACCGGCGCGCCGGGCTCGGGTCCGGCCACGGGCGAGCGCGCCGTGCCCAGCGCCCGGGACCAGCGCGCCGCGCAGAAGGAGATGGCGCGCATCGAGCGGCAGCTGGACAAGATCTCGACCCGCGAGGCGGAACTGCACGAGCGGATGGCGCAGTCGGCGACGGACTACGAGGCCGTCGGCAAGCTCGACGCGGAACTGCGCGACCTCGCCGCCGAGCGCGAGCGGCTCGAGGAGCAGTGGTTGGCGCTCGCCGAGTAATCCGATTCGCCTAGCGGTTCAGGATTTCGTATTTTCGCAGCACACATATACCGGCCACGACTTTCACGCTTTCGAGTGACGGCGGCGGATTTCGCCACGCGGGCTATCGCGCGCGCCTACGGTCGATGTGTACTGACCGCGTCGTGTCGTCGGGGGTTGAGCCGTGACGTTCGGGAGCTGCGATAACTTGACCGAGCGGGAGCGTCACGTGCTGATGCGCCTGGCCGAGGGCGAGTCGAACCGGCAGATCGCCAAGAACCTGTCCATCACGCCGTCCACGGCCCGCACGCACACGCGCAACGTGCTGACCAAACTCGGCGTCAGCTCACGGGTTCTGGCCATCGCCTCCGCGCAGCCGGTTCAGGTCTCGATCCCGGCGCTCGTGCCGCAGCCCGTACCCGCGAACCCGGTCGACTCGCTGACCCGTCGCGAGCGCGAAGTGCTCGGCTGCATGGTCGAAGGGCTGGCCCGAGCCTCGATCGCCGCGCGGCTCGGCGTCTCCCCGAACACCGTGCGCACCCACGTGCGCCACATCCTCGCCAAGCTCGGCGTGCACTCGACTCCGGAAGCCGTGGCGCTCGTCTCGAAGTGGGCTTAGCCGTCCGGCCGGCGCTATGCGCTCCTGCTACGGACTGTGGACCACGATCCGCTCCGCGCCGCAGTAGACGTTGGCGGATTCGCCGCGCACGAAGCCCGCGAGCGTCATGCCGGACTCCCGCGCCAGCTCCACCGCCAGCGAGGAAGGCGCCGACACTGCGGCGAGCAGCGGAATCCCGGCGGCCGCCGCCTTCTGCACGAGTTCGAAGGAAGCGCGCCCGCTCACCGCGAGCAGATGCCCGCGCAGCGGCAGGCGACCGTCGCGCACCGCCCAGCCGATCACCTTGTCCACCGCGTTGTGTCGCCCGACGTCCTCACGCACGCACTGCAACGTCCCGTCCGACGCGAACAGCCCGGCCGCGTGCAGGCCACCGGTCTTCGAGAACAGCTTCTGACTGCCGCGTAGCGTCTTCGGCAGCGAATAGAGAACCTCGGGCGTGATCCGCACGGGATCGGTCTCGACGCTCCAGTGCGCGTTGGCGCGGACGGCCTCGATGCTCGACTTGCCGCACACGCCGCAGGCGCTGGTGGTGTAGGTGTTCCGGTCCAGCGACCAGAGCGGCAGCGCCGTGCCCGGCGCGAGATCGACGTCGACGATGTTGTACGTGTCGTGTGCCGCCTCGATGCGCCCGACCTCGATGTGCCTGGTCTCGATGTCCTCTGTCTCGATGTGCTCTGCCGAGGACCACGCGCCGCCGAGCCCGACCGGACCCGAGCAGGCCGAGTCGCCGCAGAACCGCATCCGGGCCAACTGGTGCGCGTCCCGGATCACGCCCTCGCCGACGAGGTAACCCGCCACCAGATCGAAATCGTCGCCCGGCGTCCGCATCGTCACCGCGATCTGCTTGCCGGCGACCCGGATCTCCAGCGGCTCCTCGGCGGCCAGCGTGTCCCGCGAGCGCCGCGCACCGCCGCCCGCGTCACCGCCGAGCTTCAGCACCGCCTCGCGCGTCGTCACCCTGCCCATGCCATGCACGGTACCCCCGCTGCGCGAAGCGCAACGTGCCGCACGAGCCGGCGCAAAAAGCACGACGCTCCGCGTCCCGGTGGACGCGGAGCGCGCGAGATGCCCGTTCAGCGAAGAGGGGCTTCTTGGTGCAGCTGACTACAGCGGCCTGTGACTACACAGCGGCCGGGACTACAGGGGCTTGACGTTCTCCGCCTGCGGACCCTTGGGGCCGGTGGTGACGTCGAACTCGACGCGCTGGTTCTCGTCGAGCGAACGGTAGCCGCTCGTCTGGATCGCAGTGAAGTGGACGAAGACGTCGGCGCCGCCGTCGTCCTGGGAGATGAAGCCGTAGCCCTTCTCCGCGTTGAACCACTTGACCGTACCGGAAGCCATCTCTCTCCTCTAGGAAGGGGACGTCGGACAGGTCCCACACTGCGTGGGGCCCGGGTTGCCCTCCACGAACCGTCCCGCTTTGCCAGTCACGCCGGGAGAGGATGCGCCACGAAACACAAAGGCCCGCGGCCGTCGTACTCCCGCGGGCGTTCAAACGAAGCATTCAGGGAACTGCAGCTGCAACCGGGGCCACCTTAACACGTGACTACCGCCACGTCCCTCGTTCGAACGGGTGAAATTCGAAAAGATCCCCGTTCGCTACCGGCGAACGGCGTCCGAGACCTGGCACAAACCATCGTATGCGGTACCACCAGGTCAAAAACCGGGTGCGTGATGGTCGTACAGCGCCTATGGTCCTTATCATGCCCCCTTCATCGCCGTCCGGCGGTTCTTTCGCGTCCCTATGGCGTCTGAAGACCTATGTTCGTCCGTATCGGTGGCAGATGCTGCTCATGTTCACCGTCGCCCTCGGCGGCACCCTCGTCGGCGTCGCCGTACCCCTGCTGACCAAGGCGGTCGTGGACGGACCGCTGCGCCGGGGCGACCGCGGCGCGCTCTGGCTGCTCGGCTTCTACGCCCTGCTGTTCGGCCTGGCCGAGGCCGCCCTCATCCTCGCCCGCCGGCTCACCCTGGCCAACAGCGCGCTCGGCATCGAGAAGGACCTGCGCGACGAGCTCTACGCGCACCTGCAGCGGCTCGACGTCGGCTTCCACGACTCCTGGCAGTCGGGCCAGCTGGTGGCCCGGATGACCAGCGACATCTCCGCGATCCGGCGGTTCCTCGGCTTCGCGCTGATCTTCCTGGTGGTCAACACGATCACCTTCGGCGTGGTCGGCGTGCTGCTGATCGTCATCCATCCGCTGCTCGGCGGCCTGATCGTGGTCTTCGGCCTGCCGCTCAGCTTCGTGATCTTCAAGTACTCGCGGGTGTACCGCAGGCAGATCCGCGCCGTGCAGGACCAGCAGGGCGAGGTGGCCACCGACGTCGAGGAGTCGGCCCTCGGCATCCGCGCCATCAAGGCCTTCGGCCGGGCCGGCTTCCTGACCGACCGCTACCTGACCAAGTCGCTCAAGCTGCGCGGCCTGCAGCTGACCCAGATCAAGACGCTGGCCGAGATCTGGGCGCTGATCATCGCGCAGCCGCAGGTGGTGCTCGGGCTGATCGTCCTCGGCGGCGGCGCCGCTGTGGCCGACGGCACCCTCACCCTCGGCACCCTGGTCGCCTTCATCTCCCTTTACCTGCTGCTGATCTGGCCGATCGAGTCGATGGGCTGGCTGCTCGCGGCCTCCCAGGAGGCCAACACCGCGGCCGAGCGGGTCTTCGAGGTGCTCGACGCCGAGCCGCAGATCCTCAGCCCGCAGATCGCCAGCCCCCAGGTCCCAGATCCCCAGGTCCCAGGTCCCCAGGTCCACGCCGCGCGGGCCGCCACGCAGCTGCCCGCGCAGGCCTCGGCGGCCGCTGACGTCCCCGCCCGTGCCCGGCTGACCGAGCGCCCGCGCCCGGACGCCCGGCCGGCTCCCGCGGCCGACGACGCGCGCCTCGCCTTCGAGCACGTGAGCTTCAGCTACCCGGTCGCCCTCGGCCGGGTGTCCGAGCAGGCGATCCTCACCGACGTGAACCTGCGCCTCGCCCCCGGCGAGACCATCGCGATCGTCGGCCCGACCGGCTGCGGCAAGACCACCCTGACCTCGCTGGTGCCCCGCCTCTACGACGTCACCGGCGGCCGGGTGCTGGTCGACGGGACCGACGTGCGCGAGCTGCCGCTGACCGAGCTGCGCGCCCGGGTCGCCTGCGCCTTCGAGGACCCGACCCTGTTCTCCGCCAGCGTCCGGGAGAACCTCGTGCTCGGCCGGCCCGAGGCCACCGCGGAGCAGGTCGAGGAGGCGCTGCGGATCGCGCAGGCCGGCTTCGTGCACGACCTGCCCTGGGGCCTGGACACCCGGGTCGGCGAGCAGGGCCTGTCCCTCTCCGGCGGACAGCGCCAGCGTCTCGCCCTGGCCCGGGCCGTGATCGGCCGCCCGCCTGTGCTCGTGCTCGACGACCCGCTCTCCGCGCTCGACGTGCACACCGAGGGCCTGGTCGAGCAGGCGCTGCGCGCGGTCCTCGCCGAGACCACCGGCCTGGTCGTCGCGCACCGCGCCTCCACCGTGCTGCTCGCCGACCGGGTCGCGCTGCTCGGCCCGCACCCCGACGGCGGCCACACCATCACCGCGCTCGGCACCCACCACGAGCTGCTGGAGACCGAGCCCGCCTACCGCGACCTACTGTCGCAGAGCTCTGAACTCGTCGAGGAAGGCGTTTAACCCGCATGACCGCGCTCGACACCGACTCCGACGCATCCGCCGCCCGATCCGCCGACTCCGCCAAGAACGCTGCCGACAAGAACGCCGCCGACAAAAACCCCGCCGTACTGGACGACTGGCGCGGCGTCGCCGCCGAGAGGGCCGACGAGATCTCGGCCAGCGGCGGGCTGTTCCTGCGCGCCCGCTCCCGCCGGCTGCTCGCGATGCTGCTGCGCCCGCACCGCCGCGCCCTGGCCTGGGCCACCTTCCTGATCGTCGTGGTCACCGGCGCCGAGATGGCCGGCCCGTACCTGGTGTCCGTCGGCATCGACTCCGGCATCCCGGCGATCCACCGCGGCGACTGGGCCCCGATCGGCGCCGCGGTCAGCGGCATCCTGGTCACCGCCCTCGCCGGAGCCCTGCTGCGGCTGCGGTTCCTGAAGGTGGCCGGGCGCATCGGCCAGGACGTCCTGTTCGACCTGCGCGGCCGGGTCTTCCGCCACTTCCAGCAGCTGCCGATCGCCTTCCACGAGCGGTACACCTCCGGCCGCGTGATCTCCCGGCTGACCAACGACCTCGACGCCCTCGGCGAACTGGTCAACGCCAGCCTCGACGGCCTGATCGACGCGACCCTGAACATCGCGGTGATCGGCATCCTGCTGGCCGTGCTCGACCCCGAGCTCTCGCTGTTCCTGCTGATCTGCCTGCCCGCGCTCTACCTGCTGCTGCGCTGGTACACCAACGGCTCACGGGTCGCCTACCGCCGCACCCGCGAGGCCATCGCCGCGCTGATCGTGCAGTTCGTCGAGACCCTCAACGGCATCCGCGCCGTGCAGGCCTTCCGCCGCGAGCCGCGCAACGACGCGATCTTCGACCAGCTCAGCCGCGACTACAAGGACGCCAACGCGGACGCGATGCGGCTGATGGCCTGGTTCATGCCCGGCATCAAGACGGTCGGCGCGGTGATGACCGCCGCGGTGCTGATCTTCGGCGGCTTCCAGGTGATGGACCACGCGCTCGAGGTCGGCGTGCTCACCGCCTACCTGCTCTACCTGCGCAGGTTCTTCGACCCGCTGCAGGACCTGGCGATGTTCTACAACTCCTACCAGTCCGCCACCGCCGCCCTGGAGAAGCTCTCCGGCGTGCTGGAGGAGGAGGCCAGCGTCCCCGAGCCGGCCAACCCCGCCGAGCTGCCCTCCCCGGTGCGCGGCGAGCTGCGCTTCGAGCACGTGCGCTTCGCCTACCCGCGGCGCGAGCAGCAGTCCCCGGACGGCGAGGCGACCCCCGAGAAGGTCATCCTGCCGGACCTGGAGCTGACCATCCCGGCCGGGCAGACCGTGGCGCTGGTCGGCGCCACCGGAGCCGGCAAGTCCACGCTGGCCCGGCTGATGTGCCGCTTCTACGACCCGAACGCCGGCGCGGTCCGGCTCGACGGGATCGACCTGCGCGAGCTGCGCGACACCGACCTGCGCCGCGCCGTGGTCATGGTCACCCAGGAGAACTTCCTGTTCACCGGCACCGTCGCGGACAACATCCGGTTCGGCCGGCCCGACGCCACCGACGCGCAGGTGCGCGAGGCCGCCCAGGCCATCGGCGCGCACCAGTTCATCGCGGCCCTCCCGGACGGCTACGACACCGACGTGAAGAAGCGCGGCGGCCGGCTCTCGGCCGGGCAGCGGCAGCTGGTCGCCTTCGCCCGCGCGTTCCTCGCCGACCCGGCGGTGCTGGTGCTCGACGAGGCCACCTCCTCGCTCGACGTGCCCAGCGAGCGGCTGGTGCAGCGGGCCCTGCGCACCATCCTGGCCGAGCGCACCGCGCTGATCATCGCGCACCGGCTCTCCACGGTGGAGATCGCGGACCGGGTGCTGGTCATGGAGGGCGGGCGGATCGTCGAGGACGGCACGCCGGCCGAACTGCTCGACGCCGCCGCGGGCCACTTCGCCGGGCTGCACTCCGCGTGGGTGGATTCGCTCGCCTGACCGGCACCGGATATTCCGCCGGAGTTCGGCGAACCGAAATCAATAGGGAAAACCCTTGGTTCGGCGGCGGGTGCGAACCGGCGGAGAAAGCCGCGAAACCGGACGAAACCAAGTTCGCGGGCCCGAAACGCAGGCGAGTTACCAGGGAGTATCCCGCTAATCGACCGAAGCAGCCTACGATCGCCCCATGACCCGCGTACTGCTCGCAGAGGACGACGTGGCTATCGCCGAGCCCTTGGCCCGCGCGCTGCGCCGGGAGGGCTACGACGTGGACCTGCGCGCGGACGGCCCAGGGGCGCTGGCCCTGGCCCAGTCCGGCGTGGTGGACCTGCTCGTCCTCGACCTGGGGCTGCCCGGCATGGACGGGCTGGAGGTGTGCCGGCGGCTGCGCACCGACGGCCACGGCTTCCCGGTACTGGTGCTCACCGCCCGCGCCGACGAGGTGGACACCGTGGTCGGCCTCGACGCCGGCGCCGACGACTACGTGACCAAGCCCTTCCGGCTGGCCGAACTGCTGGCCCGGGTGCGCGCGCTGCTGCGCCGCGGCTCCCCGGACAGCGGAACGGCGGCCCGCGGCGTGCGTATCGACGTCGAGTCGCACCGCGCCTTCCTCGGCGACGAGGAGCTGAACCTGACTGCCAAGGAGTTCGACCTGCTGCGCGTGCTGGTGCGCGACGCCGGCCGCGTGATAACCCGGGAACAACTGATGCGCGAAGTCTGGGACACTACCTGGTGGTCCTCGACCAAGACGCTCGACATGCACATCTCCTGGCTGCGTAAGAAGCTCGGCGACGACGCCGCCAACCCCCGGTTCATCTCCACCGTGCGGGGGGTCGGCTTCCGGTTCGAGCGCGGCTGATTGACGTGTCCCGCGGCGGTCGAACCCGGACCAGCAAGGCACCGTCCAGGGCCAGGGGGGTTCGATGCGCCGCCGGATGATCAAGTCGACGGTCTCCGCCGTGCTGATCGTCGTCGTGCTGCTCGGAGTGCCGCTGGGCATCATCGACGCGCTGCGCATCAGCGAGGCGGAGCACGCCGCGCTCAATCAGAAGGTGCAGCTCATCGGCTTCCAGCTGGACCAGCAGCTGGCGGTCAACCAGCAGGTCGACCTGGACGCGCTGAAGAAGCTGGTGCCGCGGGGCGACAGCGTGGCCGTCACCTATCCCGGCCACGCCAAGCAGCCGGTGATCATCAACCCGCAGGTCACCGACCACCCCAGGTCCAGCGACGTGTACAAGGGACCGCCGCCGCGCTCGGTGACCGCGATCCTGACCGAGTCCTGGTCGCCGACCGAGACGCGCATCCGCGGCAGCCTGCTGCTGGTGCTCGGCGTGGCGGTGCTGGCCACCGTGGCGGCCTGCGGGGTCGCCTTCCTCCAGGCGCGCCGCCTGGCCCGCCCGCTGAGCGACCTGGCGCAGACCGCCGAGCGGCTCGGCTCCGGCGACCCGCGCCCGCGCCACCGCCGTTACGGCATCCCCGAGCTCGACCGGGTCGCCGAGGTGATCGACCACACCGCGGAGCGCATCTCCCGGATGCTGGCCACCGAGCGCCGGCTGGCCGCGGACGCCTCACACCAGCTGCGCACGCCGCTTACCGCGCTGTCCATGCGCCTTGAGGAGATCATCGCGGCGCAGGATCTGATGGACGTGAAGGAGGAGGCGGCGGTCGCGCTCACCCAGGTCGAGCGGCTGACCGACGTCGTGCAGCGGCTGCTGACCGACGCGCGCGACACCCGCAGGTCCACCTCGACCGTGCCGATCGACGTGGACATGGTCATCCGGCAGCAGATCTTCGAATGGCGGCCGGCCTTCCGCAGCGCGCGCCGCCCGATCCGGGTCGACGGCGTGCGCGGCCTGGCCGCGGTCGCCACGCCCGGGGCGTTCGCGCAGGTGCTCGCCACGCTCATGGAGAACTCGCTGATGCACGGCGCCGGCCCGGTCACCATCCGCACCCGGACCACCGGCGGCTCGGTCGTGGTCGAGGTGTGCGACGAGGGCCCCGGGGTGCCGCCGGAGCTCGGCGCGCGGGTCTTCGAGCGGTCGGTGTCCGGCCGGGCCTCCACCGGCCTCGGACTGACCGTGGCCCGGGAGCTGGCGGAGGCCGACGGTGGCCGACTGGAGCTGCTCCAGCAGCGGCCGCCGGTGTTCGCGGTGTTCCTCACCGCCTTCGACCCGGTGATGTAGCGGGGCCGTGCAGCGGGCCATGTAGCGGGGCGCGCGGCGGTCCGCGAACGCGCTCCCGGCGGTACCCGTCCGGTGAAAGTAAGTCGTGAAAGTTATGGCACGCGGCACGCACGCTACATAAAAGCGGGGCGGGAACCCGAGGGTTCCCGCCCTGAAGCTGTGCGGAAGTCTTGGCTGAGGCCGGTTACCGCTCGGCGCGCAGCAGGTCGCCGGAGCCGGAGCGCTTGTGCCGCGGGCTGCTGCTCGGCGCCATCGGCAGCTGCGAGGTGGGCAGCGGCTCGGCGGCGGGGAACTGGAACTGCTCGCCGGCCAGCGCCGGGTCCGCCTTCGGGAAGATCCAGGTGCGGTAGGTCCACAGCCGGAAGACCATTCCGAGCGGCATGCCGAACATGTACTTGGCCACGTTGTTCGCGAGCGCGCCGTCGAAGTGCAGGATGTACTGCGAGAACGCCAGCGGCACCGTCTCGATCAGCATCCCGATGCCGTTGACCGCGAAGAACAGCACCAGCTCGCGGCTGCGGCCGATCGAGTCGCGGTCCTTGTAGGTCCAGAACCGGTTGCCGACGTAGGCGACGATGGTGGCCACCACGGTGCCGACCACGGAGCCGATGACCGGCTTGTGCGGGATGGCCTGCCAGCACAGGTTGGTCACCAGCATGTTCACCACAAGGGCGATCAGGCCGATCGTGCCGAACTTCGCCAGCTCGTCAAAGCCGCGGCGAACTCGGGCGTATGCAGCTTGTAGTGCCGCCACTGTGGATTACCTACCTGACTTCCGGGGGCTCACCACTACGAGAGTAGCCATTCTTGACCGCCGCAGACCGCCGCCATAGGTCCCGTAGCAGACCTGTGACGGACACATTGCCCGTTCAAGGTATACGAGACGCGGCCGCCAACCCATGACAGCACAAAGGAATGACCGCGGCAGCAGGAGTACTCGGGCGTTTCTGGCGCATTCCGGCACCGCCGTGCGAATGTGACCGAGCTCACCCGGCGTTCCCGGCGTGGCGGGCGGCGAACCTGCCGCTCGGCGTGAGCAGGGTCTGCCCGCCGTTAGGCTTGGTTCCTGTGATCGGCACACCTACCGCCCTAACGGATACGGGACGTGGCAGCTCCGGAGCCGTGAGCGCCCCGGTGGTCGGCGTCATCGGCGGCGGCCAGCTGGCCCGGATGATGCAGCCCGCGGCCATCGCGCTCGGCGTGCGACTGCGCGTGCTCGCGACGGGCCCCGACGAGTCGGCCGCGCAGGTGATCCCGGATGTAGCCCTCGGCGCCCATGACGACCCGCAAGCAGTCCTGGCCTTCGCCCGCAGCTGTGACGTGATCACCTTCGATCATGAGCACGTGCCGACTCCGGTGTTGGAGCGCCTGATCGAACTCGGCGTTGCGGTACGGCCGGGTCCGGGCGCCCTCGTGCACGCACAGGACAAGTCGATCATGCGGGAGCGGCTGAGCGCGATCGGTGTGCCGTGCCCGCAGTGGGCCCACCTCGACGATTCCGGCGACGGCGTCGAGGGCGTGATCGCCAGGGCCACCGAGTTCGCGAAGGAAGCCGGCTGGCCCTTCATCCTCAAGACGGCGCGCGGCGGTTACGACGGCAAGGGCGTCTGGCGGATCGAGGACGCGCAGCAGTTGCGTGAGGTGGCGCAGGGCGCGGCGACGCGCGGCGTGAAGCTCATCGCCGAGGCGCTGGTCCCGTTCACGCGGGAACTGTCCGCGCAGGTCGCGCGCTCGCCGCACGGGCAGGCGGTGGCGTACCCGGTGGTCGAGACGGTGCAGCGGGAGGGCATCTGCCGCGAGGTGTACGCTCCGGCCCCCGGTCTGGACGCGGACCGCTCGGCCGAGGCGCAGCGCATCGCGCTCACCATCGCCCGGGAGCTGGACGTGACCGGGATGCTGGCGGTCGAGCTGTTCCAGACCGCCGATGGCGCGCTGAGCGTCAACGAGCTGGCGATGCGGCCGCACAACTCCGGCCACTGGAGCATCGACGCCGCGGTGACCAGCCAGTTCGAGAACCACCTGCGGGCGGTGCTGGACCTGCCGCTCGGCGCGCCGACCCCGCAGGCTCCGGTGGCGGTGATGGCGAACGTGCTCGGCCTCGACCTGCCCGACGTCTACCCGGCGTATCTGCACTGCATGGCCCGCGACCCGGGGCTCAAGATCCACATGTACGGCAAGGCGGTCAAGCCAGGCCGCAAGATCGGGCACGTGACCGTGCTCGGCGACGACTTCGAGGACTGCGTCGAGCGCGCCACGCACGCCGCCGCCTACCTGCGGGGAGA
Source organism: Actinocrinis sp. (assembly GCF_035650855.1). Classification (GTDB taxonomy): domain Bacteria; phylum Actinomycetota; class Actinomycetes; order Streptomycetales; family Catenulisporaceae; genus Actinocrinis. The sequence goes on along the minus strand of NZ_DASRGV010000092.1, from coordinate 27,304 downwards.
GATCGATGAGTAGCGACGCCGCTGATCGCCGCGTAGTCCAGGTCGGCATCGTCATGGGCTCGGACTCGGACTGGCCGGTGATGAGCGCGGCAGCCGAGGCGCTCGCCGAGTTCGAGGTCGAATACGAGGTCGACGTGGTCTCCGCGCACCGGATGCCGCAGACGATGATCGAGTACGGGCAGCGCGCCGCCTCGCGTGGCCTCAAGGCGATCATCGCGGGAGCCGGGGGCGCCGCCCATTTGCCCGGGATGCTCGCCTCGGTTACGCCGCTGCCGGTGATCGGCGTGCCGGTGCCGCTGAAGTACCTGGACGGCATGGACTCGCTGCTGTCGATCGTGCAGATGCCCGCCGGCGTACCGGTCGCTACGGTGGCGGTCGGCGGCGCGCGCAACGCCGGCCTGCTCGCGGTCAGGATCCTGGCCGCGCACGACCCGCAGCTGCTGGCGGCGATGCGCGCGTTCCAGGACGACCTCGAGGCGCAGGCCCGGGCGAAGGGCGCCGTGCTGCGCGCGAAGCTCGCCGCCGACGAGGCCTGACGCTCGCGCGCGCCTAGCCGACGACCGGGCGTCCCAGCGCGCGGTACGTCCAGCGCGCCTCGTGCCAGCGCTGTGCCCGCAATGCGTTGCGGCCGTCCACGATCCGCCGCTGCGACACGACCTTGCCGACCTCCTCCGGATCCAGCTCGCGGAACTCCTGCCACTCCGTCAGGTGCAGGATCACGTGCGCGCCGCGCGCCGCCTCCAGCGCCGAGTCCGCGTACGCCAGCGTCGGGAACAGCTTGGCCGCGTTGTCGTTCGCCTTCGGGTCGTACACCGTCACCTGCGCTCCCTGCAGCAGGATCGACGCCGCCACGTTCAGCGCCGGGGAGTCGCGCACGTCGTCCGAGTTCGGCTTGAACGCCGCGCCCCACACCGCGACCCGCTTGCCGAGGAACGAGCCGTCGCACTGCTCGCGGGCCAGGTCCACCATCCGCACCCGGCGGCGCATGTTGATCGCGTCGACCTCCTTGAGGAACGCCAGCGCCTGGTCCACGCCCAGCTCTCCGGCGCGCGCCATGAAGGCCCTGATGTCCTTGGGCAGGCAGCCGCCGCCGAAGCCGAGACCGGGCACCAGGAACCTGCCGCCGATCCGCGCGTCGTAGGACAGCGCCTCGGACAGCTGCATCACGTCGCCGCCCGCCGCCTCGCAGACCTCCGCCATCGCGTTGATGAAGGAGATCTTGGTGGACAGGAACGCGTTCGCGGCGGCCTTCACCAGCTCGGCGGTGGCCAGGTCGGTGACCACCAGCGGTGTGCCGGCCTCGATCAGCGGCGCGTAGACGTCCCGCAGCGCAGCCTCGGCACGCTCCGAGGCGACCCCGATCACCAGCCGGTCCGGCCGCAGCGTGTCCCCGACCGCGTAGCCCTCGCGCAGGAACTCCGGGTTCCACGCCAGCTCCACGCCGGCGCCGGCCGGGGCCAGCTCCAGGAAGCGCTCGGCCAGCCGGACCGCCGTTCCCGCCGGAACCGTCGACTTGCCCGCGATCACCGTCGGCTGGTCCAGATGCGGGGCGAGCCCGTCCACCACCGCCTCGACGTAGCGCAGGTCCGCCGCGTACTCGCCCTTGCGCTGCGGCGTGTTCACGCAGATGAAGTGCACGTCGGCGCCGAAGCCGGCGACCTCGGCGTACGAGGTGGTGAAGCGCAGCCGACCGCTCGCGACGTGCTTGGCCAGCAACTCGTCGAGACCGGGCTCGTAAAAGGGAACGGTGCCCGCGGTGAGCGCGGCGATCTTCTCCGCGTCCACGTCCATGCCCAGGACTTCATAGCCAAGCTCGGCCATACAGGCCGCATGCGTGGCGCCGAGGTATCCGGTGCCGATCACGCTGATTCGTGCGGCCACGTGCCGTCCCCTTCCATTGCGCGCTTCTACGCAACCGACCCTAACGCGTCAGCCGCCAATGACTGTGACTCGCGCCTCGCTGTAGTCGCGGTAGGCGGGGCTGGCGCGCTGCTTACCGGTGAGTAACAATGGCGGGGTGACCCAGGACCAGGACTTCGACCTCTTCACCGTCCGCGAGGAGCACGAGCTGCTGCGCGAGTCGGTGCGCTCTCTCGTCGAGACGAAGATCGCGCCGTACGCCGCCGCCGTGGACGAGGAGGCGCGCTACCCGCAGGAGGCGCACGACGCGCTGCACGCCGCGGACATGCACGCCATCCACATCCCGGAGCAGTACGGCGGCGCCGGGGCGGACGCCCTGGCGACCTGCATCGTCATCGAGGAGATCGCGCGCGCCTGCGTGTCCTCCTCGCTCATCCCGGCGGTCAACAAGCTGGGCACGATGCCGCTGATCCTGTCCGGGTCCGAGGAGCTGAAGCAGAAGTACCTGCGTCCGGTCGCCGAGGGCCGCTCGACCTTCTCCTACGCCCTCTCCGAGCCCGAGGCCGGCTCCGACGCGGGCGGCATGACCACGCGCGCGGTCCGCGACGGCGACGGCTGGCGGCTCAACGGCGTCAAGCGGTGGATCACCAACGCGGGCGTCTCGGAGTACTACACGGTCATGGCGGTCACCGAGCCGGGCATCGGGACGAAGGGCATCTCCGCCTTCGTGGTGGAGAAGAGCGACGCGGGCTTCACCTTCGGCGCCAAGGAGAAGAAGCTCGGCATCAAGGGCTCGCCGACCCGTGAGCTGTATTTCGACGACGTGTGGATCCCGGGCGACCGGATCATCGGCGAGCCCGGCACCGGCTTCCGCACCGCGATGCGCACGCTGGACCACACCCGCGTCACCATCGCGGCGCAGGCGCTCGGCATCGCGCAGGGCGCCCTCGACTACGCGGCCGAGTACGTCAAGCAGCGCAAGCAGTTCGGCAAGCCGATCGCGGAGCTGCAGGGCGTCCAGTTCATGCTCGCCGACATGGGTATGAAGATCGCGGCCGCGCGCCAGCTCACCTACGCCGCGGCGGCCAAGTCCGAGCGCAACGACAAGGACCTGACCTTCTACGGCGCGGCGGCCAAGTGCTTCGCCTCCGACGCCGCGATGGAGGTCACCACGGACGCGGTCCAGCTGCTCGGCGGCTACGGCTACACGCAGGACTACCCGCTGGAGCGGATGATGCGTGACGCCAAGATCACGCAGATCTACGAGGGCACGAACCAGGTCCAGCGCGTCGTGATGGCGCGCCAGTTGCTGCGCGGCTGAGCGGGACCCCTCAGCCGAACGCCGCACCGCCTGAGTTTCCGGGCGGTGCGGCGCTTCGCTACATGCGAACTTTCGCACGGTGTCATGAGCCTCTGACAGAGTGGAAGTATTGACGCGCGGCGTGGATTGCCGAAAATAGCCCTGGCTGCAGGCCCAAATTAATACAATCCGCTTTTGGTACGCAGTGCTCATGACGACGGGGCTTGACATGCCGGATCCCGCATGGCGGCTGGGCGACCGCTATACGCTGCTCGAACGACTTGGCGAGGGGATCGCCGGGGAGGTTTGGCGCGCGCAGGACGAGAGCGCGGACACGCAATGCGCGGTGAAATTGCTGCGCCCCGAACTCGTCCAGGACGAGGGCGCGCTGGCCAGGCTGCGCGCCACGATCGCGTGGATCAGCCAGCTGACTCACCCGAACATCGTCCCGGTCGATGACCTCGTGATGCAGTACGGCGCAGAGGTAGAGGACGGCGCTGCGTCACAGAACGGCGCTGCGTCACAGAACAGCGCTGCGTCACAGAACAGCACGGTGGCGCTGGTCTCCCGGCTGGTGCCTGGCGAGAGCCTTCGCGCGCTACTCGATCGGCAAGGCACGGTGCCGACCGGTCAGGCCCTCTCGCTCACCGCGCAACTGTGCGACGCGCTGTCGGCCGCGCGGCATGTCGGCGTCGCGCATGGTGACGTGAAGCCGTCGAATCTCCTTCTTGAACCGGATCCGGACACGCACATCGCTTTGCGGCTGACCGACTTCGGCATCGCCGCGCTGCTCGGCCGGGCCGTGGTGCAACAGACCGTGGCGCCGCAGATCGCGGCGGCGAACGCGGCGGGCGACTATGTCGCACCGGAACTGGGCGCGGGGGAGGCGTCGACGGAGTCCGCCGACGTGTACGCCGCCGCGGTCGTGCTCTGCGAGGCCCTGACCGGCGAGCCGCCCTTCAGCCGTAGGACGCAGGGACAGGCGCGGCGTGACGTGCCCCCTCCGGTCGTAATGCCCGCCGATATACCGGACGCGGTGGCTGAGGCGCTTATCGCCTGCCTCGACGAGAACCCGCGGCATAGACCTTCCGCCGCGGAATTCGCCGTCGTCCTGCGGGAGGCTGCCATTGCGCCGGAATTCGTGCCGCCACCGCCCGCCGTCGAGGTCGCTCCTGGCCCGAATCTGGACTTCTTCGGCGACGACGGACAGGCAGCGCAGCAGGATCGGCTGCCCGCGCTGGTCGAGAAGCGTGGGACGGGCGTCGCGCGGCGAGCGGGCACCGTCGTCGCGGCCCACGGCGCCGGGCGGGCGACCCGGCGAACGCGCGGCACCCAGCCGTGGACGATCCTCGCCGCATCGCTGTGTGGCGTCGCGCTCGCGGCCTTCATCACCTTCGGTCTGGCGACGCACGGTTCCCCGCACGCGAACGCGTCCACGCTCCCGACGCGCGCTGTCCTCATCGGACCGGCAGGCAGCGCAACGTCACAGAGCACTGTGACTGGTGCGCCGACGAGCACGTCGTCCGCGACCGCCTCTCCAACGCCGAGCAGCACCGCATCAGCGACGCCGTCACCGAGCCGGAATGCGCCCAGCGCGTCAGCCGCCGCGTCCACCCCGGCCGTTCCCGCGCCGAGCCCGTCGGGTTCCGGCCAGCAGGTCAGCCACACCGGCCGGCTGTTCAACGCGGGCTCCGGTACGTGCCTTGACACCTCCGGCGGCTATTTCGCCAACGGGGTGGTGGAGCAGATCTGGACCTGCGACAACGGAATCGGGCAGGTCTTCACGCTGGCCTCGACCGGGCAGCTGACCGTCGACGGCGGCCAGTACTGTCTCGCCGACGCCACCTCCGCCGACGCGACCGGCACGCACCCGCAGCTGTTCACCTGCGGCAGCCAATCGCATGAGCGATGGACGATGCGATCCGACGGCTCGCTCGTCGGCGACCACTCCGGCCTGTGCGTGAACGCGCCGGGAAACGACAACGGCACGCAGCTGGACTTCGAACCGTGCAGCGGTCAGACGCACCAGCAGTGGTCCTGGGACTGAAATTCAGGCGTTGAACAAAACCCGAGACGTCCTCGTGTACGCCGGCAAAGCTGCCGCGAAAAACCGGGACGCGTTCAGGGCCGAGATCGGCCGGCTCCGGTCGGACCGTTGGCGGCTTCTCCTCCTCTGGTTCCGTCGCAGTAGTGGATAAAGCCGCTGCCGCCGCGGGCACCGTGCGGCGGCAGCGGAGTCTGTGTCAGGACGTGGGCAGCCAGACCCGCATCGGTCCGTCCTCTCGGTTCGCCCACGCGAAATAGGGAATCGCAGTCAGCTCGAACTGTCCGGCGGCGTCCGCATCGGCAGCGGCATGGGAGTCAGCGGTGACGCTAGCGCTTGCGCGCTTCGCTCGCTCGAGGCTGCGGTACGGCCACCAGGCGGCCGTACCGTCCCCTCCACCTCGTGTACCGTCCAGAGCTGGAATTACGCGGCGTCGGCCGGTGCCGTGCAACACCGTCACGCCGCCGAGCAGGCCCGGATCGTGCTTCTCGGTGAGTCCGGCCGACGGGTCGAAGACTAGGTCGTCGAGGCCACCGCCGGGGTGATCGACCCCTTCGACGCAGTACACCAGCGGCCCGCGCTCGATCGCCACGCAGCCGCGCACGGAGTCGACGCGCGGGTCCGCGACCGTCAGCCGTGGATCGAGGGAGAGTTCGAGTTCGAGCGCGTCACCGGGGCGCCAGGCGCGGCGAAGGCGCAGCCAGCCCTCTTCGGGCACTGCTTCGGTCGGCTCGCCCTCGACGACGAGCCGGAAACCCTTGCACCAGGCGGGGATTCGCAGCGACAGGGTCCACGGGGCGGTGTCGGCGGGGCATTCGTCCACGACGATCCAGATCCGGCCGTGCCAGGGGTAGTCGGTTGCCACGCGTACTGCGCACCGGCCCCGCGTCGTCTCGTCGCCAAAGCGCCCGGTCGCGTATTGGTGCAGCTGAAGTCCTGAGTCGTCGGCCGAGGCGAAGTAGTGCGGCAAGCTGGCCAGCAGCCGCATCACATTCGGCGGACAGCAGGCGCAGCGGAACCAGGGGGTGCGGCGCACGCCGTGGTCGCCGTCAGGGTGCTGGTAGCCGTCGCGCACCTGCAGCGGATTGATGTAGAGCCACCGCTCGCCGTCCAGCGAGACGCCCGGCAGCACCGCGTTGTACAGCGTCCGCTCGATCAAGTCCGAGTACTTCGCCTGCCCGGTGAGCAGCGCCATCCGCCAACTCCACTGCACGGAGGCGACCGCCGCGCAGGTCTCGCAGTAGGCCCGCTCGTTCGGCAACTCGTACGGGTCGCCGAAGTCCTCATCGTCGTGATGCGAGCCGATACCACCGGTCAGGTACGTCTTGCGCGCGACCATCTCCGCCCACAGCCGCTCGGCCGCGGCCCGCAACTCCTGGTCGTCGGCCTCCGCGGCCACGTCGGTGACCCCGGCGAGCAAGTACAGCTGCCGCACCGCGTGGCCGGCGACCTCGGTGGCCTCGCGTACCGGGACGTGATCCTGGCAGTACACCGGTCCGACTACTGCATCGCGTTGGTCGGGCGGAGCGAGCAGGCCGTGGCCGCGGCGATCGACGAAATACCGGGCGAGGGAGAGGTAACGCGGCTCGCCGGTTTCCCGGTACAGCTCGACCAGCGCGGTTTCCACCTCGGGATGGCCGCACACGCCGTCGACCGCATTGCCGGGGCCGAAGGTCGCGTCGACCTGGTCCGCGAATCCGCACGCAACCTGCAGCAGGTCGACGCGGCCGGTGCTGCGATGCAGCGCGATCGCGGCCTGGATCAGATGGCCGGCGACGTACAACTCGTGGCCCCAGCGCAGATCGGTGTAGCGCTCGCCGGGCTTCACCACCTGAAACCAGCTGTTGAGGTACCCGTCGGGCCGCTGCGCCGCGGCGATCAGGGCGACTATCGCATCGATGTCTTCGATGTCTGCCGTCGCGCTGCCCGATGAGTGCTCTGATTCGACTGATCTGACTGACCCGACTGATGTGAGTCCGGCGGTCGAGTGTTCATCGGCCGAGTCGTCATCAGCAGCCTGCCACGCCGCCGCTTCCAGCCACTTGTACACATCGGTGTCGAGGAAGGGGTAGATACCCCGATAGGCGCCCTCGGCCTGCCCGGCCGCGAGCCGTAGGTTGTGCAGATTCCCGGCCGCCTCAAGCAAGGCAGGGCCCTGCGGAACGCAGACCTCGGCGTTGATCCGCCGCCGCTCGCCCCAGAACCCGCCGGCGATCCGCGACCATCCGGCCGGCCGCAGGACGCAGTGCGCACCGGCAGTCGGACGCAGCGGACCGACCCGGTTCGCTGTCCTGGACTGTGGGCGACTGGTCAAGCTCGGCTCCCGGATTTCGCGGCGAGACACCTTCGGAACGCTGCGCTAGGAAAGATGAGGAAAACCTTTTCCTAACTCCGGAAGGTAGGCTTCCGGGCCCGCCGCGTCAAGACCGCGGGTGGACGTTTGCGGCGTGAGATCCTTACCGGGGTGGTGGGAAAGGGGTTGTTCGATGCCGGAGCCGGAAGCAGCACGCGGGCGAGAGCGAACGTCCGCGGCGCGGCGGCCCGCGCTCGACGACCGTGAAAGTTACCCGGCCGCGCCGGTCGCGCAGGAGCGGGCCGGCGACGGGACCGAAAACGCCGAAAACCCCATTACGGCGCGGGATGCCGGGAACGGGTCGGCGACGGCTGCGCCCACGGAGGACCGTTCCGGCGCGGCTTCGCGCGCCCGGCGTGAGTTGGGTACTGACTCGTCCGCGCAGCCGCAATCCGCGTCAGCTTTGGCCTCGCGTGCCCGGCGCGAGTCCGGCTCGGCTCCGCCAACGCTGGGCGATGTCGCGGCCCTCGCCGGGGTCACCGTCGGCACTGCGTCGAAGGCGCTCAACAACCGCGGCCGGCTGCGGCCGGAGACCAGGCAGCGGGTCCTGGAGGCCGCCGAGCAGCTGAACTTCCAGCCGAACCCGCTCGCCCGCGGCCTGCTGGCCGGGCGCAGCTGGACCGTCGGCCTGCTGACCACCGACAGCATCGGGCGGTTCAGCATTCCCGTGTTGCTCGGCGCCGAGGACGCCCTCGGCCCTGAGCAAATCTCAGTGCTGCTTTGCGACAGCCGGGGTGACGTGATCCGCGAGCAGCAGCATCTGCGCAACCTCTTGGCCCGCCGAATCGACGGCATCATCGTCACCGGACGGCGCACCGACCCCCGACCGCCGCTGGCCGGGCGGCCCTCGGTGCCCACCGTGTACGCGCTCGGCCCGTCCACCGACCCCCGCGACACCTCGGTCGTGCCCGACGAGGCCGGGGGAGCGCGCATGGCGGTGGCGCACCTGATCGATTCCGGCCGCACCCGGATAGCCCACGTCACCGGTCCCGCGCACCACGCCGCCGCGGTGGTGCGCGCCGAAAACGCCCGGCAGCGGCTCATCGAATCAGACCTCGAACTGTCCGGTGGCCGGATCTATCACGGCGAGTGGACCGAACTGTGGGGCCGCCACGCAGCCGGCCTTATCCTGCGCGCGGACCCCGACTGCGACGCGATCTTTTGCGGCAACGACCTGATCGCACGCGGGGTCGCCGACGCGCTGCGCGAGGCCGGGGTGCGCACCCCCGAGGACGTGGCCCTGGTCGGCTACGACAACTGGGAGCTGATCGCGGCCGCCGGCCGTCCGCCGCTGACCACGGTCGACCTCAACCTGGCCGAGATCGGCCGGATCGCGGCGCTGCGGCTGCTCGACGCGATCGGCGGCCGTCAGGCCGCGGGGGTCGAGACGGTGCCGTGTCGGCTGGTGGTGCGTGAGTCCTCTGTCATGTAGGCGCTGGCATTGAGCCGCTGCTGTGTAGCCAGCGTCATTTCGTCGCTGTGGCGAAGCCACTGCGGGTAGCGCTGGGCCGGGGCGCCGCGTGGACGCCCCAGCCCGTCACCTGCTTGGGATATCCGTCAGCTGGCCAGGGTGACCACCACCTGGGTGGCTCCCGAATTCGCGGTCACCGTGTGCGTGCTCGAGTTGTAGGTTCCGCCGCCGACTGAGGACACGCCGACCGAGTTGAAGATCGGTAGCTGAATCAGCACCGCGCCACCCGGCAGGCTGCCGGAGAGGTTGATGGTCACCACGCGCGTCGACGGCTTGGTGACCGCGATCGACACGCCGTAGGTACTGCGCGAGCCGCTGCTCATGTCATAGGACGTAGTCAGGTTGCTCGCGGAGATCGTCTGCCCGGCCGCGATCCACGTGTTCGGAACGCCACGGCCGATGTAGAGCGGACGGGTGTACGTGTATGGGCCGCTGCCGGTCGCGGTCAGCCCCTCGGCGACGATGGACTGCAGCAGACCCTCCTGCTGGGCTGAGATCGGCCAGGCGTAAGGGCAGGCGCCGAACTCGGGGCCGGCATGGTTGCCGATCCACGGGTTGCTCGAGCTCGGTCCCGAGCCGTTCGCCTCCCACCAGGCGTTGGGGCCGCCGGTGGTGGTCGCGATCTGCCAGGCGTAGCTGGTGATCGGCAGGTCGCGGTAGTTGGTGCCGTACAGCCCGTCGTTCGCGTAGGCGGTGTTGTAAGCGGTCGAATATCCGTTGAACGCGCCAAAGGTCGGATACGGCAGACCGTTGGACGCGAGCCGCGCGAAGCCCCAGGCGTACATGTTGTCCGCCTGCGCCGGGTCGCCGACCACGCCGTTGAGCGTGCCACCCATCAGCATCGTCGACCACTGATTTTGCCCGACCCAGACCGGCGAGGCCCAGTTCGCGTCGTTGTAGGTGTTGCACCGGTTGGCCGAGTTGGTCTGGTCGACCGTGCACGGCAGGTAGTTGAAGCCGTGCGCCGACTCGTTGTTGCCGACCACCGTGTTCAGATGGCTGAGCAGCGAGGTGTACGCCGAATCAGCCCACTGCGCCTCGCTGGTGTTGCCGATCCGGGTGGCGATGTACTTGTACGCCGCCAGCCCTTGCAGCGCCGAGTAGTCGTCGAACAGCCAGCGGCCGGAGGAGTCGTTGTCAAAGCTCGTCGACAGCACTCCGTCGGAGGCCAGCTGCCCGGTGTAGATCGAGTGCATGATCGTGTACAGACTCGGTCCCCACTGGCTCGAGCCGCTCGCGTCGTCGTGGAAGTACTGGCTCACGAACCCGGTGTCGTTGGTCTTGGCCAGGTAGTAAGCCCACGAACTCGGGGTCTTCCAGTCCCCGTCGTAGTACCAGTTCGCGCCGTGCTCGTCGAAGTTCGGGTTCTGCGAGATGCGCGCGGTGAGCAGCAGGTTCTGCGCGTCGTGGTAGTCGCCGGTCTCCAGGCGCGCGTTCAGCTCGCCGGGCACGTCGTGGTTGAGTAGCCAGGCGTAGTTGTCCGCCGCGGAGAACTGGGCCTCGCCGACCTGCATCATCAGGCTGTAGACCGTTCCGGCCTTGTACGCGTTGACCAGAGCGGTGCCCGGGTTCGCCAGGCTGCCGGTGTTGGGCAGGCTCAGGTTCGGCAGCGAGAACGAGGCGGTCTCGCCGATGCGGCCGTTCCAGTAGGCGGCCATCTGGCTGTCCGCGGTGTCAAAGCCGGGGGCGCTGGAGGACAGCGTCGAGCCGGTCGGCAGGGCCGCCCCGCTGCCGAAGTTGTCCACCGCGACGAGGTAGTCGTTGTTGTTGGTGGCGCCCGGCTGCACCGTGTTGAGCGAGGTGCTGGTCAGCCGGACCAGGTTCGGTCCGGAGCCGCCCGGATCGGCGGTGATCGCCGAACCGCCGTTGTTGGTGACCGAGACCCGCGCGTAGATTACGCCGACCGGGTGCCCGCCGATGGTGACCTTGTCCTCGAACTCCTTGATCGCGACCGCGGTGCTGCCGGAGGAGAAGGAGGTGGTCATCGCGGGCAGGTAGCCGGATTCCTCAGTCCACTGCACGGATTGCGCCGCCCGGTTGCCGTTCAGGTTGTAGATGCTGAATGAGTACATCGCGCCGCAGATCGTGGTGCCGTTGGCGTTGTAGGTGGTTGGCACGCCGCGCGCGAAGAAGGACCCTGACAGGTATTCGAACACCGGCCAGTAGTTGCCGTCCCAGCCGAGCGCGGTCTCGTTGTAAAAGCCCTGACCGTACGGGTCGGTCGGGGTCGGGAAGTTGGTGCCGTAGGCGTTGGGCAGGCTGGAGTTGCCGCAGGCGTTGGGCGCAACGGCTGGTATGCCGAGGTAGGTCTGGCCGCCGGAGGCGGTGATGACCCAGCTGAAGGACGCGGTCCCGGACGCCCCGGTGCCGTCCTTGGCGGTGACCACGACGCTGGAGGTCCCGGCCGTGCTCGGCGTTCCGGTGATCTGGCCGGACGAGCTGATCGAGAGTCCGGCGGGCAGGCCCGAGGCGGAGTAGGTCAGCGTCTGTCCCGAGGCCGAGTCGCTGGCGCTGATCTGAAGCGAGACCGAGCTGCCCACAGTCGTGGTCTGCGTTCCCGGATTCGAGACGGAGACGGTGTTTCCGCCGGTGCCGCCGCTGCTGTACGCCGGCAGTTGCCAGGTGCGGGTGTTGGCGGTGGAGCAGGGCAGTTGGACGATCACGGTGTTGCTGGCGGTGCTGTCGCCGCTGGGCACGACGCATTTACCGGAGTGCACGGCCTGCAGTTCGAAGACGTTGCTGCCGGAGGCGGGCACCAGGGTGAACTGCTGGTTGGTCTGCCCGTTGCAGGTCCACTGGATGACTTGGGCGTTGTCGGCCGTGGAGCGTCCGGAGACGTCCATGCACAGGTTGGAGGCGCCGTTGGTGACGGTGTAGGAGGCGCTGGTGCCGGCGACCGGCGTGAAGGTCCAGTTCTGATTCGTGCCGCCGTTGCAGGTCCACTGGATCAGCTGGGTGCCGGTGCTCGTGGAGGAGTTCGGGTCGTCGAGGCAGCCGCCACCGCCCTGATTCGCCGCGGTCGAGGTGAAGGCGACGGAGGCCGCCGCCGGCGCCGCTCCGGTGATCGCGCTCAGCCCGGCGGCGAACAACGCCGCGACCGCTACGGCCGCGACCCGCCGGTGTCTGAGGGGTTTGATACGAGGTCTGACACGCATGGGCTACCGCTCCCTGTTGCCATGAAGGGATGAATCGGTGCCCGGATATCGCGGGAACCGTAGAGCCGCCGCGCCGACCTGTCAACGCCACATGCAAGTTTCCGCAGTCCGAGCCGCTATCGGGCCGCCGACCTCGACGCACCTTGACGCTCGGCAGCCGCCGTCGTACTGTCCAGCCCGACCGACCCGCGGCCGCGTCCGCGGGTCAGGACGCTGATGGCAGGGGCGCGCAGTTCCCGTTCTGCGCGCGGGCACCCCATGACGACCAGCGGGCGCGCGTGATTCCCGTCCGCGCGACCTGACCGCATGCCCGTAGACCCCAGGCCGCCTGGCGCAGCACCCACCGAAGCAGCGATTCAGGCGCGCCGCCAGCGAAGGAAGACCGTCATGTATCAGCACTTACTCCGGCACAAGCGGGCCCTGCTGCTCGCGCCGCTGGCGCCGATCGCCGCGGCCCTGGTCGCCGTCACGACCACGAACGCGAGCGCCGCGACCGGATGTCAGGCCACATATTCGATCGCCAGCCAGTGGAACACCGGGTTCTCGGCCAACGTGTCGATCACCAACCTCGGCAGCGCGGTCACCTCGTGGACGGCGGCCTGGACCTTCCCGGGCAACCAGCAGATCACCCAGCTGTGGAACGGCACCGCGAACCAGTCCGGGCAGTCGGTCACCGTCGCCAACGCGTCCTACAACGGCTCGGTCGGCACGAACGGGTCGGTCAGCTTCGGCTTCAACGGCTCGTATTCGGGCACGAATTCAGCCCCGAGCGCGATCAGCTTCAACGGCGTCACCTGCACCGGCAGCGTCACCCCCGGCTCACCGAGCCCGACGCCCACGCACTCCGCCTCGCCCTCGCCGTCAGCCTCACCGACGCCCAGTTCCCCGCCGCCCGCCGCCTGCCACGCGAGTACGTGTGTGCAGTACAACGGCGGCAGCAACGGCGTGATCACCCAGAGCCCGAAGGTCTACCTGGTCTTCTACGGCTCTCAATGGGGCGGCACCGGCGGCTCCACCCAGACCCAGAACGAAGGCTTCTTCAAAGGTCTGGGCACCGGCGGGGAACGCTGGTCCAACGTGCTGACCCAGTACTGCAATGCCGTACCCGCCGGCACCCAGACCTGCCCCGCCGGTGCCGTGCACATCCCGTATCCCACCAGCACCGTGTACGGCGGCACCTGGTTCGACTCCTCCAAGCCCGCCCCCGCGCAACCCGGCGACGACCTGATCACCGAAGCGCGCAGCGCCGCCGCCCACTTCGGCGCCACCGGCCAGCTGGCCCGCTCCATCTTCATCATCTTCTCCCCGGCCGGCACCTCCGCCGGCGGCGGCTACTCCTGGCACACCACCACCTCCGACGGCTACAACGTGATCAACGCCGCCTACGGCGAACAGAACACCATCGTCACCTCCCACGAATACGCCGAGACCATGACCGACGTGAACGCCGGCTGGACCACCGCGGACAAGACCAACGAGGTCGCCGACCTGTGCGGCCCCGACGGAAACCTGACCCTGACCACCGGCTCCTTCCCCGTCACCTCTGTCTGGTCCAACCAAGACAGCGGCTGCGCCATCGCCGACTGACGCGGACGGCTGACGGCCTCGCGCCGCTGAAAAGCTGTGGCCCCGCGCCGCTCGATCCGGCGAGCGGTGCGGGGCCACAGCGCGTCCTGACCGGTCACGGGGCTGTGACAAGGGCGATATCCCTGCGGTATCAGCCTCGGCCTGTCACCCGTGGGAGTATCAACCGCCGACCTGTTCGGTAGGGCCGCGGTCACAAACGGGCCGGGGCGGGGTTCGGGACGATAAACACGAACGAGGGGGATCCGGTGCGCATTCGCTCACTGGCGTCGACAGCCGCGCTCGCCATCGTGGCGGCGGGTTTCACGGCATTTCAACAACCGGCGCTAGCTGCCGGTGCCACAACGCTCTACGTCGACCGCGGCGCGGCCACGTGCACCGACTCCGGCACGGGCACCCAGGCGGCGCCCTACTGCACCATCCAGGCCGCAGCCAACGCCGCGGTAGCCGGAGACACCGTGCTCATCAGCGGCGATGACTGGGGCTACGCCACCTATGGCGAGAACGTCGTCGTCAGTAATTCGGGAACCGCGTCGGCGCCCATCATCATCAAGGCCGCGCAGGAGACGTTCCGCATTTACGGAAACAATACGTCGCTCCAACTCAACGGCTCTTACATCCAAGTCGAGGGTGCATCGGTGAGCTCGGTGGGCTCAAACCCGCCGATCGTCGTCTCCGGAGCGAACGACGTCATCGACGAATCATCCGCCGGAGGCGGTGGTCCCACCGTCGTGCAGTTCACCGGCACCGCGACGAACGACACTGTTGAGCGCTCGGCTTTCTCCAGCTGGAACCCAGGCCACGCGATCCAGATCGACAGCCAGGCCCGGAACATCACGGTCTCGACCAACCGGCTCACCGCGTTCATGCCGGGCTCGGCGCTCGTCGCCGCAACCGGGACCACCGGTCTGAACGTCACCGGAAACACACTCTCGCCCAACTGCGACCCGGCCATCACGCTGTCCGCAGTCACGCAGGCGAGCGTTGAGAACAACGTCGCCGTGCAGTCCGCGTTCTGCTCCAGCTACCCGGCCGACCTGGTGGTGGACGCGGCTTCCACAGCATCTACCACTGTCGGCTACAACATCTTCACGACCGCTAACAGCAATGCCGCCCCGTACTCCTGGGGCGGCACCGAGTACCCGAGCCAGGCCGCGTTCCAGACGGCGACCGGCCAGGGGACGGCCGACATCGACCCGCCGACCTTCGATCTGAACCCCAGCGTCATTTCGAGCGACAACCCGGCGATCGACTCGGCGAATTCGGACGCTCCGGGAGAGCCGGCGACAGACATCAGCGGCGCTTCCCGCACCGACGACTCGTCCGTTCCCAACACCGGCTCGGGCACGTACTCGTACTACGACCGCGGCGCCGTGGAGTACCAGGAGTTCTCGGCTGCGGGCGTTACGAGCTTCGCCTATCTCGACGAGCCGCAGCGGGTGACCGTCGGACTCGATCTGCACGGCTTCGCCTGGGGCCAGTCGGCTATGTACACCGTGGCTTGGGGTGACGGCAGCGCCGCTTCCACCCAGAGTGCGACCGGCTCGAGCACCTTCGAATACAACCACATGTACGCGTCCAGGGGACCGCACACGATCACTGAGACGGTCACCGACGACGCGCAGACGGTCACCAAGACGCTGACCGTGACGACTCACGGCAGCGACTATGTCCCGGTGGCCCCGACCCGCGTGCTCGACACGCGCAACGGCACCGGCGCCCCGCAGGCCAGGGTCGCCGCCGGTGGCATCCTGGCCGTCGACGTGACCAACAGCGTCGTGGGCGCACCTGCGGCGGACACCATCACCGCTGTGGTACTCAACGCGTTGGTGGTCAACCCGGCGGGCGGCGGCTACATCACCGCCTATCCGGACGGCACGGCCCGGCCGAAGGCGAGCAACCTCGACTTCGCCGCCGGCCAAACCGTGCCGAACTTGGTCACGGTGAAGGTACGCAACGGCAAGATCGACCTCTACAACGGCTCCGGGGGCACGACGGATCTGGTCGCCGACGTCCAGGGCTACTACGTCGACGCGGCCGGGAGTGGTTATGTGCCGATGGCGCCGACCCGGTTGCTCGACACGCGCAAGGGCATCGGTGCTCCGGCGAAGGCGGTGGCCCCGGGCGGCACGGTGGTCCTGAAGGTCGAGGGCGTGAGCGGCATCCCGGCGTCCGGCGTATCGGCCGTCGCGGTCAACGTGACCGTCACGGCCCCGGCCGGTGGTGGATACATCACCGTGTACCCGGACGGGACCACGATGCCCAAGGCGTCGAACCTGGACTTCTCGGCCGGGCAGACCGTGCCCAACATGGTCGTGGTCAAGGTTGGCAGCGACGGCGAGATCGACCTGCGCAATACCTCGTCGGGCACCGTCCAGCTCATCGCGGACGTCGCCGGCTACTACTCGACGACCGGCGGCCACGCGCTGGTGCCGACCGATCCGCGGCGCCTGCTGGACACCCGCATCGGGACCGGGCAGGAGTCGGCCAACCCGCTTCCGGTGGCGTCGGAAAGCAACGCGGTGTGGTTTGTCGGCGACGAGGTCCATGACGAGAGCGCGCTGGTGCTCAACGTGACGGTCACCAACCCGAAGTCAGGGGGCTACATCACGGCCTATCCGTCCACGGCGCCCCGGCCGACCGCGTCGAACCTGGACTTCTCGGCCGGGCAGACCGTGCCGAACATGGTCATGGTCAGCGCGGGCAGCGGAACGGTGAACCTGTTCAACGCGAGCGCGGGGACGACCGACCTGATCGCCGACATGTTCGGCTACTTCAGCTGATCGGCCCCGCATAGCAGAACGCTGTGGCCCCGCATCCGTCCAGGGTGCGGGCCACAGCGCTCCAGGTGCGGCGCGTCAGCCGGAGAACTGCGCCGACTTGGCCGCGTAGAACTCCAGGCAGGCCTCGTACTCGGGCAGCGTGCCGGCCGCGCGCATGTCGGCGAGCGAGGGGGCCGCTGCGTCACGGGCGGACAGTTGCGGGGTCTCGGTAGGCCATTCGATCCCGAGCTCCGGGTCGAGCGGGTTGATCGAGAACTCCCGCTCGGGGTTGAAGGTCGCCGAGCAGCCGTAGACCAGCGTCGCGTCATCGGACAACGCGCAGAAGCCGTGCCCAAGGCCCTCGGCGATGTATACGGCGCGCCGCTCCTCGTCGTCGAGGCGGACGAACTCCCAGCGGCCGAAGGTCGGCGAGCCGAGCCGGATGTCCACGATCAGGTCGAGGACCGCGCCGCGCACGCAGGTGACGTACTTGGCCTGGCTCGGCGGCACCTGCGCGAAGTGGACGCCGCGCACCACGTCCTTCGCGGAGATCGACAGGTTGGCCTGGGCCAGGTCCAGCGGATGGCCGACCGCCTCGGCGAGCTTGTCGGAGCGGTACCACTCCATGAACAGGCCGCGCGGGTCGCCGTGCTGCTGCGGCAGGATCTCCCACGCTCCGGGGACGGACAGCGGCGTGATCTTCATGCGGACCTCTGTGGCGTTCGGCTCGGTTCGGCGCTGACTGACTCTGAACTGTCTCTGACTGACTGGCTCGGACTGACTCCGAGTCTCTGCGGCTCGGATGCCCGCCGTCGCGTCGCACCCTACCCGGTGGTTGTTCCCTCGTGTGGCGGCCTATCGTGTGATCATGCCTCAGACGCCAGACCAGCTACCCGGGAAACCGGTCTCCGAGACGCGGGTCTCGCTCGCCCGCGTGATGACCCAGCTCGACGTCAACCTGCTGGGCAACGTGCACGGCGGGGTGATGATGAAACTCGTCGACGACGTCGCCGGGCTGGTCGCGACCCGGCACTCCGGCGGCCCTGCGGTCACCGCGTTCGTCGACGAGATGGCCTTCCTCAACCCTGTGCACGTCGGCGACCTGCTGCACACGCACGCGCAGGTGAACTGGACGGGCACCACGTCGATGGAGATCGGCGTGCGCGTGGAGGCGGAGCGCTGGGACCAGGCCGGGGCCGAACCCGCGCACGTCGCCAGCGCCTACCTGGTCTTCGTCGCGATCGACGCCGACGGCAAGCCGCGCCCGACCGCTCCGCTGCTGATGGAGACGCACGAGGACGAGCGGCGCAACCACGAGGCCGGCATCCGGCGCACGCACCGGCTCGCCCGGCGCGCCGCCATCCTCGCCTCCCGCGAGGCGCCCTGAGCCGGACCGGGCCGCCGCGAGTCGGCGCGACCGCCCGGCCGCGAAGCCGCCGGACCGGATTTCGCGGGCCCCGGCTTCGATAGAGTGCAGGCCCAATGAACGCCAATGCGACGATAGAACCGGAGCCTGCCCGCCAGGCCCCCGCCCCGGCCGCACCGGGCCGTTCCTGGCCCTCGGTCTCGGTGATCATGCCGGTGCTCAACGAGGAGCGGCACCTCGCCTCGGCCGTGCGGCACATCCTCGGGCAGGACTATTCCGGCGAGCTCGAGATCATCATCGCGCTCGGTCCCTCCCGCGACCGCACCGACCAGATCGCCGCCGAGCTGTCCGCGGCCGATCCGCGCGTGCGCACCGTGCCGAATCCGTCCGGCCGCACCCCGAGTGCGCTCAATGCCGCGATCGCCGCCTCGCGCAACGAGATCGTCGTGCGCGTGGACGGGCACGGCCTGCTGACGCCCGGCTACATCGCGACCGCGGTCCGGCTGCTGGAGGAGACCGGCGCGCAGAACGTCGGCGGCGTCATGCACGCCGAGGGGGAGACTCCGTTCGAACGCGCCGTCGCGGTGGCGATGACCTCGAAGCTGGGCGTGGGCAACGCGAAATTCCACACCGGCGGCGAGGCCGGGCCCGCCGACACGGTGTACCTCGGGGTGTTCCGCCGCGCGGTCCTCGACAAGCTCGGCGGCTACCACGAGGCGTTCATCCGCGCGCAGGACTGGGAGCTGAACCACCGGCTGAGGCAGGGCGGGGGACTGGTCTACTTCTCGCCCGAGCTGCGCGTCACCTATCGTCCCCGGCCGAACCTCAAAGCGCTGGCGAACCAGTACCGGCAGTACGGCCGCTGGCGCCGCGTCGTCATGCGCACGCATGAGGGCACCGCGAGTATGCGGTACCTCGCCCCGCCGATCGTGCTTATCGCCGTCACGTTGGGCACGCTGCTCGGCATCGCCGGCCTCGCCGCGGGCCTGCCCCTCCTGGCGATCGGGTTCGTCGCACCCGTCGGCTACGCGCTGCTGATCACGCTCGGCGCGCTGCTGGAGTCGCGCGGCCAGGACGGCGCGGTGCGTACGCGGCTCCCGCTGGTCCTCGCGACGATGCACCTCACCTGGGGCTGGGGCTTCCTCACCTCACCGCGCTCGCTGTACGAGTCGACGCGGCGTTAGGCGCTAGGCGTTAGCCGGTCAGGCGTTGGGCGTCCGGGGCGGGAGGCCCCGGACGCCGCCCTCAGTTGCCGTAGGACAGATCCGAGCACGGGTCGGAGTCCGCGCGGCGGATGTTCTGGGTGATGCCGCTGGGAATCGCGCTCGGCGTGCTCGCGCCGGAAGCCGAAGCGGTGGCCGGCGCGGTGGAATTGGCCGCGGTGCCGCTCAGCGACTGCAGTTGCATCCGCTCGCTCGCCGCGCTCGGCCCGGGGGTCGCAGACAGCGATGGCGTGGCCCCCGGCGTGGCTCCGCTGCCGTTCGTGCCGGTCGCCGGGGTCGCGCCGGAGGCGTCCTGCCCCTCCAGCGTCCGATCCGCGCGCAGCAGCGACCACAGCACGTCGGTGTCCGGCTGGATCAGGTCAACGCGCGCCCCGTCGTACTGCCATGGCGTCGTAACGAACTCCAAGTTGTACAACGGCACCGCCTTGAGCTCCGCCCCCAGCGACACCAGGGCACTGACCGAGTCCAGCGAACTGTCCACGGTCAGCGATTTCGTCGCGGAGTCCGCGAGCTGATACAGCCTGACCGGGTTCTCCAGCGTGCCGCTGCTCAGCATCTTCTTCATCAGCGCGGACAGGAACGCCTGCTGGCGCTTCATCCGGCCGATGTCGCTGTTGTCACCGAAGCCCTCCCGGGCGCGCACGTACTCCACCGCCGCCTGGCCGGAGAGAGTCTGCATCCCGGGGTTCAGCGTGACACCGTACTCGTGCTCCAGATAGGGGCTGTCCACCGTCGGCACACACACCGGCACCCCGCCGACCGCGCTGCTCATCGCGGCGAAGCCGGAGAAGTCGATCACGACGGTGTGGTCGACCCGGACGCCGGTCATCGCCTCGACCGTGTTCTGCGTGCAGATCGGGTTGCCCGCGGCCAGGTCGCCCTCGGAGAACGCGGAGTTGAACATCACGCCGGTCTGCGCCGGCAGCCAGCTGCCGTTGGCGTAACAGGCCGGGATGTTCACCAGCGCGTCGCGCGGTATGGAGACGCCGATCGCGTGCTTACGGTCGCCGGAGACGTGCAGCAGGATCGTCGTATCGGAGCGCGCGCCCTGCACCGCGACGCCGCCGCCGAGCGACTCGTTGCCGCCGGCCCGCGTGTCCGAGCCGATGAGCAGCAGGTTGATCGGGGCCTGCGCGGCCGGCTCGCCGGGCGCGGTGGTGGCCGGGGTCGCCGCAGGCGGCCTGCTCTTGGAGACGCCGACGTCACTGAACGTCTTGATATTGCCGTTCAAGTGCAGATAGATGTAGCCGAGCGCGCCACTGATGGCGATCGCGAGCGCTGACGCCACCACGACCGCCACCCGCAACTCGCGCAACCGCCGTCGTCCCAGCGCTGCCATTGCCCCACCCCTCTAGACCAGCCGGTGCGCAATGAGAGACCATCCGGCCCACCGCCTGGTTGCGCGCCTCGCATGAATTTTCGCTGTGACTTTCGAAGGCTGCTACCTTTCGGCCCTTGCGGATACCGAAGTGTTAACCGGTGAGTGCCGCTCAGCCCAGCGTGAACCTGCCCGTAGTCCGCTCCATCTCGGCGATCCGGTCCAGCCGTTCCGGCCCGGCTCCGCGCACCAACACGATCGCCGTGCCAGTCAGCAGCGGCCCGAACAGCCAGCTCAGCAGGGCGTCTCCGGTGAACCGATCCTGCCGCACGTCCACGAGCAGCCGGCCCGTCCCCTCCCAGCCGGCGGCGCGCTCGATCAGCTCGCCGTGCGTGACCGTCTCGCCGTCGAGCACCAAGGCGTCCATGTCCGGGCGCGGCGGATTGAAGGAGGCGAACCGGTCTCCGAACGCGCGCACCTCGGCCGAATAGTCGCGGAAGCCGTCCGGGACGACGTCGAACGGCCGCCCGAGCGGCAACAGGGAGAGGGCCAGCCGCTCACCGGGGCACTCCCGCGCCGCCGCCAACGCCTGCTCGTCCGGTCCGGCGACCACCGTGTGCGCCGACTTCGCCTCGCCCCACGGATCGACCACCGCCCCCGCCAGCAGCGGGGCCACCAGCCAGACCGCGGTCAGCCAATGCGGCCGAGCGCTGACCACGATCCGGTCGCCGGGCCCGGCCAGCAGATCGTCCTGCACCAGGTTCGCGGTCTTGGCCAACCAGTTGCCGAAGGTCGCGTATGACAGCTCGACCCGCTCACCGGTCGTGTCGTCGTGATAAGTCAGGAAGGGCTGCGCCGCCTTGGTCGCGATAAGGCGCTGCCACGCCGACGCAATGTCACGAGCACCCGCGAGTCCGCGCTGGTCGCCACCGGAAGAGGGAATAGTCACGGGAGCGAGCCTACGCATCCGGGCGCGCGCCCAGCCGCCCGGCGCCGTGTCACCGGGCCCGCACGCCGAAGGACCCCCGCCCCTCCCTCTAGGCTGTAAGCCCGTGACCCAGTCAGCAGCGCGCGCCTCCGCACTGCCCGCTGCGATCCGCCGGCCGATACCGCGGCTCGCCCGGGCGCGCACCGCGCTGCACGCGCTCGTGACCAGGGCGCACTTCTGGGGCGTGGCCGCGCTGACCGCGGCCGCCGCGCTGCTGCAGGGCGCCTTCGAGGTGCAGCAGTACCACCGGTTCCGGGTCGGCGCCTACGACCTGGTGATCTTCGACCAGGCGATCCGCAACTACGCGCACGGCCACCCGCCGGTCTCCATGTTCAAGAACGTGCACGACGCCGCGCAGGCCGCCCCCGACTACACCCAGCCGTTCTCCATCCTCGGCGACCACTTCTCGCCGATCCTGGCGCTGCTCGCCCCGCTCTACTGGATCTGGAACAACCCGCAGGTGCTGCTGCTGGCCCAGGCCGTGCTGTTCGCGCTCGCGGTGCCGAGCGTGTGGGCCTTCAGCCGCCGCGCCCTGCTGCGCATCGCCCCGCCGCGTGCGGCCGCCCTCGGCGCCTACCTCGCCTCCGCCGCCTTCGCGCTCTGCTGGCCGCTGCAGGAGGCGACCCAGGCCGGCTTCCACGAGGTCGCGTTCTTCGTACCGCTCAGTGCGCTGATGATCGAGCGGTACCAGGCCAGGCGGCTCGGCCACGCGGTCGCGTGCGCGCTGGCGCTGCTGTTCGTCAAGGAGGACATGGGGTACGTGGTGGCCGCCTTCGGGCTGCTGCTGATCGTCACCCGACACGTCAACGGCGAACCGCTGGACCGCGCCGAACGCCGCCGCTACCGCATCACCGGAGCCTGCCTCGGTGTTGGCGGCGTCGCCTTCGCGATGGCCGTGCTGCACCTGTGGATTCCGGCCTTCGGCGGCCGAGTCGGCTTCTACTGGTACTACGGTCAGCTCGGCCCGGACATGCTTGGCGCGCTCAAAACCCTGGTCACCGCCCCCGGGACGGCCTACCAGGTGGCGACCCAGCCCGAGGTGAAGATCAACACGCTGTACTTCCTGTTCTGGCCCTACCTCTACCTCAGCCTGGCCTCGCCGGTCTGCCTGCTCGCGGTGCCGCTGCTCGCCGAGCGGCTGTTCTCCGACAAACCCGAGCACTGGACCCTCGATCAGCACTACAACGCGTTCCTCGCCGCGATCCTGCTCATGGCGGCGGTCGACGGCCTGATCCGGGTGGTGCGCGGCCTCTCCCGGTTCGAGCCGCTGCGCCGTCTCGGCCGTATGCACCGCTTCCGGCGCCTCCCCGGCGCGCGCCCGTGGGTCGCGGTCGCGTGGCCCGCGCTCATCCTGCTGTTCGCGGTGGTGATCACGCACACGTTCCCGATCCGCAGCGTGTTCAACGCCGATCAGTGGGCCTCCGACAGCCTCACCACGGCCGAGGCCGCGGCAACCGCGGTGATCCCCAGCGGCGTCTGCGTGGAGGCGGACGACGACATCGCGACCCATCTGAGCAGCCGGGATCAGGTGATCCTGCTCGATCAGGTGCCGCGAGGCTGTCCGTGGGTGGTGCTGCAGACAGCGCAGCCGTCGTACCCGCTCAATGACATCCTTTCGGCGGTCAGGCGTGGCGATTGGCTGCGCGAGAACGGCTACCAGCTTGTCTTCAACCAGGCGAAGGTCTATGTGTATCACCAAGGACCTGCGTCTATCACCGACAGTCACGGCGCGGCAGCGCCTCTCACCAGAGCCGGTCAGGAGAACAGGAACAGTGGCTGAAGCGATCCTTCTCGTGGGGGGCAAGGGGACCCGGCTGCGGCCGCTGACCGTCCACACACCCAAGCCGATGCTCGAGGTCGCCGGGGTGCCCTTCCTCAGCCACCAGCTGGTCCGGGCCAAGGCCGCCGGCATCGACCGGATCGTGTTCGCCACCGCGTACCGGCCTGAGGTCTTCGAGGCCTACTTCGGCGACGGCTCCGCCTTCGGTCTCGAACTCGACTACGTCACCGAGACCGAGCCGATGGGCACCGGCGGCGCGATCCGCAACGTGGCCGACCGGCTGCGCAGCGGGCCGGACGAGCCGGTGCTGATCTTCAACGGCGACATCCTCTCCGGGGTCGACCTGGTCGCGCTCGTCGAGGCGCACCGCGCCCGGCAGGCCGACGTGACGCTGCACCTGACCTGCGTCGCCCGGGAGAAGCTGAGCGCCTTCGGCCTGGTGCCGACCGACGCCGACGGCTGGGTGACCGCGTTCCGGGAGAAGCCGCAGCGCGCCGAGGACATCGTCACCGACCAGATCAACGCCGGCTGCTACGTCTTCCGCCGCTCGATCATCGACGGCATCCCGGCCGACCGCCCGGTGTCGGTGGAACGCGAGACCTTCCCCGGCCTGCTGGAGGCGGGCGCGAACCTGCTCGGCGTGGTCGAGCAGTCCTACTGGCGGGACCTGGGCACGCCCGAGGCGTTCGTGCACGGCTCGGCCGACCTCGTGCTCGGGGCGATCGAGTCCGCGGCGATCCCGGCCACCACGCGCGCCGACCTGGCCGACGCCTTGGTGCTGCCGGGGGCGGACCTCGACGTCGACGTGAAGGTCGGCGGCGGCAGCACCGTCGGAGCGCGGGCCCGCATCGCCTCCGGCGCGGAGGTTACCGGCTCGGTCATCAGCGAGGGCGCGCACATCGAGGCCGGGGCCGTGGTGCGCGACTCGATCGTCGGGCGCGGCGCGCGGGTCGGCGCGGGCACGGTGCTCGACGGGGTCGTCATCGGCGACGGCGCGCGGGTCGGCGCTCGCAACGAGCTGCGCGGCGGTGCCCGAGTCTGGTGCGATGTGGTCCTCGGCGACGGAGCAGTACGCTTCTCCGCCGATGAGTCCTGAGACTGACGAGGAACACAGGCAGTCGCTCGCGGTCCCGCAGCCACGGCAGGAGCCGCCGGATCCGCGAGCGCTGCCGGACGCCGTCGCCACAGTGCACTGCGACGTCGACCTCCCCCTCTCCCTCGGTGTGCTGCGCCGGGGACCGGGGGATCCGACGTACCGCATGGCACCTGATGGAGCCATCTGGCGCGCCTGCCTGACGCCGCACGGCCCCGGTTCCATCCGTCTCCGCCGCAACGGCGAGCACGTGGAGATCGCGGCCTGGGGCGAGGGGGCGCACTGGCTCGTGGATCGGGGCCCCGCGATGATCGGCGCGGACGACCACCTCGGCGAGTTTGCGAACCTGGTCGCCGGGCATCCGCTGCTCGCGGAGGCTCACCGTCGGCTGCGGCGGCTGCGCCTAGTCCGCACCGGCCTGGTCGTGCAGTCGCTGATTCCGGCGATCCTGGAGCAGCGGGTGACGACCAAGGAGGCTTTCCGTGCCTGGCGTCGCATCGTCGAGCGGCACGGTTCACCGGCTCCCGGCCCGGCACCGCAGGAACTCCGCGTCCCGCCGCCCCCGGAGGCGTGGGCACGTATCCCCTCATGGGAGTGGCACAGGCACGGTGTCGACGTCCACCGATCGTCGACGATCATGCGTGCAGTACGCGTCGCGAACGGGCTGGAACGCACCGGGACGATGAGCGGCGAGGAAGCGGTACGACGCCTGTGCACGATTCCCGGCATCGGCATCTGGACCGCTGCCGAGACAACACAACGCTCGCACGGGCACGCTGACGCGCTGTCAGTCGGTGACCTGCACCTCTCAAAGCACATCGGATACGCGCTGACCGGCGAACGCGACGCCGACGACGCGCGCATGATCGAACTGCTTGAGCCCTTCCGCCCGCATCGCTATCGGGCGGCGCGACTGATCCTGCTCACCGGGCCGGGCCAGCCGCGCCACACTCCGCGTGCCCGCATCCAGGACCATCGCTGGCACTGAGCGCGGCGCGCCTATCTCGTCCGCGGATCGGGCGACGTTATCTGACAACCAGGAAGTCATCCGGGGAGCGCGGCGGCCGGTCGCGCGGCGGCTGCGCCGGGTGCCCGACCGCGACCGCCCCCATCGGATCCCAGCTCTCCGGCAGGTCCAGCACCGAGCGCACGACCTCGCGGCAGAACATCGTCGAGGACACCCAGGCCGAGCCCAGCCCCTCCGCCGCCAGTGCGATCAGCAGATTCTCCACACCAGCCCCGGTGGCGACCAAGAACATCTCCCGCTCGGCCGCATTGCGCCGCGCGTCCGGATACGTGTGCGAACCCGCCATCTCCAGGCAGGGGACCACCAGCACAGGCGCGCCACGCAGCACATCGCCGCGCCGCACCCGCCGCGCGATCGACTGCTCGCTGAAGCCGTCGCCGCGCAAGTCCTGCACCCAGGCCGCGAGCATCGCGTCGAGCAGCGCCTTGCGCGCCCCCTCAGAACGCACCTCGACGAAACGCCACGGCGTCGTGTGATGCGGCGCCGGCGCGGTAATCGCAGCGGCGACCGCACGCCGGATCGCTCCCGGTGACACGTCGGCGTCGGTGAACCCCCGGATCGTGCGGCGATTCGCTACCGCGGACGCTCGCGCCTCCGCCGTGCCGAGCGAGAACAAGTCCTCCTCCGCCGGACGCAACAACACCCGCGCGCCGGGGCCGGGATCCTCGCCGACCAGATGCCCGAAGCCGCGCACCACCGCGACCGGTACCCCGCCGAGCTTGCCCTTCACCAGCTCACCGGCCGACGCCAACTCATCGGCGAGCGCGGTAACCGTTACCGCCAGCGGATTGCCGTGGCTGTCCTGACGACCTCTCAGGTCTTCGACCGGCGAGATGTAGGCCGCTCCGATCGCCTGATCCACGAGCCCGTTGCGCCACACCCGCCCGAAGGTGTCCGAGACGATGACGCCCACGGACACGCCGAGCCGCGTACGCACGCCGTCGGCGATCTCACGCGCCGAACGGTCTGGATCCTCCGGTAGGAGCAGCACCGTGCCCTTGGCCGTGTTCGACGCATCGACGCCCGCGGCGGCCATCACCAGACCTTGCCGGTTCTCGACAATCCGCAGCGGCCCGCGCCGGGCGACGACGCGCACAGTCTCCGCGTCGATCGCGGCCTCGCGATCGGCCGCCGCGACGACGCGCCCCTCCGCCTTCGAGACGATCTTCGAGGTGACGATGAGAATGTCGCCGTCCGCGAGCGCGGCACCTTCGTTCGCCGCGGCCGCGATCAAGCCGGCCAGGTCCGCGCCGGGCTCGATCTCCGGCAGCCCGGCGAGCCCGAAAACCGAGTAGCTGCTCGGCGTCTGACGTTCCGTCATGACCGCAGCTCCGCCGCCAGGTCGAGCGCGGCCCGCGCCATGGCCGCCGTCGCGTCGACGTCCCGCATCAACAGCGGCACCGCCCGACAGCGAACTCCGGCCGCCTCGACCCGCTCCGCCTGCTTCGCGTCGCTCTCGTCGATCAGCCAGCCGTCCAGCAGCTCCGCGCCGTAGTACTCGGCGACCGCTGCCGCGCTCGTCTCCTCGACGCCCATCGCCGCGAGCACCTTGTCCGCCATCCCGCGCACCGGGGCCGATCCGATGATCGGAGAAAGCCCCACCACCGGAGCGGTACCCGCGATCAGCGCCTCGCGGATGCCCGGCACCGCGAGCACCGCCCCGATCGACACCACCGGGTTCGAGGGCGGGAACACCACCACGTCCGCCTGGACGATCGCCTCCAGCACTCCGGGCGCCGGCTGCGCCTTCTCCGCGCCCACGAAGACGACCGACTCGGCGTCCGGAGCGTGCATCCGCACCCAGTACTCCTGGAAGTGCACGGCCCGCCGCTTGCCCTCCTCGTCGCGCAGCACCACGTGCGTCTCGGCGCGATCATCCGTGGCAGGCAGCAGCCGCACACCGGGCTTCCAGCGCGCGCACAGCGCCTCAGTTACCGCGGAAAGCGGATATCCGGCGTCGAGCATCTGCGTGCGCACCAG
>NZ_DASRGV010000091.1:0-3183 GCF_035650855.1 Actinocrinis sp. | reverse complement strand
GGCGCCGACTTGTGGTCCTCCAGCGGATCGCTCAGCTGCGCCTGCCCCTTGAACAGCGCCTCGAGCAGGTCCCGCTCCACGATCGAGCCGACGATCTCCGCCGCCATGACCGGCGGCTCCTCCTTGACCAGCGGCATCTGGCTCACGCCGTACTCGCGCAGGGTTTCGACCGCCTGACCGACCGTCTCGTGCGGGTGCATGTGGACCAGATCCGGCAGCGTCTCGCCCTTGCGCGAAAGCACGTCGCCGACAGTCGCCTCCTGCGACGCGGGCGTCAGGAAGCCGTAGTCGGCCATCCAATCGTCGTTGAAGATCTTCGAGAGGTAGCCGCGCCCGGAGTCCGGCAAGATGACGACCACCACGTCCTCAGCCGTCAACCGCTGCGCGTACCGCAGCGCTGCGACCACTGCCATCCCGCAGGACCCTCCGACAAGCAGCCCCTCCTCACGGGCAAGCCGCCGCGTCATCTGGAACGAGTCCTTGTCGGAGACCGCGATGACCTCGTCGGTAACCGTCCGGTCATAGCACTCCGGCCAGAAGTCCTCGCCCACGCCCTCGACCAGGTACGGCCGACCGCTGCCGCCCGAATAGACCGATCCCTCCGGGTCCGCTCCGATGATCTTGACCCGGCCGCCCGAAGCCTCCCTCAGGAAGCGACCGGTCCCGCTGATCGTGCCGCCGGTGCCGATGCCCGCCACGAAGGCGCTGATCCGGCCGTCCGTCTGCTCCCAGATCTCCGGGCCGGTGGAGTGATAGTGCGAAAGCGGGTTGTTCGGATTGGAGTACTGGTCCGGCTTCCAGGCGTCCGGGATCTCGCGCACCAGCCGGTCGGAGACGTTGTAGTACGACTGCGGGTGCTCCGGCGCGACGGCAGTCGGGCAGACCACCACCTCGGCGCCGTACGCGCGCAGCACGTTGATCTTGTCCTGGGAGACCTTGTCCGGGCAGACGAACACGCACCGGTACCCCTTGCGCTGCGCCACCATGGCCAGCCCGACACCGGTGTTGCCACTGGTCGGCTCGACGATCGTGCCGCCCGCCTTTAGCTCGCCAGAAGCCTCGGCCGCTTCAATCATCCGCAGGGCGATCCGGTCCTTGACCGAGCCGCCGGGGTTCACGTACTCGATCTTGGCCAGGACCGTGGCGGCCAGGCCGTGGGTGACCGAGTTCAGCTTGACCAGCGGTGTGTTGCCGACCAGGTCGATGACCGACTCGACGTAATGCATCGGGAGCCTTTCGACGGGAGCGCCTTGTGGGCGGTGATCAAAAGCCGGATTGTTGCCACCAGGTTAGGTGCACGCGAGCGAAAATCCGCCATCTGGACAGTGGTAGCCGGTACATTCCTATCCTGCGGCTTACTTGGATCTTCGCGACGGGGGAAGAACAGTAGGCGAGAGGCCAGAGGTAGGAGGCCACAGCGATGGCGGCGTTGAGCGCGAAACGGGTAGTAGCCGCGGCGGCGGTAGGTGGGGGCGGGCTCACCGTGCTGACCGGGGCGTCAATCGGCCTGGTGATGGCGGAGGCCAAGCTGGCCCGCCGGGCGATCGGGCAGGCGGTGGACGTTCCGCCGCGCGCGGACGGCCTGTTCGGTGCCCATCTGGTCGCACGCACCACCAGCATTGAGCCCGACCCGACCTCCCTCTCCCCCACGATCACCTCCACGACTCCCGCTTCCGACTCCGCGTCCCCCGGCACCACCACCCATGCCCCCTCGTCCCCTGCCTCCGCCTCTCCCGCCTCCCCCTTCGACTCGCGCCCCCTGCGGTTCGCCGTACTCGGCGACTCGACCGCAGCCGGCTACGGCGTCGAACGCGCGGACCAGACGCCTGGCGCGCTGCTCGCCGCCGCCCTCGCCGCGCACTCGGGCCGACCGCTGCTGCTGGCGAACGTCGCCCGCGTCGGCGCGTGTTCGGATCGGCTGTCCGAACAGGTCGACGCACTGCTCGCCGACGGTCCGGAGCACGCGCCACAGGTCGCCGCGATCATGATCGGCGCGAACGACGTGACACACCGCCTGTCGCCCACCGAAGCGGCCGCGAACCTCGGCGAGGCCGTGCTGCGGCTGCGCGCGGTCGGCTGCCAGGTGGTCGTCGGCACCTGCCCCGACCTCGGCACGATCCGCCCGATCCAGGTCCCGCTGCGCTGGCTGGCGCGCCGCTGGAGCCGCCGGCTCGCCGCGCTGCAGGCCCGCGCCGTGCACGAGGCCGGTGGCCGCTCGGTCCCGCTCGGCGCGCTGCTCGGGCCCGAGTTCGCGGCGCGCGCCGAACTGTTCGGTCCGGACCGCTTCCACCCTTCCGCCGAGGGTTACGCGACGGCCGCCGCGGCCGTCCTCCCCGCGCTGGCCGCCGCAGTCTGGCAAATCACCCGCTCGGCCGCTGCCGAGTCGACGCCGGCCTCCGCTACCTAGGCCCTGCTCCGGAGCCACCCCGCGGGCACGTCCCGCCGCACTCTCCCCGGACGCCCTTACCCGCCAGTAACTTATCCGGTAGCGTCTTCCCCGATACGACACCGCAGTTGTGTTCCGGGCGTCCGTGTCCCGCCGCACGTCCGTGTTCCGCACGTCGCACGAAGGAGCTACCCATGCCCGAGGCAGTGATCGTCGCCACCGCGCGTACGCCGATCGGCCGCGCGTTCAAAGGCTCGCTGAAGGACGTGCGACCGGACGACCTCGCGGTGACCGCCGTGCGCGCCGCGCTGGACAAGGTCCCGCAGTTGGACCCGCACGACATCGACGACCTGATGCTCGGCTGCGGCCTGCCCGGCGGCGCCTCCGGCTTCAACATGGGCCGCGTCGTGTCGGTGCTGCTCGGCTACGACTTCCTGCCCGGCACGACCGTCACCCGCTACTGCTCCTCCTCGCTCCAGACCACGCGGATGGCGCTGCACGCGATCCGGTCTGGCGAGGGCGACGTGTT
This sequence comes from Actinocrinis sp., assembly GCF_035650855.1. GTDB lineage: Bacteria > Actinomycetota > Actinomycetes > Streptomycetales > Catenulisporaceae > Actinocrinis. The sequence goes on along the minus strand of NZ_DASRGV010000091.1, from coordinate 268 downwards.
CATCTCCGCCGGCGTCGAGTCGGTCTCCAGCTTCGTGCTCGGCAACTCCGACTCCCTGCCGGACACCGAGAACCCGGTCTTCAGCGAAGCCAAGGCCCGCACCGTCGCCCGTGCCGAGGCCGGCGCGCCGGCCTGGACGGACCCGCGTGAGGACGGCGCCGTCCCGGACATCTACATCGCGATGGGCCAGACCGCCGAGAATCTGGCGCAGATCAAGGGAATCACCCGGCGCGACCAGGACGAGTTCGGCGTGCGCTCGCAGAACCTC
>NZ_DASRGV010000090.1:0-7747 GCF_035650855.1 Actinocrinis sp. | reverse complement strand
CAGCCGGGGGGCGTTCGGGAGTGCACGGCAGCGCTCCGCCCGCGAACCTGAGCCACCATGTCGCGAAACCCGGTGACCAGCCGCTACTGTCCCGAAGCATGAGGGCTATCCGACGCTTCACCGTCCGCACCGTGCTACCCGAACCGCTCGCGCCGCTCGCCGAGCTGGCGGCGAACCTGCGCTGGTCCTGGCACGCACCCACCCGAGACCTGTTCGCCGCGGTGGACCCCGGGCAGTGGGAGGCCGTCGGCGGCGACCCAGTGCGCCTGCTCGGCGCGGTACGCACAGAGCGGCTGGCCGTGCTGGCCGCCGACGAACGGTTCACCGCCCGGATCGCCGACGCGGCCGCGAACCTGCACGCGTACCTGAACGAGCCGAAGTGGTACCAGACGCTGACCGACGCCCCGCGCTCGATCGCCTACTTCTCCCCGGAGTACGGCATCACCGCCGTGCTGCCGCAGTACTCCGGCGGCCTCGGCATCCTGGCCGGCGACCACCTGAAGGCCGCCTCCGACCTCGGCGTCCCGATCATCGGGGTCGGCCTGCTGTACAAGCACGGCTACTTCCGCCAGTCGCTCTCCCGCGACGCCTGGCAGCTGGAGACCTATCCGCTGATCGACCCGGACAACCTGCCGCTGACCAGGCTGCGCGAGGCCGACGGAACGGCCGTGCGGGTCACCATCGGCCTGCCCGGCCTGCGCGAACTGGTCGCCCAGGTCTGGCTGGCCCAGGTCGGCCGGGTGCCGCTGCTGCTGCTCGACACCGACATCGAGGACAACGCGGACGGCGGCCGCGAGATCACCGACCGGCTCTACGGCGGCTCCAGCGAGCACCGCCTGCACCAGGAGATGCTGCTCGGCATCGGCGGCATCCGGGCCGTGCGGGCCTACTGCCGGCTCACCGGCACGCCGCAGCCCGAGGTGTACCACACCAACGAGGGCCACGCCGGGTTCCTCGGCATCGAGCGCATCAGGGAACTGACCGAGGAGCACGAGCTGGACTTCGGCGCCGCGCTGGCCGCCGTGCGGGCCGGCACCCTGTTCACGACGCACACCCCGGTACCGGCCGGCATCGACCGCTTCTCGCACGACCTGGTGGCCGAGCACTTCGGCGGGGACAACCAGTCGCCCGGAGTGCGCATGGAGAACGTCCTCGGCCTCGGCGCCGAGGACTTCCCCGGCGGCGACCCGGGCTGCTTCAACATGGCCGTGATGGGCCTGCGGCTGGCCCAGCGCGCCAACGGCGTCTCGGTGCTGCACGGCGAGGTCTCCCGGGAGATGTTCGGCGGCCTGTGGCCCGGCTTCGACTCGCCGGAGGTGCCGATCACCTCGATCACCAACGGCGTGCACGCCGAGACCTGGGTCCACCCCGCGGTCTTCGAGCTGGTCGAGCGGGAACTTGGCCCCGGCGCGCTCGCTGACGAGCCGTTCGAGGCCGTGGACCGGCTGTCTGACAAGACGATCTGGGAAATCCGCTGCGTGCTGCGCGCCGCGCTGGTGGACGAGGCGCGGCGCCGGGTCAAGGAGTCCTGGATCGCCCGCGGCGCCTCGGAGGCCGAGCTGGGCTGGACCGCCGACGTGCTGGACCCGGAGGTGCTCACCATCGGCTTCGCCCGCCGGGTGCCCTCCTACAAGCGGCTGACCCTGATGCTGCGCGACCGGGAGCGGCTCGCCTCGCTGCTGCTGCACCCGCAGCGTCCGATCCAGCTCGTCATCGCCGGCAAGGCGCACCCCGCCGACGAGGGCGGCAAGCGGCTCATCCAGGAGCTGGTGCGCTTCGCCGACGAGCACAACGTGCGGCACCGCATCGTCTTCCTGCCGAACTACGACATGGCGATGGCGCAGACGCTGCTGCCCGGCTGCGACGTGTGGCTCAACAACCCGCTGCGGCCGCTGGAGGCCTGCGGCACCTCCGGGATGAAGTCGGCGCTCAACGGCGGGCTGAACCTGTCCATCCGGGACGGCTGGTGGGACGAGTGGTTCGACGGCGAGAACGGCTGGGCGATCCCGACCGCGAACGGCGTGGACGACCCGGACCGGCGCGACGAGCTTGAGGCCGCGGCGCTGTACGAGCTGATCGAGACCTCGGTCAGCCGCCGCTTCTACGACCGCGACGCGGCGGGTCTGCCGACCCGCTGGATCGAGATGGTCCGGCACACTCTGAGCACGCTCGGCCCCAAGGTGCTGGCGAGCCGGATGGTGCGGGACTACGTGCGGGAGCTGTACGTCCCGGCGGCGATGTCCTCGCGTGCCGTGTCGGCCGACGGTTACCGCAGCGCGATCGAGCTGGCCGCGTGGACGGAGCGGATCAAGGCGAGCTGGCCCGAGCTGGCGATCGAGCACGTGGACGCGGTCGCGGACGGCGACGCCGGCGCGGAGGGCGCGCCCCGGCTCGGCGGCACGCTGCGGGTCCGCGCGCTGGTGCAGCTCGGCTCGATCACGCCGGACGACCTGGAGGTTCAGGCGGTCTACGGCCGGGTCGACGAGCGGGACCAGCTCAAGGACACGCACACGGTCGCGCTGGAGCTCAACGGCGTGGACGACCTCGGTCGCAACCGATACGAGGGCGTCGTGGAGCTGGACCGGTCTGGCCCGTTCGGGTACACGGTGCGTGCGGTACCGAAGCATCCGCTGCTGTCCACGCCGGCGGAACTCGGGCTCGCCGTGTTGCCGACGCCGGTGACGGTCTCATCCTCGGGCGAGGGTGACGGCGACGCGTTCATGCGCTGAGCTGACGATCAGTCAGCTGGGAATCACGCAGCTGGCGGTCGCTTGACTGCCAGTTGCTTAACTGCTGATCGCGGTGGTGCTCCGGACTCGTCCGGAGCACCACCGCGATCGTGTCTTAGGTAGAGATCCCCGGTTCGCGTCGTCTGACCGCCCGTCAGGTCGCCGACCACGCCTCCGGATCCGCGCGCAGCAGCATCAGCGAGCGCGGCGCGAGCGTGACCGGCAGCCCGCCGCCATAGGTGACGTTGTCGCGCGCCCCCGGGTCCCCTTCCAGCGTCGTGTCGATCACGCTGTGGTACCAGCGTGCCCACGGATCGCCCGGCAGCACGAACTCCAGCTCCTCGGCCCCGGCGTGCACCACCAGCAGGAAGCTGTCGTCGATGATCCGCTCGCCGTGGTTCCCGCGCCCGCGGATGTCCTGCCCGGAGAGGTACACGCCGAGCCCGGCGGCCGGGGCGAACCAGTCGCCGTCGGTCATCTCCTCGCCGTCCGGCCGGAACCAGGCGATGTCCTGCAGGCCGCCGGGGTGCGCCGGCTGGCCGGAGAAGAACACGCGCTGGCGCAGCACCGGGTGCCGCTTGCGCAGGTGGATGATGCGCCGGGTCAGGTCCAGCAGGCTGGACCACTCGCCCTTCTCGAGCAGCGACCAGTCGACCCAGCTGACCTCGTTGTCGACGCAGTACGCGTTGTTGTCGCCCTGCTGCGTGCGGCCGAACTCGTCCCCGGCCGTGATCATCGGCACGCCGGTGGCCAGGACCAGAGTCGTCATCAGATTGCGGATCTGACGGCGCCGCAGCTGGTTGACCGTCTCATCATCGGTCTCGCCCTCGACGCCGTAGTTCGAGGAGCGGTTGTCGTTGTTGCCGTCACGGTTGTTCTCGCCGTGCGCCTCGTTGTGCTTGTGGTCGTAGGTGACCAGGTCGCGCATCGTGAAGCCGTCGTGTGCGGTAACGAAGTTGATCGATGCGTAAGGGCGTCGACCGTCGTCCTGGTAGAGGTCTGACGAACCCGACAACCGATACGCCAGATCGCGCACATCGGTCCGCGCTCCGCGCCAGAAGTCCCTGACGGTGTCGCGGAACTTGTCGTTCCACTCGGTCCACAGCGGCGGGAACTCGCCGACCTGGTAGCCACCCTCGCCGACGTCCCAGGGCTCGGCGATCAGCTTCACCTCCTGGAGCACCGGATCCTGCGCGATGACCGTCAGGAACGCCGACAGCTTGTCCACGTCGTGGAAGGAGCGGGCCAGAGCAGACGCCAGATCGAAGCGGAACCCGTCCACTCCCATCTCGGTGACCCAGTAGCGCAGCGAATCGGTGATCAGCTGAAGCACGTGCGGCTGCACGACGTTGAGCGTGTTACCGCAGCCGGTGTAGTCGGCATACCGGCTCGGGTTCTTCTCGTCGAGCCGGTAGTAGCTCTCGTTGTCGATGCCGCGGAAGCACAGCGTCGGTCCGTCGCCGCCGCCCTCGGCGGTGTGGTTGTAGACCACGTCGAGGATGACCTCGATGCCGGCCGCGTGCAGGGCCGCCACCATCTGCTTGAACTCGCGCACCTGGCCGCCGGGCTCGCCGCGCCGGGCCGCGGCCGAGTACTGCGCGTGCGGGGCGAAGTAGCCGATCGAGTTGTAGCCCCAGTAGTTGCCGAGCCCGCGCTCCAGCAGATGCGGCTCGGAAACGAAGTGGTGGATCGGCAGCAGCTCGACCGCGGTGACACCCAGATGGACCAGATGGTCGACGACGGCCGGGTGCGCCAGCCCTGCGTACGTACCGCGCAGTTCGTCAGGTACAGCCGGGTGTCGCATCGTGTAGCCGCGTACATGCAGCTCGTAGATGATCGTCTCGGCCCAGGGCGTGTGCGGCCGCATGCCGGTGTCCACGTCGACCTTGCCGATCACGAGGCCCTGCGGAACGTACGGCGCCGAATCGCGGTCGTCCAGGGAGTTGGAGTTGGCGGTTGAACCGTGCTTCACATGCGCGTACACGGCGTCGTCGAGGACGAACTCGCCCTCCAGTGCTCGGGCGTACGGATCGAGCAGCAGCTTGTTCGCGTTCCAGCGGCGGCCGCGCGACGGGTCCCAGGGCCCGTGAACCCGGAAGCCGTAGCGCTGGCCGGGCTCGATGCCGGGCAGGTAGCCGTGCCAGATGTGGAAGGTGGATTCGGACAGCGGGATCCGGCTCTCGCCACCGGCGTCGTCGAAAAGGCACAGCTCGACGCCCTCGGCCCCGGCCGCCCAGAGCGCGAAGTTGACGCCTTGTCCGTCGTGGCGAGCGCCGAGCGGATGCCAGTTACCCGGCCAGGGCCGGTCCCAGTGCTCAGCGTGGTGCGGATCGCCAGCTTGGTCACTCATGGTGTCCATTGTGCCTTTTGACGGGTCGTGAAGAACCTCATGGCCCCGGAAATTCGGCGGCTGACCGGCCGTGGTTGGATGAACGGTGCAGGCGGACGGTGATCCAAGGGAGTGTCAGCGTTGACTGAGCCGAACGAGGGCGCGGCGGCAGCCGTGCAGGTCGTGTGGCGCGCCGAGTTTGTCCGGATCGAGGTCGCCGAAGTGGCCCCCCGGGTCGCCACCATCCGAGTCGACCGCCCGAAGCTGAATCCGCTCGACTCGCACGTCCAAGCCGAGCTTAAGCGGGCCGCCGAGCAGGTGACGGCCGATCCCGATCTGCGCGCCGTGGTGCTCTACGGCGGGCCGATCGCGTTCGCCGCGGGCGCGGACATCAAGGAGATGGCCGCCCTCTCCTACACCGACATGGTGCTGCGCTCCGGCGCTCTGCAGGACTCCTTCACGGCGATCGCGCGCATCCCGAAGCCGGTCATCGCCGCGGTCACCGGCTTCGCCCTGGGCGGCGGCTGCGAACTGGCGCTGTGCGCGGACCTGAGGGTCGCCGCGACGGACGCCAGGTTCGGCCAGCCGGAGATCAAGCTCGGCCTCATCCCCGGCGCCGGCGGCACCCAGCGCCTCTCCCGCCTCGTCGGCCCCGCCCGGGCCAAGGATCTGGTCTTCACCGGCCGGATGGTCAGCGCCGAGGAAGCGCTACGAATCGGTCTGGTGAACCGGGTCGTAGCCCCTGAAGACGTCTACCCGAACGCGCTGGCCTGGGCCGCCGAGCTGGCCGCCGGACCGGCGTTCGCGCTGCGCGCCGCCAAGGAGGCGATCGACCGCGGCCTGGAGACCGACCTGGTCACCGGCCTGGAGATCGAGCGGGCGCAGTTCGCCGCGCTGTTCGCTACCCCCGACCGGACCACCGGCATGCAGTCCTTCATCGACCACGGCCCCGGCAAGGCCGTCTTCGACTGACGCCGTCTTCACGGGCGCCGTTCCCAACCGACGCCCCCCGGCGCACCGCATGGCCATTCACCACCAGGCCAAAGGCTTTCACCCCCGCCTTCCCCCGCCTTCACCCCTGCCGTCACGTCCACACAAGCCCGCCATGTCATACGCTGCCCGAGAGCGCACTTCCGTCTCCGACCGGGGGTCTGATGCCAGAACAGCTGGATGCCGCCCTTCCCGAGGTGGCCCGTGCGCGGATGGCGGAGATCCGCGCGAGCCAGACCTGGGGCTCGGCGCTGACCACGCAGGAGTTCGCGGCGATCGCCGGGGCCGGATTCGACCCGGTCGGGCAGGTGCTCGGCACCGCGGTCTTCCACATCGGATACGCCGGCCGCTGGGGCTGCTCCGGCGCGTGGTCGTATTTCGGCGGCACGGAGGTCTCCTCCTCCGCCTACGCCCCGTTCTCCCAGCTGGTGCGCACGATGTACGGCGCGCGGCGGCTGGCGCTGGCCCGGGCGATCTCCGAGTGCAAGGCGCTCGGCGGCGACGGGATCGTCGGGGTGAAGCTGCGGGTCGGCCACTTCCCGGCCGGCGGCATGGAGTTCACCGCGCTCGGCACGGCCGTGCGCGCCCGCTCGAAGACCCGTCCGGCGACGCCGTTTACCTCCCACCTGACCGGCCAGGAGTTCGCCAAGCTGCTGCACGGCGGCTGGGTGCCGACCGGCCTGGTGCTCGGCATCTCGATCGCGACCAGGCATGACGACTGGCGCACCTACGGACAGCTGCGTTGGACCGCGGGCAACCAAGAGGTCGACGGATACACCCAGCTGATCAACCACGCCCGGCACGACGCCCGCCACCAGCTCCAACTCGACGCGAAGGCGCACGGCGGGGACGGGATCGTGGTCGACGAGATGGAGCTGCGCATCCGCGAGCGGGAGTGCCCCTCGTACGAGAACCAGCGCGACCACATCGCGGAGGCCTCGTTCGTGGGCACCTCCGTCGCCCGCTTCGACCGCAGGCCCGGCGGCTCCGGGCTCAAGCCACTGACCATCTTGACCCTGAATCGGGAGCGCTGAGGATGACCGAGCAGTCCATCCAGCAGGAGGCCGGGGACCTGGTCGCGCAGGGGGTGCCCGAGGACGCCATGCGCCGGCTCGCCCAGCTGCGTCCCGGAAAGGGCTCGATCTTCACCTCGGACCTGACGGTGAACGAGTTCCTGCTGGTGCGCGAGGCGGGCTTCCGGCCGCTCGGCCTGGTGCTCGGCTCCTCGATCTACCACGTCGGCCTGCAGCTGGGCCGCTGGTCGAAGAACCAGGAGATGACCACCCTGTCGCAGGCCATGTACCACGCCCGCGAGCTGGCGATGAGCCGGATGGAGGCGGAGGCCAGCGCGCTGGGCGCGGACGGCATCGTCGGGGTGCGGCTGGACGTGGAGTTCAAGGAGTTCGGCAACGACATCGCCGAGTTCATCGCGATCGGCACGGCGGTCAAGGCGGACGGGGCGGACCCGGGCCCGCACGGCCACTGGCGCAACAACAAGAACAAGCCGTTCACCTCGGACCTGTCCGGCCAGGACTTCTGGACCCTGATCCGGGCCGGCTACGCGCCGCTGGACATGGTGATGGGCTCGTGCGTCTATCACGTCGCGCACCAGCGCTTCGGCCAGGTGGTCGGGAACGCGGGCCGGAACGTGGAGATCGAGCAGTTCACGCAGGCGCTCTATGACGCGCGCGAGCTGGCG
>NZ_DASRGV010000089.1:0-12878 GCF_035650855.1 Actinocrinis sp. | reverse complement strand
AAGCCGGAGTACCGGCCGGACGTCACCGAGACGGCCGAGAAGAAGCGCGAGATCGACGAGGAGATCGGCGACGACCTCGAGCTGCTGATCCAGGCCGCGGAGCTGGTCGTCTCCACCCAGTTCGGCTCGACCTCGATGCTCCAGCGCAAGCTGCGGGTCGGCTTCGCCAAGGCGGGCCGGCTGATGGACCTGCTCGAATCGCGCGGCGTGGTCGGTCCGTCCGAGGGCGCCAAGGCGCGCGACGTCCTGATGAGGCCGGACGACCTTCAGCAACTGCTTGACTCGCTCCAGCCGCAGGAATAGCCCCCGATGCAGGCGATCCAGTGACGGATCGCCGACTCGCGCGTTAGGCCGGGCGAAGGAAAGCCAATCGGGCGAAAGCGGGCGGCCGGAGGGGAGGGCCGCCCCCGGGCCGGGCATAGCTGTTCTCAGACGCACGGGGCGACGCTGTCCGGTCAGCGCGGAACGAGAGGCGGGATCCAGGTGGCGCAGGAGCAGGGCGAGCAGCGGGATCCGCATCGGCTGATCGGCGAGAGGCTTCAGGGCGCGCGTCTGTCCGCCGGGCTGACCGCGCGTCAGATCAGCGAGCGCACCCGCATCACGCCCGAGGTGCTGCACCGGATCGAGGCCGGCGAGTTCGCGCAGTGCGGCGGAGACGTGTACGCACGTGGACATATCCGCGCCTACGCCCAAGCGGTCGGCCTCGACCCCGCGCCGCTGCTCGCCGAATACGGCGCGATCAGACTGCCTCCGCTGACGAAGCGGGATCTGCGCAAGCCGCGCGTTGTCGCGCAGCCCGCGAAGGAAGCCGTCGGTACCGCACCGCGCGGTGCACAGAAGGCGGCAGCGCAACGGGCACGCTCGGTACTGCCGACGATCGTGCCTGGTGCGGTGCCGTCGCTCGTGCCGATGGCGGGCGCGACCCCGCCGCCCGAGGTGCCGCCGCTCAAGCACCGGCGCCGCGACGACTTCACCGACGCCGACGCCGGCTCGGCCGCCGCGCTCATCGCCGGAGCCGAAGGACCGCCGCCGGTCAACGAGCGGCCCGCCGCCTTCCTCGCCGGCGCGAAGACTCCGGCGAAGGCCGGGGCGAACTGGTCGCTCGCCTTGATCGGCGCGCTCGCCGCGGTCGGCCTGGTCGCCGCCGTACAGCTGTGGCCGAGCAGTTCTGGAGGAGCCGCGCACGCCGCCGCGGACTCGGCCGCCGCTGCAACGAGCCACGCACAGCCGAAGGCAGCCTCCGCGAAGCACGCGGCGCCCGCGGCTGCGGCGCCACCGGCCGCGCCCAAGCCGAAGACGGTCGACCTGCGGGTCGTCGCTGGCAAGGCGCCCAGCTGGCTCGGCGTCACCAACGCGGCCGGCCAGCAGCTGTTCTGGAACATCCTGCAGCCCGGCCAGACGCAGGAGTTCACCGACGCCAGCAAGCTCGACGTGATCGTCGGCGACGCCGCGGCCGTGGACCTGGTCGTCAACGGCCACGACCTCGGTTCCCAGGGCAGCTCCGGTCAGGTCTTCCGCGCTTCGTACAACCCGGCGTCGGGCAGCTGAGCCGCCAAGCCGGGCCGCTCCGGAGAAAAGGCACCGAAGCTCTCCGGATACCCTTGTGGGCATGTCCCGCACTGTGCCCACGGATCCCGGGGGCCGCACCGTCGCCCTGATCACCCTCGGCTGCGCGCGCAACGACGTCGACTCCGAGGAACTGGCGGGCCGGCTCGCCGCCGAGGGCTGGAGTCTGGTCGAGGACCCGGCGGCCGCCGAGGTCGCGGTCGTCAACACCTGCGGCTTCGTCGACGCCGCCAAGAAGGACTCGATCGACACGCTGCTGTCCGCCGCCGACCTCAAGGGCAACGGCGTCACCAAGGCCGTCGTCGCGGTCGGCTGCCTCGCCGAGCGCTACGGCGTGCAGCTGGCCGACGAGCTGCCCGAGGCGGACGCGGTCCTCGGCTTCGACCACTATCTGGAGATCGGCGACCGGCTGCGCACGATCCTCAGCGGTGGACATGTCGCCTCGCACACGCCCTCCGACCGCCGCAAGCTGCTGCCGCTGACGCCGGTCGAACGCGCGGGCTCGGCGCTGTCCGTGCCCGGACACGGTACGCACGGCCACTCGAGCATCGCCGACCTGCCTGAAGGCGTCGCACCGGCATCCGGTCCGCGCGCTTTGCGCCGCCGCCTCGGCGACGGACCCTCCGCCGCGCTGAAGCTGGCCTCCGGCTGCGACCGCCGATGCTCCTTCTGCGCTATCCCGTCCTTCCGCGGCGCGTTCCTCTCCCGCCGCCCCGCCGACATCCTGGCCGAGGCCCGCTGGCTGGCCGAGCAGGGCGTGCGCGAGGTCGTCCTGGTCAGCGAGAACTCCACCTCCTACGGCAAGGACCTCGGCGACATCCGGCTGCTGGAGACCCTGCTGCCCGAGCTCGCCGCGATCGACGGCCTTGACTGGATCCGCGTCTCCTACCTCCAGCCGGCCGAGATGCGCCCGACGCTGATCGACGCGATGGCGGCCACGCCCAAGGTGACGCCCTACTTCGACCTGTCCTTCCAGCACAGCGCCCCGGACGTGCTGCGGCGGATGCGGCGGTTCGGCGACACCGAGCGCTTCCTCGGCCTGCTCGCCTCGATCCGCGAGAAGCTGCCGCTGGCCGGTGCGCGCTCGAACTTCATCGTCGGCTTCCCGGGGGAGAGCGAGGCCGACTACAAGGAGCTCGAAGGCTTCCTCACCGAGGCGCGGCTCGACGCGATCGGCGTCTTCGGCTACTCCGACGAGGACGGCACCGAGGCCGCCGGCTTCGACGGCAAGCTGGACCAGGACGAGATCGACGAGCGGGCCGCGCGGCTGTCCGAGCTGGCCGAGGAGCTGACCGCGCAGCGCGCCGCCGAGCGGATCGGCGAGCGGATCGACGTGCTGGTCGAGCGGGTCGAGACCGACGCCGGCAGCGCCGAGGTGGAGGGCCGCGCGGCGCAGCAGGGCCCGGAGACCGACGGCTCGGTACGCCTGGTCGGCCCGACTGCGGCTGGGCTGCGGGTCGGCGCCCTGGTCAGCGCGCTCGTCGTGGACAGCGACGGGGTCGATCTCGTCGCGGAGCCGAGGTGACGGCCCCGGCGCAGCGCCCGTCCGTCGCGGACGGACCGCCGGTCCCCGAGGCCGGGCCCGGCGCCGTGCCGCTGTGGAACATCGCCAACATCCTGACCCTCGTCCGGCTGGCGCTGGTGCCCGTCTTCGCCGTGCTGCTCCTGCACGCGGACGGCAGGGAGAGCTGGTGGCGCCTGGCCGCGGCGGTGATGTTCATGATCGCCTCGTTCACCGACCGGCTCGACGGCCAGCTGGCCCGTGAGCGCGGCCTGATCACGGACTTCGGCAAGATCGCCGACCCGATCGCGGACAAGGCGCTGATGGGCACGGCCCTGGGCTCGCTCAGCGCGCTCGGCATGCTGTGGTGGTGGGTCACCGTGGTGATCCTGGTGCGCGAGTTCGGCATCACGCTGCTGCGCTTCTGGGTGATCAAGTACGGGGTCATCGCGGCCAGCCGCGGCGGCAAGCTCAAGACGCTGCTGCAGGCGCTGGCCATCTGGATCTACGTCCTGCCGCTCGGCGCGGTGCCCGGCCTCGGCTGGCTGACCTGGGTGAGCACCGTGATCATGGCGGCGGCGCTGGTGGTGACCGTGGTGACCGGCGGGGACTACGTGCTGCAGGCGATCCGGCTGCGGCGGTCGGCTCGCAGCAGGCCGCTGCAGCCGGCCGGAGCGGCGGTGCCGGGCGGCACTGCGAGCGGACCGAACGCGGACGGTGCCGCGGCCGCGGAGCGTGCGGCCAAGTGACCGACGGCTCGTACCAGCCCGCCCCCGGCCCGGCGCAGCTGGCGGATCTGGCCGAGCAGGTGCTCGCCCGTGCCCGCTACCTGCGCCTGACCATCGCCGTCGCGGAATCGCTGACCGGCGGGCAACTCGCCGCCGCGCTCACCGCGGTGCCCGGTGCATCAGCCGTCTTCCGCGGTTCGGTCACCGCGTACGCCACCGACCTAAAGGCAGCAGTGCTCGGAGTCGACGGGGTGCTACTCGACCAGGTTGGTGCGGTACACGGTGAGGTCGCCAGCCAGATGGCCGAGGGCGTGCGCCGCGTGTGCCGGGCCGACCTCGGCTTGGCCACCACCGGGGTCGCCGGGCCGGAGCCGCAGGACGGCCAGCCGGTCGGCACCGTCTTCGTCGCGGTCTCCGGTCAAGAAGGAGTCGAGTTCGAGCAATGCCGTTTCGGGGCCGGCGCTGGAGCCCCGGCGCGGGATCGAGCCCGTATCCAGCAGCTCTCTGTTGCGGCCACGTTACAACTGACGTTGCGTTATCTCGGAATGCGGACCGGAAGTTAACGGGTCAACAAAAGATTCCCCGCTTTCGCATGAACCGGCCGCTGGCGTGGCACGTCTCTGAGTGAGTACCCCTCCGCTGGAGTCCGGGAATAGCCGCAGGACGCTCAACGGTTGCGTACGGTTGTAGTGCCGGTTCAGGTTTCACCACCCGCGGTGAAGGCGGCGGCGCGAGCCGCCGAAAGCGGGTACGGTGGCGAGAAGACCTAGTGAGGGAGGGAGCGACGACATGATCCTCATCCGTCGCCTGCTCGGCGATGTGCTGCGGCGCAAGCGGCAGGACGAGGGGCGCACGCTGCGCCAGCTCGCCGCCGAAGCGCGGATCTCGCCGGGATACCTCTCCGAGATCGAGCGGGGCCAGAAGGAACCGTCCTCAGAGCTGCTCGCCGCCATCTGCGACGCACTCGACATCAAGCTGTCCGACCTGCTGCGCGAGGTCTCCGTGGACCTCGCGGCCGCGGAGCTCGCCGCCCGGATCGAGGCCGAGCGCGTGGGCGTCTCCGGCACCGCGCCGGTGCCGCAGGCCCGCGTCGGTGCGACGCCGGTCAAGAGCGGCGTCGCGCTGGCCAAGCCGGTGGCGCGCACCGTGGCTCGTCCCGGCGCCCGCCCGGCGCCGCGTCCGGTCACCCGCCGGGTCCCGCCGCCGGTCGCCACCGGCAGCGCCCCGGTACCCGGAGCGGTGCTCGCGCAGGCCGTCCTGGACCCGTCGCGGCTGGGCGAGGTGCCCACCGTCCCGACCAAGACCGCCGCGCCGCGCGCCGCCATGGGTCCGATGACCCCGCTCGGCCCGGTCGCCAACGTCGGCGTGAGCGGCGGCCTCGGGCGTCCGGTGGACGGCGACATCGTGTTCGCCTTCCCCCTGATGAACCTCGGGGACCTGGCGCTGCGATAGCCGCATCATCCGTTACGACGGCGGCCGACGGGTATGTGTAACCCGTCGGCCGCCGTAGTTCGTGAAACTCATCATAATTCGGTCGCTCGGCCCGATTCGGGCGTGCGACCATCGAGAGGCAGGGCCGCCCGAGCGGCAGACGCCTCTGAAGGGAAGATATGACCAACTCGCGCCACCTCGTAAATCAGAGCAGCACCGACGAGGAGGAGCGTTACGGCGTCGATCCCGGCTACGGTGTTGAAGATCTTGCCGACGGCTACGACGGCGACCAGCTCGACCTGGCCGAACGCCAGTCGCTGCGCCGGGTCGCCGGGCTGTCCACGGAACTCGAGGACGTCACCGAGGTCGAGTACCGGCAGCTGCGCCTCGAGCGCGTGGTGCTGGTCGGGGTGTGGAACTCCGGGACCTCGGCCGACGCCGAGGCCTCGCTCAGGGAACTGGCCGCGCTCGCCGAGACGGCCGGCTCCCAGGTGCTCGAAGGCGTCATCCAGCGCCGCGACCGGCCCGACCCGGCGACCTACATCGGTTCCGGCAAGGCCCGCGAGCTGCGGGAGATCGTCGCCTCGACCGGGGCGGACACCGTCATCTGCGACGGCGAGCTGACCCCGGCCCAGCTGATCCACCTGGAAGACGTGGTCAAGGTCAAGGTCGTGGACCGCACGGCGCTGATCCTGGACATCTTCGCCCAGCACGCCCGCTCCCGGGAGGGCAAGGCGCAGGTCGCCCTGGCCCAGATGCAGTACATGCTGCCCCGGCTGCGCGGCTGGGGCCAGTCGCTCTCCCGGCAGATGGGCGGCGGCGGCACCTCGGGCGGCGGCGGGATCGCCACCCGCGGTCCCGGTGAGACCAAGATCGAGCTGGACCGGCGGCGGATCCGGGAGAAGATGGCCCGCATGCGCCGGGAGCTGGCCGACATGGGCAAGTCCCGCTCGACCCAGCGCCAGGAGCGCAGGCGCGGCGCGGTACCTGCCGTGGCCCTGGCCGGCTACACCAACGCCGGCAAGTCCTCGCTGCTCAACCGGATCACCGGAGCCGGGGTGCTGGTGGAGAACGCCCTGTTCGCCACCCTCGACCCGACCGTGCGCCGGACGCAGACCTCCGGCGGCCGCGCCTTCACCATCGCGGACACCGTCGGATTCGTCCGGCACCTGCCGCACCTGCTGATCGACGCCTTCCGCTCCACGCTGGAGGAGGTCGCCGACGCCGACCTGATCCTGCACGTGGTCGACGCCTCCGACCCGGACCCTGAGGGCCAGATCGCGGCGGTGCGTGAGGTGCTCGCGGAGATCGGCGCCGCCAAGGTGCCCGAGATCGTGGTGCTCAACAAGGCCGACGCGGCCGACCACGAGACGGTCGCCCGGCTGCTGCGCCGCGAGCCGCACTCGGTGCTGGTCTCGGCCCGCACCGGCGAGGGCATCGACAAGCTGCTCGCCGCGGTCGAGGCGGACCTGCCGCGGCCCGCGATCGAGGTCGACGCGCTGGTGCCGTACGGCCGGGGCGACCTGATCGCGCGGGTGCACGCGACCGGCGAGCTGCTGAGCGAGACGCACCTGGAGTCGGGCACCCGCATCGTCGCCCGCGTGGACGCCACCCTGGCTGCCGCGCTCGACGAGTTCGCGGCGGCATAACACCCGACGCTCCAACTCAGGACGGGCCCGCGAGTCACTGGACTCGCGGGCCCGTCTGCTCATCGGACTACTCACTCTTCGCAGCGACACTCGGTTGACCGTGCGATCACGGTAGGTAAGGCTTACCTCACTAATCTTCGGTGCGGCCGCCAAGGCCGGTGCCAAGCGGGGAGTGGTGAGATGGCCGTCAGCAGCGCCGCGATCCTCGATCGGCAGCGCGACCGCGAATCCGCGGCACGCAGCTATGCACGGCACCTGCCAATCGTGCCGGTCCGCGCTGAAGGCATGACTATTTACGGAGCCGACGGCCGCGCTTACCTGGACTGCCTTTCCGGCGCTGGAGTCCTCGCCCTCGGCCACAACCATCCGGTCGCCGTTGCCGCGATCCGCCGCGTGCTCGACTCGGGCGCGCCGCTGCACGTGCTCGACCTCGCCACACCGATCAAGGACGAATTCACCGAGACGCTGCTCGGCATCCTGCCGCCCGACCTGGCCAAAGACGCGCGCATCCACTTCTGCGGACCGTCCGGAGCCGACGCGGTCGAGGCCGCCATCAAGCTCGCCCGGACGAGTAAAGCGAACACCGGCCTGATCGCCTTCACCGGGGCGTACCACGGCATGACCGCGGGCGCGTTGGCCGCCACGGGCAACACGGCGGTCCGCACGCCTGCGCGCGTGAACGACGCGGGCGTCACTCGACTCCCTTATCCGCAGAGCTATCGCTGTCCGTATGGCGTCGGCGGCGCGGAGGGCACGCGGATCGCAGTCGAGCAGTTGCGACGGTTGCTGCGTGACCCCGGCAGTGGCCTGACTCCGCCCGCAGCGATCATCGTCGAACCCGTCCAAGGCGAGGGCGGAGTCATTCCGGCACCTGACGAGTGGCTGCGCGCGCTGCGAGCCGAAAGCGCGGCATATGGCATCCCGCTGGTCGCCGACGAGGTGCAGACCGGCCTCGGTCGCACGGGCGAGCTGTGGGGAGTGGACCACGCTGGCGTCACACCGGACGTCATAGTCCTCTCCAAGGCCATCGGCGGCGGGCTGCCGCTGGCCGTGATCGCTTACCGCTCCTCGCTCGACGTTTGGGCCGAAGGAGCGCATACGGGCACCTTCCGTGGCCAACAGCTTGCCATGGCTGCCGGAACGGCGACGATCAGGTACGTGATGGAAAACGACCTGACGACTCACGCCCGCAAGCTGGGCGAACAGATCCGCACCGGCTTCGCGGAGGCGGCCCGCGAGCTGCCCGCGATCGGCGAGGTGCGCGGGCGCGGCCTGATGCTTGGCGTCGAGCTGGTCGAGCCGGACGGCGCGCCCGACGCGCTCGGCGCCCGGCCCGGCGCGCCCGAACTCGCCCACGCGGTCCGCGCCGCCGCCCTGAGCCGCGGCGTGCTCGTCGAACTTGGCGGCCGCCAGGGCAGCGTGCTGCGACTGCTGCCGCCGCTCACGATCACGGACCTGGAGGCCGAGCAGGTCGTCAGTACTCTGATCGACTCGATTGCCGAGGCGTCGGGGCTGTCCGGCGCGGAGCGGGCGCTGGCCGGAGCGCGTTCATGACGGAGACCGAGATCCCGACTGACAGCCCCGCCGAACGCCCGGCCGAACGCTCGGCCGAGAGCCCGACCGTCCGGACCGACGCGATCGAGCCGCAGGCTGCGCCCCGTGCCGATCGCCCGCTGCCGCCCGGCGGCCCGGCCGCAGTCGCCGAGCGGGTCCGCGCCGCGCTCGGACCCGTGCTGCCCGAGCACGGCCGTGGCCAGGCCGCCTTCGACGAACTCGCCGCCCTCGTCGTCGCGGAGACCGTCCACGCGAGCCACCCGCACACCGCCGCGCACCTGCACTGCTCGACGCTGCCGGTCGCCGTGGCCGCCGACACGCTGGTCGCCGCGCTCAATCCGTCCATGGACTCCTGGGATCAGTCCGCCGCGCCGACCGTCATCGAGGACGAACTCGTGCGCACCCTCGCCGGGCTCTGCTTCGGCACGCGGGCCTCGCACCCGGGCGGCACGGTGACCACCGGCGGCAGCGAGTCCAATCTCATGGCTCTGCTGTTCGCCCGGGACGAGTCGATCCGCCGCGGCTACGACGTCGATCCCGCCGAGGACGGCATCCCCGGATACGCGGCCGGGCGGCTGCGCATCCTCTGCTCGGCCGTCTCGCATTTCTCCATCGCCCGGTCCGCCGCGCTGCTCGGCCTGGGGGAGCGGGCCGTCGTGCCGGTCCCGGTCGGTAAGGACCACCGCATGGATACGCAGGCCCTGGAGCGCATCGCGGCGCGGCTCGTCGATCAAGGCGATCGCATCGTCGCCGTGGTGGGAACGGCTGGAACCACCGACGCCGGCGCGATCGACCCGCTGGAGGCCTGCGGACGCGTCGCGCACAAATACGGGGCCTGGTTCCACGTCGATGGAGCCTACGGTGGCGCGCTGCTCTTCTCCGACGTGCTGCGCGACGCCTTGCACGGAATCGCCGAGGCCGATTCGGTGACGCTCGACCTGCACAAGTTCGGCTGGCAGCCGATCCCGGCCGGGGTGCTGCTGTGCCGGGACCGCGCCGCCTTCAGCACGCTCACCCGGCGCGTCGCCTACCTGTCAGCCCTCGATGACGAGCGCGCCGGATACCCGAACCTGCTGGACCGCTCGCTGCGCACCACCCGCCGTGCCGACGCCGTCAAGATCGTCGCGACCTGCCAGGCGCTCGGCCGCTCAGGCCTGGCCGCCTTGATCGAACGCTGCTTCGCGCTGACCGCCCACGTCGCGGCCGCGTTGCGTGCGCACCCTGATTTCGAGCTCGACCGGGAGCCCGCGCTCACGACCGTCCTGTTCCGGTACCGGGCCCGGCACGGCGATCCGGACCGGGTGAACGCGGCGCTGCGTCGCAGGTTGCTGACAGAAGGTGCGGCCGTCATCGGACGTACCGAGCTGCCGACGGCGGGAAACGAAACGGGGTCTGGCGGTCCGGCCGCCCCCGGCTCGCTGCGGCTCAAGCTGACCCTGGTCAATCCGGAGACATCGAGCTCTGATCTGGACCGGCTGATCGACCTGATCGCCGCCGCCGGGGCCGCCGAGGACCGCCCCAGCCAGCCATAGCCCACTCAGTCTTCGCCCGCCCGCCTGCCCCATCAAGAACCAGACCAGTGAACGGTTGCCGGAGGACCTGCGCGTGATCCCGACAAGCCAATTGTCGCCCCCTGACGCCCCGACAGTCCCCGGCGCGGTGCCGACGCCGGACCGGCCCGCCGACGCGACGACGTTTCAGCGGGCCGGGAATCGGCTCGCCACGGAGGCGCTGCTGCGCTGCTGGATCCGCGAACGCCGGGTCCAGCCGCCGGCCGAGGGCGAGCCGCTGGTCATCGATCTCGGCGGCAGCGTCCTGCGAATCCCGGTGGAGTACTGGTCGCCCGCCGGAATGCATCGGCTCGGCACGGCGGCAGGCCCGCTCGGACCGCTGAGCCCCGGCGGGCTGGCCCGCTTGCTCGGCGAGTCGGCCGGCGCGAGCGGACAAGGGCTCGAACAGCTCGTGCAGCGCGCCGTGGAATCCGCGGAACGCGTCGGGGCGCATCTGGAGGCCCGAGCGGCCAGTCCGGCGCCCACAGAGCCCGTTACGCCGTTTCTGGTCGCCGAGCAGGGATTGCTGGCCGGGCACCCGCTGCACCCGACGCCGAAGAGCCGAGACGCACTGAGCGCGACCGAAGCCGCGCGCTACTCGCCCGAACTGCGCGGCTCGTTCCCGTTGCACTGGTTCGCGGTCGCCCCGGATCTCGCCGCGCACGACAGCGAACTCGGCCCGACCACACCGGATCTCGCTACCTTCCTCAGCGGCCTGACTCCAGATGACCGCGTACTCGTTCCGGCGCATCCCTGGCAGGCGAACGCGCTGCTGCGGCGGGACAACGTGCGTGAGCTGATCGCCTCGGGGCGTCTTGAGCACCTCGGCGAGGCCGGGCCGGCCTGGTACCCGACCTCATCGCTGCGCACCGTGTACCGGCCCGACCAGCCGGTCATGCTCAAGCTTTCGCTCGCGCTGCGCATCACCAACTCCCGGCGCGAGAACCTGCGCAAGGAACTGCTGCGCGGGGTCGAGGCGCACCGGCTGCTCTCCGGCCGCCTTGGCATGCAGCTGCTCACCGCGCATCCGGGATTCCGGGCCCTCACCGACGCCGGATACCTCGCGGTGGACGGCGTGCCAGGGCTCGACGTCTCCTTCCGGCACTCGCCGTTCCGGCCGCGCGACCACGTGTTCTGCCTTGCCGCCCTGACAGATCTAGGCCGCGGCGCGGTCGCGGCCGACGGTCACCCGCACGAGCTGGCCGCGCACCTGCACAGCCTCTCCGCGGCGGAGCAGCGGCCGGTACGCGCGGTGGCGCTGGAATGGTTCGCCCGCTACCTGACCGCGCTGATCACGCCCCTGCTCTGGCTCGACGCAGAGCACGGAGTCACGCTGGAGGCACACCAGCAGAACACCTTGATCCAGCTGGACGCCGCAGGCTATCCCGGGGCCGGCTGGTACCGCGACAATCAGGGCTTTTACTACCGGCGCTCGCGCATCGCCCATCTCGAAGCGTTCAGCGGCATCTCCGCTCTCGGCCAGGCGAGCGAGACCATCGTCGACGATGACGTGGTCACGGAACGACTCCTGTACTACGTCGGCATCAATAATCTGATGGGTGTCGTCGGGGCGCTCGGTTGCGCGGGTATCGCGCCGGAGCGTGACCTCCTCGGATTAGCCGCCGACCTGCTCGCTCCGCTGCGCGGCCACCAGCCCGTGGACCTGCTGCTGGGCGCGAAATCGTTGCGCTGCAAGGCGAATCTGCTGACCCGCGCAGCGGACCTCGATGAGCTGATCGGCGACCTGGCCACGCAGTCGGTCTACGTCGAGATCGCCAACCCCATCGCGGGTCTCGCCCGCGACAACGGCACCGGCGCGATGCAAGGAGACGCCGCATGACCGGGACACTCGCCGCTCCCACCTGGTGGGACCTCACCACGCCGGCTGGCCGGTTCACGCTGTGCCCGGTGAAGGTCGACCGCGACCTTCCGCTCATCCACCGCTGGATGAACGACCCGGCGGTCGCACGCTACTGGGATCTGGCCGGACCGATCGAACGAACCAGCGCGCACCTGGCCGAACAACGGGCTCTTACTCACAGCGAGCCGTACCTCGCGCGACTCTCCGGGCGCCCGATCGGCTACTGGGAGCTGTACCGCGCGGCAGAAGACCGGCTCGCCGCCTACTGTCCAGTGCAAACCGACGACCTGGGCATCCACCTGCTCATCGGCGAACCAGACCTGCGCGGAGTCGGCCTCGGTGCGACGCTCCTGGCAGCCCTCTGCGATGCGATTCAGCGCGAGTCGGGTTGCCGTATCGTCGCAGAGCCCGATGAACGCAACGTCGCCTCCGTGCGCGCCTTCATCTCCGCTGGCTTCCGCTTCAGCGCGACGATCGATCTGCCCGAGAAGCGGGCCACCCTCGTCATCCGGGACTCTCCCGCATGACCTTCGAAGCCTGCTATGACCTGCTTGGCATCGGTCTCGGCCCGTTCAACCTCGCCTTGGCCGCGCTCGCCGAACCGATTCCCGGCCTGCGCACGCTGTTCCTGGACGAGAATCCGCGCTTCTCCTGGCACCCGGGCATGATGGTCGACGGCGCGACCCTCCAGGTACCGTTCCTCGCCGATCTCGTCACCCTGGTCGATCCCGCAAACCGGCACAGCTATCTGGCCTACCTGCGCGACGCCGGCCGCCTGTTCGAGTTCTACTTCGCCGAGCGCTTCCACATCCCGCGCGCCGAATACGAGTCCTACTGCCGCGCGGTCGCCGACGCGCTCGCGACGTGCCGCTTCGGATTCAGAGTGACCGCCGTCGAGTCGGCCACGCTGCCCGACGGACGCGACGGCTTCGCGGTCGCCCTCACCGGCAACGACGGCCGTGCCCACAACGTGCTCGCCGCGAATGTCGTGCTCGGCATCGGCACCGAACCGGTCGCACCGGATTCCCTCTGTGCGCT
>NZ_DASRGV010000088.1:0-2613 GCF_035650855.1 Actinocrinis sp. | reverse complement strand
GCGCTGCTCTTCGTCACGGTCATGCTCGTCATCGGCGGATTCAACGTGTTCACCTCCGTGCTGCTGATGACCGGCGGCGGCCCGGCCGACTCGACCCAGGTGCTGCTGACCTACATGTACCAACAGGCGTTCAAGAACCTGGACTTCGGCTACGGCTCCTCGATCGCCGTGCTGCTGACGCTGTTCGTGTTCGTCCTGTCCGTCGTCCAGCTGCGGGTCTTCCGCGGCGATGCCGAGGAGGCGGCGTGACCACCCTCTCCCCCACCGCCCTCGCGCCCACGCGCAGCACCCGCTCGCGCCGGCGCGCCACCGGCCAGGCCGTGCGGTACCTGATCCTGGCCGTCGGCGCGGTGATCATGCTGCTGCCGTTCGCCTACATGCTCTCGACCTCGTTCAAGAGCCAGGCCTACGTGCTCACCCTGCCGCCGCAGTTCATCCCGCACCCGGCGACGGTGTCGAACTACACCGGCGCGTGGAGCTCGCACGACTTCGCCCGCTACTTCGTCAACTCGCTGATCGTGGCGGCCTGCACCACGGCGCTCTCGCTGCTGCTCAGCTCGATGATGGCCTACGCGTTCGCGCGCTTCGCGTTCCCGGGCCGTGAGCTGCTGTACAAGACCCTGCTGCTGGGGCTGATGATCCCGGCGATGATGCTGATCATCCCGCAGTTCGTGCTGGCCAAGTACCTGGGCCTGCTCGACTCGCTGGCCGGGCTTGTGGTCTTCTACGTCGGCGGTTCGCTGCCGCTCAACACCTTCCTGCTGCGCGGGTTCTTCGCCGCGATCCCCAAGGAGCTGGAGCAGGCGATGACCGTGGACGGAGCCGGGGCGTGGACGCGCTACCGGCGCCTGATCCTGCCGCTGGCCAAGCCGGCCCTGGCCACCGCGACCATCTTCACCTTCCTGGCCAGCTGGGACGAGTTCGCCTGGTCGCTGACCATCATCAACACCCCGTCCAGGCAGACTCTCCCGCTGGCGATCGCGCTGTTCCAGGGCGAGAACTCCACGCTGTGGGGCCTGGTGTTCGCCGCCTCGGTGATCGCCGTGGTGCCGGTGATCGTGGTGTTCCTGCTCTTCCAACGCTACTTCGTACAGGGCCTGACCGCGGGAGCCGTCAAGGGATGATCGACCTACTGCCCACCAAGACCCTCTACCTGCCCGACCAGCCGGTCCTGATCGAGGTGCGCGGCGACTGCCCGCCGGGCGCGGTGCTGACGGCGCGTCACCTCGGGCAGACGCAGGCCGAATGCAAGATCGGCCGCGGGCTGGCCGACCTGGGCCGCCTGCCGGCCGGCGGGTACGGCGTCGAGCTGTGCGACCCGGACGCCGCGGTGCTCGCGCGCACCGCCGTGCAGGTCGCGGCCGACCCCCGCACGGTGCTGCGCTACGGCTTCGTCGTGGACTACCGGCCCGGGCGCGACCTGACCGCGGTCGCCGACAACCTGCGCCGGCTGCACCTGACCGGGGTTCAGTTCTACGACTGGGCCTACCGGCACGCCGACCTGCTCGGCGGCGGCGAGGCCTACGACGACGCGCTCGGCCAGCCCGTCTCGCTCGACACCGTGCGCTCCCTGGTCGAGCTGTGCCACGAGGTCGGCTCCAGCGCGCTCGGCTACGCCGCCGTGTACGCGGTCGGCCGCCAGGAGTGGGCCAAGTGGGAACACGACGCGCTGCTGACCCCGAGCGGGGAGCCGTACGCGCTCGGGGACTTCCTGTTCATCGTCGATCCGGCGGCCGAGGACTGGATCGCGCACTTCACCGCCGACGTGTGCACCGCGGTCGCGCAGGTCGGATTCGACGGCTTTCACCTGGACCAGTACGGCTACCCCAAGCGCGCCCGCCGCGCCGACGGCACGCCGGTCGACGTCGCCCGCAGCTTCGTCACCACGATCGAGCAGGTGCGCGCGGCCCTGCCTTCCTCGCGACTGGTGTTCAACAACGTCAACGACTTCCCGACCTGGGCCTCGGCCGGCGCGCCGCAGGACGCTGTCTACATCGAGGTCTGGCCTCCGCACGTCGGGCTGGAGCACCTCGCGCAGGTCGTCACGCGCGCCCGCGCCCAGGCGGCCGGCAAACCGGTCGTGATCGCCGCCTACCAGCACGTCTACGACAGCGCACCGGCACAAAGCGCGGACCGCGCCACCGCGCTGAGCATGGCGACGCTCTACTCGCACGGCGCCACGCAACTGCTGTGCGGCGAGGGCGACCGGATCCTGGTCGACCCCTACTACGTGCGCAACCACGAGACCGAGCCGTCCACCGCGGCGCTGCTGCACCGCTGGTACGACTTCCTGGTCGAGCACGACGAACTGCTCACCGCGCCCGGGATCACGGACGTCACCGGCTCCTTCGCGGGCAGCTACAACGACGACATCGACGTCACCTACCCCGACACGGACACCCCGGTCGGCCACAGCGCGACGCCCGGGGCGATCTGGCGCCGCGTCACCCAGGCCGGCGACCGGTATGTCATGCACCTGATCAACCTGGCGGGCCAGGACGACACGCTGTGGGACGCGCCGCGCAACGCGCCCGCCGAGGTCGGCGCGGGCACGCTCAAGATCCGCCGCTCCGGATCCGAACCGCCGCGCGTGCGCGTCGCCGACCCGGACCG
>NZ_DASRGV010000087.1:0-8826 GCF_035650855.1 Actinocrinis sp. | reverse complement strand
TGGTCCCACCAGTCGACGTTCGTGACGCCGCTCTCCAGCCAGCTCATGTACATGTCCGCGGCGAACAGCGCGCCCGGCTGGGTGTCGTCGGCGATGGAGTCGTTGGTCTCGGTGACCACGATCGGCACGTTGGCCGGGTTGACTCCGGCGTACTGGCTGATCTCGGACTTGAGCGAGGAGACGACGCCGGAGATGTCGGTGGTGGTGGCGAGCGCCTGCGCGGTGGTCATGCCGGTGTACGCCGGGTAGTAGTGCACGATGACGCAGTCGGTCTTCGACCCGAGCGCGGTGAGCACGGTCTGGTTCCACGGCTGCGGGCTGGTGGTCGCGTTGGTCACCCCGTCGGGCCAGAATCCGGGCGTGGTCAGCACCACGCACACGTGGATCGACGGGCTGACCGCCTTCATCGCCGACTGGAAGCTCAGGTAGGTGGCCGCGTACACACTCGGACCGCAGTTATAGGTCTGATTCGGGTAGCTGCCCGACGGGATCGGTTCGCCCGAGGAGTCGGTGCAGTGGCCGTCGGCCTCCCAGTTGGCCCCGTAGGTGCCGTTGCCGTAGACCTCGTTGCCGACCTCCCAGTACTGGATGCCGTAGTTGTTGGTGACATCGGCGTTCTGCACCCACGCGGCCGCGAGCGCCGGGGTCCCGGTGCCGTAGTTCGCGGTGATGATCGGATGCGCGCCGGTAGCCTGCACCGTGCCCATGAAGTCGGTGAAGCTGGTGTTCGGGGCGTCATAGCCGCCCTGCGCCACGTTCGTCTGCCAGTTGTAGATGTCAGAGTACGAACCGCCGGGGTAGCGCAGCGCGTCGATCCCCGCCGCCTTGATCAGACCGGGCGCCGCGGCGTCGTTCATGTTGCCGTCGTACACGGCGGTGTTCAGCCCGATCCCGTTGGACGGAACCGTGGCCAGGCCGGTCGTCGCGTTCACCGTCACCGCGACCGCCGTGGCGGCCGAAGCCGGAGACGCGACGACCGCCGGGAGCGCCACCGCCCCCATCACCGTCAGACTCACCGTCAGGATCGTGCTTCGCAACCGGCTCAGGGCGATTCTTTTGAGGGACACGAGGATTCTCCTTGCTCGAGAAGGGGTGCGCGTTCGCGTCGCGAGTGTCGGACAGCTCTCTGCCTGACCTAAAGAAAATCTCTTATCAGAGAGCAGATAGTTTCGTGCGGAAGCTAACTGCGGCCCCAGCGCCGGTCAACGCTCAGCGCTCTGCGACCCTCGTACTCGCGGATAGCGGAGAGTCCTGTGTGCAGGCCAAGCCGCCTCGGCAGGAGCGGTCAGCGGGCACGCCTGAGCTGCGGCCCCGGGAAAGTTTCTGGTCGGGACCAGCGGCCCGGACCCTCCCCTCCCGAAAGCCCCTGGTTCGCCGGGCCCGGGAGACCCACAGTGGTTGCAGGTCGCGGGCTGCGGACAGGATCAGGGCAGGTGAACCGGCGATGGCGACGCAGGCGACGGCGGTCACGGCCGAGGCCCGGATCGCCGCTGCCGAGCGCGCGGACGCCCGGCCGGTCGTAGCGGCCTCCTGGCGGCGGTGCGCCGCGGCCGGCATGCCGCGCGAGGAACGCCTGCTTCCAGAGATCCGGATGGGCGACGCCGAACTGGGCGTGTACCGCTCCCGCCATCGGCTCGCCCCGCTGCTGCCGCTGTTCAGGGAACTGCTCGGGCGGGAGAGCGACGAGGCCGGATACGTGTTCGCGGTCACCGACGCGTCCGGGACGCTGCTGTGGATCCGCGGGCATCACGGCGTGCGCAGCCGGGCCGAGCGAATGAACTTCGTCGAAGGGGCCGCGTGGTCGGAGCGCGAGGCGGGCACGAACGCGCTCGGTACGGCCCTGACCTTGCATCGCCCCGTGCAGATCATCAGGGCAGAGCACTACAACCCGGCGGTGCAGCCGTGGACCTGCGCCGCCGCGCCGATCCGGGATCCGCGCACCGGCCTGGTACTCGGCGTGGTCGACCTGACAGGGCACGACACGGTCGCCGGGCCGTACGCCCTGGCGCTGGTGCGCGCCACCGCCAAGGCGGCCGAAGCCCAGCTCGCTTTGCTTCCGCCGCCGGCGCCGGCGCCGGCCACGATGCGGCTCAGCGCCCTGGGACGACAGCACGCGCTGCTGGAAGTGAACGGTACCGCCGTTGCGCTGCGGCCGAGGCACAGCGAGATCCTCGTCCTGCTCGCCCTGGCACCGGAGGGGCTGACCGGTCCGCAGCTCGCCGTCGCGCTCTCCGAACGCGAGATCCCCCCGGTGACGTTGCGAGCCGAGATGTCGCGGCTGCGGTGCATGCTCGGCGGGGACCTGATCGCGTCCTATCCCTACGCGCTGCGCCATCCCGTGGACTGCGACTTCGGGCACGTACTCGGTCTGCTCGCGGATGGCAGGGTCGCCGAGGCGGTCGACGCCTATCGCGGCCCGCTGCTGCCCTCCTCCGACGCCCCCGGAATCGTCGAGCACCGGCTCATGCTCGCGCAGCGGCTGCGCGCTCAGGTGCTGAGCAGCGCAGACCCCGCGGTGCTGCGCCACTGGCTCACCGGACCCAGCGGAGCGATCGACGCCGCCGCTTGGCGAGCGCTGGCCGACCGGCTGCCCGGCGGGTCCGCCGGCCGAGCGCAGGCAGCGGCGAAGGCCCGTTCGCTGGCCGCCTCACCCGCCCCCTGACCTGCGCCGACCGCCGCCAGCCGACGGCAACGGTATGGCAACGGTGCCGCTCCTAACGTCGAGATCGAGTCCGGGAACCCGCCCAACCGCGCCGAACCCGGACCGGCGACTTCAGACGAGAGCGAAAGGGGACGGCTATGAAGTACGCGCCGCCCGGACACCGGGACAGCGTGGTCTCGGTGAATCCCCGCTACGAGAACTACATCGGGGGCAAGTGGATCGCCCCGATCGCCGGCAAGTACCGGACGAACCTGAGCCCCGCGACGGCCAAGCCGATCTGCGAGGTAGCCGACTCCAGCCCGGCGGACGTGGAGTCGGCGCTGGACGCGGCGCACGCGGCGGCTGAGGAGTGGGGGCGTGAGAGCGCCGCGGCCCGCGCCGCCGTGCTCAACGCCGTCGCGGACGCGATCGATGCGCACCGCGAGGAGTTGGCGGTGGCCGAGAGCTGGGAGAACGGCAAGCCGGTGCGTGAGACGCTGGCCGCTGACGTCCCGCTGGCCGCGGACCACTTCCGGTACTTCGCGGCGGCCGTGCGCTCGCGCGAGAGCACCATCACGGAAATCGCCGAGGACCTGATCTCGTATCACTTCCACGAGCCGCTCGGGGTGGTCGGGCAGATCATCCCGTTCAACTTCCCGCTGCTGATGGCGGCCTGGAAGCTGGCTCCGGCGCTGGCGGCCGGCAACTGCTCGGTGCTCAAGCCCGCATCCCCGACCCCCTGGTCGATCCTGAAGCTGGCCGAGGCGGTCGGCGACCTGCTGCCACCCGGCGTGCTCAACATCGTCAACGGCCCCGGCGGGAAGATCGGCCAGGCGCTGGCCACCAGCCCCCGCATCGCGAAGGTCGCCTTCACCGGCGAGACCACGACCGGCCGGCTGATCATGCAGTACGCCGCGCAGAACATCATCCCGGTGACCCTGGAGCTGGGCGGCAAGAGCCCGAACGTGTTCTTCGCCGACGTGATGGCCAAGGACGACGCGTTCCTGGACAAGGCGATCGAGGGCCTCGTGCTCTACGCGTTCAACAAGGGCGAGGTGTGCACCTGTCCCTCGCGCGCGCTGATCCAGGAGAGCGTCTACGAGCGCTTCATGGAGCGCGCCATCGAGCGCGTCGGGCGCATCGTGCAGGGCGACCCGCTGGACACCGAGACGATGATGGGCCCGCAGGTCTCCGCCCAGCAGATCGAGAAGATCGCCTCCTACGTCGACATCGGCAGGGCGGAAGGCGCCGAAGTCCTCATCGGCGGCAAGCGGGCCCAGGTCGGCGGCGAGTTCGCGGACGGCTACTTCTACGAGCCGACCGTGCTCAAGGGCGAGAACAAGATGCGGGTGTTCCAGGAGGAGATCTTCGGGCCCGTGCTCGCGGTCACCACGTTCAAGGACGAGGCCGATGCGGTGCGCATCGCGAACGACACCCTCTACGGGCTCGGCGCCGGGGTGTGGACCCGCGACGGCGCGCTGGCCTACCGGATGGGCCGGGCGATCAAGGCCGGGCGGGTGTGGACCAACTGCTACCACCAGTACCCGGCCGGCGCGGCCTTCGGCGGCTACAAGATCTCCGGGATCGGCCGCGAGACCCACCAGATGATGCTCGAGCACTACAGCCAGACCAAGAACCTCCTGGTCAGCTACAGCGAAAACCCCCTCGGGCTGTTCTGAGCAGCGGCCCGGGCGGCGCCGCCGGCCTGACCCGGCGCCGCCCGGGCGCCCACCCGGCCAGGCGCCCGATCCGAAACGGAGATCAACCCATGAAGACGATGCAGGCGGCCGTGGTCCCGACGCTCGGCGCGAAGCTGGAGATCCAGCAGCTGCCCGTTCCCGAGCCCGGCCCCGGCCAAGTCCTGGTGCGCATGGAGGCCTCGGGGCTGTGCCACACCGACATCCACGCCGCGCACGGCGACTGGCCGGTCAAGCCGACCGCGCCCTTCATTCCCGGCCACGAGGGAGTCGGCGTCATCGAGGCGCTCGGCCCCGGAGCCTCGGTGCATCGGGTCGGGCAACGCGTCGCGATCGCCTGGCTCGGCTCGGCCTGCGGCACCTGCTCGTACTGCCTGAGCGGCTGGGAGACGCTGTGCGAGTCCCAGCAGAACAGCGGCTACTCGGTCAACGGCGCGTACGCCGAGTACGCGGTCGCCGACGACCGCTACGTCGTGACCGTGCCTGACGCCGTCTCGTCGTTCGACGCGGCGCCGCTCACCTGCGCCGGAGTCACCACGTACAAGGCGGTGAAGGTCTCGAACCTGCGCCCCGGCGAGACCGCGGTCATCGTCGGCATCGGCGGCCTGGGCCACCTCGCATTGCAGTACGCGAAGATCTTCGGCGGCCGGGTCATCGCGGTCGACCTCGAGGACGCGAAGCTGGACCTGGCCAGGCAGCTGGGCGCCGACGAGGTCGTCAACGCCCGCACCACCGACCCGGTCGAGGCGATCCGCGCGCTCGGCGGCGCGGACGTCGCGATCTCGCTCGCGGTCTCCCCGCGCGCCTTCGAGCAGGCCTACGGGTCGCTGCGGCGCGGCGGCCGGCTGGTGTGCGTGGCGCTGCCCGCCGACGACGCCATGACCGTCCCGATCTTCGATACCGTGCTCAGCGGCAAGTCGATCATCGGCTCGATCGTGGGCACCCGTAAGGACCTGCAGGAGGTCTTCGACCTGCACGCGGCCGGCCGCACCGAGGTCATCGCGCAGCCGCGCAAGCTGATCGAGGTCAACGACTGCTTCGAGGAGGTGCTCTCCGGACGGGTCCCGGCCCGGCTGGTCTTCCAGTTCTGACAGGTAACCCCCTCCGCACAACGGGCTCGCCGTCGGGGCGCGGTTGCGCCCCGACGGCGAGCCCGTTTACGACCCCGGGGTCCCCTGACGGCAGTAGCCGACCCGTCGCAGAACCCGTAGACGGCGGGGTTACTGATATCCGGCCGAGACGATGCTCGCCTGGACCGCGTTCTCGGTGCTGTCGGAGGGATAGCCGGCGGTGATGGCGCCCTCGAAGAACTCGCCGTAGTCGCTGACGCTGTTGTCTCCGCCGGTGCCCAGCTCAAGCGAGGACTGCACCTTCATCGGGGAGTAGCCGTTGGGCAGCGGCCCGCTGAACGGTGTCGTCAGGCCTCCGCTTTGGGCGTTGCCGTATTTCAGGGTGAAGTTGCTCGTCCCGTTGTTCTTCTCCCAGGCGGACACGTACGAGTAGTGCACGCCCTGGTAGTTCGGGTTCTTCTGGGAGCCCTGGGTGCTGAAGAACATGCCGTTCTCCAGGTCCGCGCCCACCCACGGGCCGGAGCCTACGCAGCCGCCGAACCAGCAGGCGGTGCCCCAGTAGATCGCGTTCATGGTGGCGTTGCCGTCGTCCGCGTGGTCGTTCTCGCCGCTGCCGTAGTCGAAGCAGCAGTACTGGTTGACGTTGTTGGACGAGGTGACCATGTAGATGCCCTCGGGCTGCGAGCCGGTCGGAGCCGCCTTCGCGTTGTCGACGCGATAGCCGACGCCGGGGGTGACCTTGACGCCGTACGCGCTGTGGCCGCCGATCGTCAGCGGCAGCGCCGTCGCGTTCGCGCCGACGTCGGCTCCGTTCGGGCCGGGGCCCTTCCAGAAGCCGCCCCAGGAGACCGGCAGATCATTGTGCTGCGGGGACTGGTCGTAGATCTTGGTGATGGTGCACGTGGTGCCCGAGCAGAAGGAGGCCTGCGGGCCGGCGTTGACCACCCCGCCCGCGCTGATCAGGCCGATGTTCAGGTAGCTCTTGTCGGAAGCGCGCTGAACTTGGTAGAGCGGGCCGTTGTAAGACGCGTACAACGCCCGGGTCGTCGAGTGCGCCGCAATACAAGGGGTGCCGCCCGCAGCGTAGATGTCGCACGGCAGGCTGGGCGGGGGCGGCGTCCCGGTCGGCGACGCGGACGGCGAGGAGGACGCCGAGGTCGACGGTGAAGCCGACGGTGTGGCGCTCGCGGTCGCGGTGGCCGTGGGCGTCGGTGTGCCGCTGCTCACGCCGCCGGTGCACAGCGTGCCGTTGAGCGTGAATGCGGTTGGGACCGGGTTGCTGCCGTTCCAGGAGCCGTTGAAGCCGAAGCTGGTGTTGCCGCCGGTTCCGATCGACCCGTTGTACGAGACGTTGGTGACGGTGACGTTGCCGCCGGACTGGGTGTAAGTGCCGTTCCACAGCTGGGTGATGCTCTGTCCGGCGCCGAAGGCCCAGGCCAGGTTCCAACTGCTGATCGGGCTGCCGAGGTTGGTGATGGACACGTTGGCGCCGAAGCCGCCGGGCCATTGGCTGGACACGGTGTAAGAGACCTGACAGCCGGCCGCGGCCTGCGCCGAGGTCACGGCGGTCACGGTCAGCCCGGTGGCGGCGATCGCGATCGCGCTTGCGGCCGCCAGCCACGGTCTGCGATGGGGGAGTCTCACGAAGTCTCCTGCGGGATAATCGAGGTGGTCAGCGGACTACGGGCTGGTGCAGCTCAGTGCCGGGGTCGACGGCGTGCCGTTGGCGAGGAAGCCGAACGTGGTCGAGCCGGACGGCTGCAGCGAGCCGTTGTAGGAGGCGTTGCCGACCGACACGGACGACCCGCTCGCATTGAGCGTCCCGCTCCACACCTGGGTGATCGTCTGGCCGGAGGCGAGCGTCCAGCGCACCGTCCAGCCGTTGATCGCCGAGCTTCCGGCGGTCACCGTGACCTGCCCCTGGAACCCTCCCTGCCACGAGTTGATCGTCTGGTAGGTGGCGCTGCACGCGCCGCCGGACGACGGCGAAGACGACGCGCTGGCCGAGGCGCTCGCCGAGGCGCTGGCCGAGGCTGAGGCGGAGGGGCTGCCGGTGCCTCCGCCGGAGGTGAATTGGGTGAAGAAGTTCCAGACGACGCCTGAGGTCCAGGTGTGCCAGCCGTCGCCGGTGCTGCCGTCGATGGGGCCGGGGTCGTGGCCGGCTCCGTCGAAGGCGGCCCAGACCACGGGGTAGCCGCTCATGCAGCCGGAGTAGGCGGTGACGATGTGGGTGAGGCTGCCGTAGGCCGGTTCGGGCGGGTTCTGCGGGGTGCAGTGGTTGTTGCGCACGAAGGTGTCGCGTAGGGCGCGGCCGTTGGCGATGGGTAGGACGTTGTCGCGGATGCCGTGTAGGCCGATGTAGGCGACCGGGCCGGTGCCGGGGGTGCATCCGCTTAGGTTCGCGCCGGAGTACACGGCGACGGCGCGAAAGACGGTGGGTCGGGCGCAGGCCAGGGCGTAGGTCATGGAGCCGCCGTAGCTGAAGCCTGAGGAGAAGATCTGGGTGGTGTCGATGCACAGGCCTGATTCGAACTGGCTGAGCATGTCGTCGACGAAGGTGACGTCCTGGCCGCCGGAGTTGGCCCAGCCGTTGTTGATGCCTTGGGGCGCGACGAAGATGGTGCCGTTGCCGGCGGCGTCGGCCAGGCGGCGCAGGCCGTAGTAGGACCAGTTGTAGGCGTCGGTGCCGCCGGAGTCCACGTCGTTGGCGGTGCCGCCGACCCAGTGGAATCCGAAGACCAGCCGGTAGGGGTGGCTGGAGTCGTAGTTCGCGGGCAGGCGCAGGATGTAGCTGCGGCTCTGCCCGCTGCTTTGGATCGTGTGCGTCCCGCTGGCCAGCGTCGCAGCCCTACCGCAACCGGCGCTCGACGCCATCGGCGCGCCGACCGAGGCCGCGGCGGCGCGATCGAGGTTGCTGCTCACGACCAGGCCGCCCGCGGCCAGGATGAGGGCCGCGGCGGCCGCGACGGGGCCGAAGAAGCGTCTAGATCTCTGCATTCACAGTCACTTCCCATCAGGTGCCAGTACGAAATAGGTACGACTCAGTGGGAGGCACGGCGCCCGAATAGACAGGGTTGTTGTGCCGCCGACGTACCCGTAGTCTGACCAGTCCGGCACCCGGTCATGGTGAAGCGGTGAGGATCAGGTAACTCTGGGCCCTTACGTGTGTCAAGGCCGCATCTGAGAATGTTACAGGGGATAGCCTGATAAGTCGGACTGATCCTGAAACTTGCAGCGGCAGCCGCGCCGAGTCGGCGCGCCGCGTGGCTCAGTACGCTTAGTTGTCGCCCACCATCGGCGCGGACTCGCGGACGGTAAGCCGGGTGGGCAGGATCAACGAGGACGGCCGCTCGCCGTTGATGAGGCTGATCAGCATCTTGGCCATCTCGTGGCCCAAGGCCTGGATCGGCTGGTTCAC
>NZ_DASRGV010000086.1:0-36503 GCF_035650855.1 Actinocrinis sp. | reverse complement strand
TCCTCGCGCATCCGGCTATTGTCGCGCCCCGCGTGATTCACGCCTAACGGTAGGGTGCTGGACGTGCGCACAAGATCTTCCGGGGCCGCCTGGGCGCTCGGCCTGGCCGCGGGTTACGCCGCGGACGCGCTGGTCGCCGATCCGAGCCGCGGCCATCCCGTGGCAGCGTTCGGTCGAGCAGCGAACGCGCTGGAGCACCGCTGCTACCAGGACTCCCGGGCCCGCGGGGCGCTGTTCACCGCCGCCTGCGTGGGCGGATCGGCCGCACTCGGCTACGCGGCGACGCGCGGTTCGCGCGGACGGCCGCTGACCGCGATCGCGACGATGGCCACGGCGACGTGGAGCGTGATCGGCGCGGCCTCGCTGCGCCGGGAGGCCACCGCGATCGGCGATCTGCTCGAAGCCGGGGATCTGGACGGAGCGCGCGAGCGGCTGCCCCGGCTGTGCGGCCGCGACCCGCGCGGGTTGGACGAGCGGGAGATCGCCCGGGCGGTGGTGGAATCCGTAGCGGAGAACACCTCGGACGCGGTTGTCGCCCCGCTGTTCTGGGGCGCGGTCGCGGGCGTGCCCGGGCTGCTGGCTTACCGCGCGGCGAACACGCTGGACGCGATGGTCGGGCATCGCTCGGAGCGCTACGAGCGCTTCGGCTGGGCTTCGGCTCGGCTGGATGACGCGCTGAACCTGGCGCCGGCCAGGCTGACCGGCGCGCTGACCGCGGTCCTCGCGCCGACTGTCGGCGGTTCGCGCCTGGAGGCGTGGCGCACGCTGCGGCACGACGGAGGAAAGCACCCGAGCCCGAACGCGGGCCAGTGCGAAGCCGCGGCGGCGGGCGCGCTCGGCCTGCGGCTCGGCGGGACCAACAGCTACACGTCAGGGATCGAACACCGGCCCTACCTCGGGGTCGGCCGCAGCCCCCGCGGCTTCGACATCGCGCGCGCGAACCGGTTGTCCGCCGCGGTTTCCACGGCGGCGGCCGTCGGGCTCTCGGCCGGTGCACTCGCGATCCGGGTAGCCGGGGCACGGCGTAGCAGAAGGCTGCGATGAGCACGGCGGGCAGTCGGGGACGCGGCGGGGCGCTGCTGGTCGCCGGCACGACCTCGGACGCCGGAAAAAGCGTGCTGACCGCCGCGATCTGCCGCTGGCTGGCCCGGCAGGGCGTGCGGGTCGCGCCGTTCAAGGCGCAGAACATGTCGAACAACTCAGCGGTCTGCGTCGATCCACGGACCGGCACCGGCGCGGAAATCGGCCGGGCACAGGCAATGCAGGCGGCAGCCGCGGGCGCGGTACCCGAGCCCGCCATGAACCCGATCCTGCTCAAGCCGGGCGGCGATCGTTCGAGCCAGGTCGTGGTGCTCGGCAAGGCGCTGACCGAAGCGAACGCGCAGTCGTATCAGAGCTTGAAGAAGAAGCTGCTCGGACCGGTGCTCGACTCCTTCGACGATCTGCGGTCACGCTACGACGTCGTGGTCTGCGAAGGCGCCGGCTCCCCCACCGAGATCAATTTGCGCGAGGGCGATCTGGCGAACCTCGGGCTGGCCCGGGCGCGCAACCTGCCGACCGTCGTCGTCGGGGACATCGACCGCGGCGGGGTGTTCGCGGCGTTCCACGGCACGGTCGCGCTTCTGGAGGCCGCCGACCAAGCCCTCATCTCAGGCTTCGTGGTCAACCGGTTCCGCGGCGATCCGGCGCTGCTGGAACCGGGACTGCGGATGATCGAGGGGCGCACGGGCCGGCCGGTGCTCGGCGTGCTGCCGTATCTGCGCGACATCTGGCTCGACGCCGAGGATTCGCTGACCCTGGACGGCCGCCCGCAGACAACCGGCCGTGCGCAGCCGCTTGGCCGCGAGCCACTGTCCGTCACCGTGGTGCAATTGCCGCGCGTCTCCAATTTCACCGACGTCGACGCGCTGATGCTGGAGCCGGGAGTCGAGGTCTCCTTCACCACCGGACCGCGCGGCATCGCGGAAGCGGACCTCGTCGTGCTGCCGGGCACCAAGGCGACCGTCAGTGATCTGACCTGGCTGCGCGAGCGCGGCATCGCCGAGGCGCTGGCCGTGCGAGTGGCCCGTGGCGGCACGGTGCTCGGGATCTGCGGCGGCTACCAGATGCTCGGCAAGACGATCGACGATCCGGTCGAAAGCCGCACCGGCCGCGTCGAGGGCCTCGGCCTGCTGCCGGTGGCCACCGATTTCGCGGCGGACAAGACCCTGGCCAGGCCGGCCGGATTCGGCCTCGGCGAGCCGGTGGTCACGGGCTACGAGATCCACCACGGCCTGGTCTCGGTGCACGGCGCGGAGCCGCTGTTCACCGATGCCGACGGCAGGGCGCTGGACGGCTGCGTGTCAGGGAACGTGCTCGGCACGCTGTGGCACGGGACCCTCGAATCGGACGAGTATCGCAGGGCCTTTCTTCGATGGGCCGCGCACCGGGCCGGCCGCTCGTTCACACCGCATCCGGACACTGATTTCGCGGCGGCGCGGCAGGCGCAGTACGACCGGCTCGCCGACGCGCTGGCGGAGCACGTGGACACCGACGCCCTCTGGCGGCTGATCGAACACGGCCCGACGCCGGGCTTGCGCCTCCTGCCGCCCGGGGCGTAACCGGCCGCTTTCACACCTACCGCGTCACAGCGCCTCGCCCTCCTTGACACTTAACCGGTTTAGTGCTTGCATTTCGTCGCACCCTCAAGGCCATACCGCACGACTCCGCCGTGTGGCCGCCGGCGCGCGGCCACCTCTCTGAAAGGGTCTGACATGGTCGTCGCACCCGCCAACGACCCCGCGGCGCCGGCGCCGAAGTCCGGGCCGACCCGCAGATCCGTGCTCAGCCTCAGCGGCGCCGCGGCCCTCGCCGCGACTGCCACGGCCGCCGTGGCCCCGGCCGCGCACGCCGCCGAAGCCTCCGCAGCCACCGCGAAGAGCAACCCGTTCCCCCGCCGCCCCACCTCGTTCGTGGCGGTGCGCGACGGCAAGTTCGAACTCGACGGCGCGGCCTTCCGCTTCGGCGGCACCAACTGCTACTACCTGCATCAGCAGTCCCACTACATGATCGACGCGGCGCTGGACGACGCCGCCGCGATGTCGCTGCGCGTCGTGCGCGCCTGGGCCTTCGCCGACGGCGTCGGCAACGGCTTCCCGCCGCTGCAACCGCAGCCCTACGTCTACGACGAGGCGGCCTTCGATTCGCTCGACTACGCGGTCTACAAGGCCGGGCAGCTCGGCATCAGGCTGGTACTCGGGCTCACCAACAACTGGCCCGACTACGGCGGCATGCGTCAGTACGTGACCTGGTTCCTCAACCTGCCCGACGACTCGTACGGCTCGATGGTCAACCACGACCGCTTCTACACCGAGAAGTCGATCAAGGACTGCTACAAGTCCTACGCCGAGCACGTGATCACCCGCCGCAATCGGTACACCGGCCTGCGCTACAACGAAGATCCGACGATCATGACCTTCGAGCTGGCCAACGAGCCGCGGGCGCGCAGCGACAAGTCCGGCGCCAAGCTGCTCGGCTGGGTCGCGGAAATGAGCCGGTTCGTCAAGCGGCTGGCGCCGCGTCAGCTGGTCGCGGTGGGAGACGAGGGCTTCTACGGCGACCCGAACGCGACGGACTACCCGTACGGCGACTACGAGGGCGTGCGCTGGAAGGATCTGGCCGCCCTGCCGAACGTCGACTACACGACGATCCACCTGTATCCGGAGGGCTGGGGCGAGAACCCGTCCAGCAAGCCGGGCACGGACCCGGTCGCCTGGGGCACCGAGTGGATAACCCGGCACCTGACCGACGCGGCGGCGATCGGCAAGCCGCTGGTGTTGGAGGAGTTCGGCCTCTCGATCAACGCGTCCCAGGGCGTGCCCGACGAGGCGGCCCGCGAGGCCGGGTATCAGACCTGGGTGGACACGGTCCGCGACAACGGCGGCGCCGGCGACCAGTTCTGGCTGCTGACCTCGCGCGTCGACGACGGCTCGTTCTACCCGGACTACGACGGCTACCGGGTGGTCTGGGACAACGACCCGTCGAACGCGACCAGCGGACTCGCGAAGCTGCTGGCCGCGCACGCGAAGGAGATGGCGTCCGGATGACGTAACGTGTAGAAGTAGTCGAGCGAGCGGGCCTGGCGCGGAAGTCCTCGGAGACGCACCGCAACCAGGCCCGTTGCCCGCGCGTCCAGGAGGAGACCGCGTTCAATCGAGCGGCGCCGAACGGACACCGCGTGCCCGGCCCGACAGGTGGAGGCCCGACCGGATGGAAAGCACTGCCGTGGAGCGCGCGGAAGAATCGGAATCCGAAGCGGCCGCGGAAGTCGGCGTCGAGATCAATCTCGACAAGGAAGAACAGCAGGACTCTGCCGTACCCGCCGCGGAAGGGCCGCCGTCCGGGACCAGCTCACCGGGCAGTGCGAGCTCGTCGGAGTACGACCGCAACCGCGCGCTCGGCATCCGGGTCATCGCGTTCGTCATCGCGCTCTGCGTCGTCGTGACCGGTTGGGCGATCGCGAATGTGGCCGGGTCCGGCGGCGCGTCAGACCTCATCGGGGGAAAGGGGCACAAGCCCGGTAACCGCGTCCCGCCGCGCCTCACGCAGCAGCTTTCCACCACGTTCACCATCCCCGGCAGCGTGCCGGCCATTCCGTGGCCGAGCGTCGGGCAAGCCGCGATCGAGCTGGAGGGCTACGGCTCGCTCGGCACCTCGGGGAGCGTGAACACTCCGGTACCGATCGCCAGCGTGACCAAGACGATGACCGCGTACCTGGTCCTCGCGCACCATCCCCTCGCGGCGGGTGAATCAGGACCGCTCATCACCGTCAGCTCGGCCGAGGCCGCCGCGTACGCGGTCGAGTCGAAGCAGGGCCAGTCGCTGATCAAGGTGTACGCCGGAGAGCGGATCAGCGAGCGCGACGCCCTGGAGGCGCTCATGCTCGCCTCGGCCGACAACATCGCGAAGATCCTGGCGCGCTGGGACGCCGGCTCCGTGTCAGCGTTCGTGGCGGACATGAACGCGGCGGCACGCAAGCTCGGCATGTCGCACACGACCTACACCGACCCCTCCGGCCTCGACCCGTCCACCGTGTCCACCGCGACCGACCAGGTCGCGCTCGGGCGGGCGGCGATGCAGTCGGCCGCGTTCGCCGCGATCGTCGGCGAGCAGTCCGCGAATGTGCCGGTCGAGGGCACCATCTACAACTTCAACCGGCTGGTCGGCCGCAACGGGGTGACCGGCATCAAGACCGGCTCGACCGACCAGGCGCACGGCTGCCTGCTGTTCGCGGACACCGTCACGGTCGGCGGCCGCAGCGAGACCGTCGTCGGCGCCGTGCTCGGCCAGCCGCTCGGCACCGGCGACGCTTTCCTCGACCGCACGCTGAGCATCGCATCGAAGCTGATCGCCGCCGCGCAGGGCACCGTCGCCGCCGCCACGATCGCGGTACCCGGCAACCAGGTCGCATCACTGCACCGGACCGGCACGGCGAGCGAGACGCCGCTGGGCGTCACCGCGCCGGTGGTCGTGATCGGCCGGCCGGGGCAGAGCTACCGCGTCTCGGTGTCGGGAGGGGCGGCCGCACCGGTTCTGGTCGTCACCGTCCTGAACACGGCGGGTTCTGGTTCCGTGTCCGGTTCGGCGGTGACCGGCTCGTTCTCCGTTCCCCTGGTGCGGCTGCTGCCACGCGGCGCACTGTCGGCGCGCTGATCCGCAGCGGGCGCCGCGTCCGCAGGGGTCCCGCTTCCGGTCGCCGAGGTTCCTCGTTCGCTTGCCGGGAACAGGGCCGCGGCGCGTTCGGCACTCGCCTTCGCCCGCGCGGTCGTGGTCAGGACGCCGAGTACCGCCACGACCAGTCCGCAGCCGGCCACGATCGCCCAGCCGACGTGGCTCGCCGTGCTGAAGCCCTCGCGCATCGAGCCGTGCACGCGCGCGACCGCCACGGTCCCGATCAGCGCGACGCCGAGGGACTGCCCGACCTGACGGCTCGTCGAAGCGACCGCGGCGGCGACGCCCGACTGCGCCCGCGGCATGCCTGAGACCGCGGTGTTGGTGATCGGCGCGTTGACCACGCCGAAGCCGAAACCGAACAACGCGTACACGATGCCGAGGTAGAGCAGCGAGGTCGTGTTCGTGACGGACAGGAACAACAGGCCCGTCACGCCGATGAAGATCCCTGACGCGAGCAGCGGGCCGCGGGCGCCGCGCTCGGCGACCAGGCGGCCGGACAGCGGCGCGAAGACTGCCGTGATCGCGGCCATCGGCAGCGTCATCAGTCCGGCCTTCATCGCGGAGAAGCCCCGCACGTCCTGGAGGTAGAGCGTGTTGATGAAGAGGAAGCCGGCCAGCGCGATGAAGGCGCAGACGGCGATCACGGTGGCCCCGCTGAACGGTATCGAGCGGAAGAAGCGCAGCTCGATCAGCGGCTCCTCACGCCTCGACTCG
Organism: Actinocrinis sp.; assembly: GCF_035650855.1. Lineage (GTDB taxonomy): Bacteria > Actinomycetota > Actinomycetes > Streptomycetales > Catenulisporaceae > Actinocrinis. The sequence goes on along the minus strand of NZ_DASRGV010000086.1, from coordinate 30,077 downwards.
TAGCGCACCAGCGCCGCCACGCCGGCCGCGGTGAACGCGAACAGGCCCAGGATCAGCGGCGAGGTCCAACGGTGGTCGGGGCCCTCGATGATCGCGTAGGTCACGGCGGCGAGCACCGCGATGACGAGGATCTGGCCGATCGGGTCGGGCCTGCGCCCGCGCTGCGCCCGTGACTCGGGCACGAACAGGGCGGTGAGCACCAGCGCCGCGACGCCGACCGGGATGTTGACCCAGAAGACCGACCGCCAGCCGACCGCCTGCACGAGCAGGCCGCCGAGCACCGGGCCGGCCGCCATGGACAGCCCGACCACGCCGCCCCACACGCCGATCGCGCGGGCCCGCTCCTTGGCGTCGGTGAACGTGTTGCTGATGATCGACATCGCCACCGGGTTGAGCATCGAGCCGCCGACGGCCTGCAGCGCGCGGAAGGCGACCAGCCAGCCGAGCGACGGCGCGGCGGAGCACAGCGCGGAGGCGAGGGTGAACAGCACCAGGCCGAGCTGGAAGATCCGGCGCCGGCCGAGCCGGTCCGCGGTCGAGCCGGCCAGCATCAGCAGGCTGGCCAGGACGAGGGTGTAGGCGTCGATGATCCACTGCAGGCCGGAGACCGGGGCGTGCAGGTCGTGCTGGATGGACGGCAGCGCGACGTTCACGATCGTGTTGTCGATCGCGACGATGAACAGGCTCATGCAGCAGATCGCCAGGATGAGCTGGCGTCGCCGTGGGCTGGGCTCGGACAAGCGGTTTCCTTAGCTCAACTAATCGAATCGAAAATAATGATACTCCCTCAGCATTTCCTCGGTCGAGCGGCTTTCCCGCGCCCGCGCCCGGCGCCACGGCCCGCCCCTTCGCGCCACGGGACGTACCGCTTCAGATAGCATCGACGCGCTCATTGATCGCACCACGTGGACAAGCGGGGTTAGTCGGGACCATGGGGGCGCGCAGCGTGGCGGTATTGCGGGAGAGCCGGCAGGAAGAGCAGCAACCGGTCGGCCAGTCGCAAGGCAAAGGCAGAGGACGGACAGTCGCCCTGTGCGCCCTTGTGCTGCTCGTGTTCGCCGTCTCGCTGATCACCGTCAGCAAGGGGAAGCTCAACTTCGACGTCTACCGGGTCGACCTGAACGTCTACCGGCTCGGCGGGCGCGCCTGGCTCGACAACAAGGACCTCTACGGCCAGCTGCCACTCACCCGCAACGGCCTCAACCTCGGCTTCACCTACCCGCCGATCTCCGCCATCGTGATGTCGCCGCTGGCCATGGTGCCCGCGCGGGTGGCCGGCATCCTGATCACCGCGATCACGCTCGGCCTGCTGCTGTCGGTGATCGCGCTGTTCCTGCGCACCGCGGGGATCGCAGCCGCGGGCCGGTCCTGGCGGCTGGCGGCGCTGCTGCTGCCGGTCGCGGCGCTGTTCGAGCCGCTGCGCACGAACCTGGCATACGGTCAGATCAATGTCATCCTGATGGCGCTGGTCGCGTTCGACTGCCTGTCGCCGGCCACCTGGTGGCGGGCCGCGGGCAAGCCGGTTGGCTGGCCGCGCGGCGCGCTGGTGGGCCTGGCCGCGGCGCTCAAGCTGACCCCGGCCATCTTCGTGCTCTACTTCGTCGCCCGCAGGCAGTGGCGCGCGGCGATCACGTCGATCGCGTCTTTCTTCGTCGTCACCGGCCTCGGCGTGTTGTGCGCTCCGCAGGACTCGCACGAGTACTGGACCAAGATGGTGTTCGACACCGGCCGGATCGGCCCGCTGGTGTTCGCCGGAAACCAGTCGCTCAACGGCTTCCTGTACCGCACTCATCTGACCGGTAACGCAGAGCACGACGTGTGGCTCGTGGTGGCCACGATGGTCGGCATCGTCGGCGTCGTGGCGGTCTTCCGCGCGGCGCGCGCGAACCGTCAACTGCTCGCGCTCAGCCTGACCGCCTGCACGACGCTGCTGCTCTCCCCGGTGTCCTGGTCGCACCACTGGGTGTGGGCGGCGCCCATCGTGCTGACCGGACTGCTGGCGGCGTACCGGGCCCGCAACCGCGCCGCGCTCGCCCTCTTCGGCGGCGGTCTGATCCTCTTCCTCTCCTCCCCCCAGTGGTGGTTCCCGGGGACCGAGAACCGGGAGATGCACTGGGCCTGGTGGGAGCAGGCGATCGGCAGCGCCTACGTGTGGGCCGCGCTCGGCGCCCTCATCGCCGTGGCAGTTGGGTACGCTCCCAGCCTCTTACCTGCGGATCCGCAGTAGTCCATCGACATAGCCCGCACTGTGGTGCTACAAATGCTGCTGCCCGGATTGGGAGCGCTCCCAGCCTAGCGGAGCGAAACGGCGCGCGGAACGAAGGGCCGCCGTCCGACCCCGGGTGAGAACGCAACGCGCCAGGATCGTTCACCCTCACCTGTCGATCTCAGGAGTCGCAATGACGCGTCATCCGTCCGGCCCGCGCGACACCCGCCGCAGCCGCCATCGCCGCCGCACCCTCAGCCTCGCCCTTCCCCTCGCCGCCGCGCTCGCCGCGACCCCGCTCGTGGCGCTCCCGGCCTCCGCCACCACCAGCACGCCGACGGTCGCCAATCCCGGTTTCGAGGCCGACGGAGCGGGTGTCGCATCGCCCACCGGCTGGTCGAGTAGCGGAACCACCTCCGCCGACTACACCGAGTCCGGCGGGCACTCGGGTTCGTACCGCCTTGCGCACTGGTCGTCCTCGGCCTACGCGGTCGACACGTATCAGACGATCACCAACATCACGAACGGCTACTACACGCTCGGCGTTTACGTGCGCTCGAACGACACCGGCAGCTCGAACTACATCTCGCTGTCCGGCTGCGGTAGCTCGACCAAGACGACATACGTACCCGTCGATTCGGACGGCAACTGGCTGCACATCGTGGACTACGTGTACGTGTCCAACAACCAGTGCACCATCAACCTCTACTCGAGCAGCGCCGCGAACGCGTGGACGAACTACGACGACGTCACGTTCACGGCCGGTTCGGCGCCCGTGGCGATCCGCGGCGGCGACACCTCCAGCCTCTACCGCGGCGAGCAGCTCGGCGGGGTCTACTACAACAGCTCGGGCACGAAGCAGAACGCCTTGCAGATCCTCAAGAACGGCGGCATGGACTACGTCCGGCTGCGCGTCTGGGTCAACCCGCAGGACGGGATGAACAACGAGGCGACGCTGCTGGCTTCGGCGAAGGAGGCCTACAGCACGTACGGCCTGCCGATCCTGCTGGATCTGCACTACTCCGACACCTGGGCCGACCCCGGTCACCAGACCACCCCGGCGGCCTGGTCCGCGGACTCGCTCAGCCAGCTGGAGAGCCAGGTGTACGCCTACTCGAAGCAGGTCGTCGGCGACCTGGTCGCGCAGGGCACGCCGCCGGCGATGGTCCAGGTCGGCAACGAGATCAACGCCGGCATGCTGTGGCCGGACGGCTCGACCTCCAGCTGGTCGCAGCTGGCCGCGCTGCTCAAGCAGGGCGTGGCCGGGGTGCGGGCGGCGTATTCGTCCGCGAAGATCGTGCTGCACCTGGCCGCCTCGGACAGCCTCTCCACGCTGGAGAGCTGGTACAGCACGGCGATCAGTGACGGAGTGTCGTTCGATGTGATCGGCATCTCGTACTACGACTACTGGCACGGTCGGCTCGACGTGCTGCAGACCGACCTCAACGGCCTGGCCGCGAAGTACGGCAAGCCGGTGATGGTCGCCGAGACCGCGTACCCGTGGACGCTGGCCAACGGCGACTCCGAGACCAACTCGGTGACCTCGTCGAACACCACCCTCGACCCCGGCTACGCGGCCAGCTCCGCGGGCCAGGCGGCGAACTTCCGCGACGTGCTCTCGATCGTGCAGGCGGTGCCGAACGGCCTCGGCCTCGGGGCGTTCTACTGGGAGCCCACCTGGACAGTGGTCGCGGGCAACGGCTGGGACCCGACCAACGCGTCCTCCGGCGACGGCTGGGAGAACCAGGCGGCCTTCGACTTCAGCGACAAGGCTCTGCCGGTGGTCAACCAGTTCGCGGCCCGCTGACCGCGGACTGAGCTAACGCCGGGTGGTTTCGCTCAGTGCGAGTCAGAGCGGAGCCACCTGGCCGAGCACCGCGTCCAGCAGCTGCGGGAACGCCTCGTCGAGCTCCGCGCGCCGCAGCGAGACGTACCGGTGCGTTCCCTGGGCGCGGGTGCTGGTGACCCCTGATTCGCGCAACACCTTCATGTGGTGCGAGAGCGTCGACTTGCCGACCGTGAGCCCAGCCAGCTCGCCGACCTTGTTGCAGCATTCCTCGCCTTGTGCGGCAAGGGCGCGCACGATCGCCAGCCGCCCGGGATCGGCCAGTGCCGCCAGCACGGTCGGCAGGTCGAGCCGCTCCTGCGCGGGCTCGTCCGCGGCTGCGATCGCACGGCTGGACAGCGGTTCCTCGACAAGCATCCTTCCACTGTAATACCAGCCGACTTCCCGTTCTTCGCGCCCTCGGGCGCTCGCCCGCGCGGGCGAGGAAGGCCGTCGCTCAGGCGGTGATCTCCGGAGCGAAGTACCCGCCGAGCGGTTCGGGGCCGATGTAGCGACGGCAGGTGCAGGTGACCAATTCCTTGTGCGTGCCGTCTGATGCCTCGTTGGGCACCTTCACCGAGACCTGGGCGTGGCACAGTCCGGTCGACGCGTCGTGGAACGAGAGGTGATGTCCGCACCCGCATACCGGTTCGGGACCGCGCAGCGCGCGTTCCCTGGCCTTGCGCCGGTCGTTGATGCTTCCGCGCACGGTGCGCGCGACCGACGACGTCCCCATCGCCGCGATCGCCACGATGACGACGGTTTCGATCATCTGCGAGCCCCCCTTAGCCGACCTGAGCCGGAACCTGCTGTCAGGCAGAATACGACCGCGGCGCGGTCTCACCTAGCCGACTCAGACCGCGTCGATCCAGTCGAACAGCACCCGCCGGCTCGCCGGGTCCGCGGAGACCAGCCGGACCCGCAGCTCAGCGCCCTGCGGCAGGTCGTGACCGTCGAGCCGCGCTATCACCGCGGGCTCGCGCAGCATCACCACGCCCGCGTCCGGCTTGCCGTTGCGATCCCAGTCCACGCGGTCGTTGAGGTCCAGCACCACACCCTCGAACACCTCGCCGACCCGGTCGCGCAGCAGCACCGCCTCGGCCAGGTCGACGCAGGCGCGCTCGACCGCCTTGGCCCGCCGGTCGCCCGCGTCCATGAGCTCGGGCAGCGCCGGCAGCGCCTCACACACCCAGTCCGGCACCTCGCCGCCCGCGCAGAGGCTCACGCAGATCTCGGTGCCGAAGCGGTCGACCAGCCGCCGCAACGGCGCGGTAACGTGCGCGTACTGCGTAGCCAGCGCCGCGTGCACCGGCCGCGGCGGAATCTGGCCGTCGAAGACCTCGTAGCCGGCCCCGCGCAGCAGCGAGGTGGCCTCGGTGAGAAAAGCCGCATGCCGCGGCCGGGCCGGGTCCATCCGCCGGATCAGCGTGGCGTAGGGCTCGCCGTCCGGCCAGCGCACCTTGAGGGCGCGGGCCGCGCGGCGCAGCCGGCCCACGGTCGCGTCCCCGGGTTCCGGCAGCACCCGCAGCACGCCGACCTCGCCGTACAACATGAGATCGGCCGCGGCGATCCCGGCGAGCAGCGAGATCTGCGCGTTCCACTCCTCGACCGGCAGCGGCGCGCGGTACTCGAGCCGCCAGCCGTCCTGGTCCGCGACCACCTGCTGCACCGGGGCGTTAAGGCTGATGCCGCCGCGCAGCGCCTCGCGGTCGCGCAGCAGCGTGCCGACCTCGCGCAGCAGTCGCATCACCTCGGGCGCGGTCCCGGCGTCCAGTTCCCGCTGCATCTGGGGATAGTCGAGCCGCGCCCGCGATCGCACGAGCGCGCGCCGCGCCTCGACCGAGGTCATGTCGCCGGAGGAATCCAGGTCGATCTGCCACAGCACGGCGAGCCGGTCCTGGTCGGGCAGCAGTGAGGCGGCGCCCTCGGAGAGCACCGGCGGGTGCAGCGGAACCCGGCCGTCCGGCAGGTAGATCGTCTCGACCCGGGCCCGCGCCTCGAGATCGATCGGCGAGCCCGGGCGCACGAAGGCGGCCACGTCGGCGATCGCGTACCAGACCCGGAAGCCGGAGCCGCGCCGCTCGATCCACATGGCCTGGTCGAGGTCCATCGATCCCGGCGGATCGAGGGTGATCAGGGGGAGGTCGGTGTGATCGGCCCGGCCGGGCTCCGGATCGTGGACGCCGCGCGCCGCGCGTTCGGCGTCTTCCAAGACCTCGGGCGGGAACTCGGCGGGCAGCGCGAACTCGGCGCGGACGGCGTCGAAGCCCTTGCGCAGCGCGGCACGCGCTTCATCGGGCGCGTCGGCGCTGTCGATCACCAGGACTCGGCGGGGCACAGCGCGCAGCGTAGCGGCTAGATCAAGCCGATGCAGCTTCTGCCGTTCCCGCGGGCTGGTGTGCCGCGGTGCTCACGGCGTGAGCGGCCTCGGTCTCTTGCGCCGCGACGCTCTCCTGCCCCTTGCGCGCGACGGCCCCTTCCTGCTCCTTCTCCCCGACTTCCCCGACCTCTCCGGCCTCGCCTGCGGTCGCCCCCGGACCGTCGGCGGACGCGTCCGAGACCGGCGCCGCGGTGCGGTTGCGCCACGGCAGGAACGGTCCGGTCACCGTGTCGCGCCACAGGTCGATGAAGCCGATCGCCGCGGCGGCCAGCAGCAGGGCGTCGCGCAGGGTGACCGCCAGGATGGCGCTGAGGTGGAAGTGGATCAGCGAGGTGAAGTTGTACGGGAAGATCCACTGCGTGATCGGCAGCGACACCAGGATCAGCAGCGCGCTGCGCCGCTGCGAGGTGTCTTTCGACAGCAGGCAGAAGGCCGCGGTGGCCAGCAGCCAGATGAGGTACTGCGGGCTGATCACCCGACTGGTGACGATCATCAGCAGCGTGGCGACCAGCGTCGCGTCGGCGACCACCGTCGGCCGCCACTGCTTGCGCCACCACCACCAGGCCAGCAGCGCGAAGACCAGCACCGTGGAGGCGATCGCGACCTTCCCGGCGAAGCCCGCGCCGGTCCCGAGCACTTCGAGCGAGCCGTAGTGGCCGTGGATCCGGCCGTGCCAGACGCCCGCACGCCTGGCCAGCAGGAACGGCACCGCCCAGATGCTCTCGATCTCGATGCCGCGGTGGCCCTGGGTGTGCAGGAACCAGGAGCCGTTACGGAAGGCGAACATGCACGTCAGCGTCACGGCGATGGCGGCGAACGCGGCGGTGGCGATGGTCTGCCAGCCGCGCTTGGTGCGCGGAAGGCCGAACACGGTCAGGCCCGGCCAGATCTTGATCGCGGTGCCGATGCCGACCAGCGAGCCGGCGATCCAGCGGCGTCCGTTGAGCTGCTTGCGGCCGTCCGCGGCGCCCGGCACCGGCACGCCCTTGCCGAGAATCGCCAGCGCGGCGACGACGGGCATCGCGGAGAAGACGTCGAAGCGCCCGTAGATGATGGGGCCGAGGAACGGCACGCTCAGGATCCAGAACCAGGGGCCGAGCCAGCTCTCGCGCCGCCGCGCGGTCCACAGCAGCACCAGGATCACGAGCGCGTCCGCGATGAACGCCAACCGGACGAACTCGCCCTGGTAGTCGGCTCCCGGCAGCACCTTCGGCAACAGCAGCAGCGGGCCGACCAGCGGCGGGTACTGCCAGCTGTTGTCGCCCACCGGCAGCGCGCCGTGCTTGAGGGAGCCGTCCACCCAGCGCAGGTAGACCGTGATGTCGCCGATGCTCTTGCGTCCGTACCAGGACCACAGGTGACCGGTGGTCATCAGGTAGAGGGGGATCCGACTCGCGAACCAGCCGAGGACAACGTAGAGAGTCCGGCGGTTCAGCTGCGACATGGGCTGTCGTCTCCCCAGTTTCCTCGGACGCAATCGTACGACTCGGATCGGACCCCGCCGCGTCGACCAGCGGCAGTTTAGAACGTGGGCTAGAGTTCCCCAGGCCGAAAGCTACCCTTGCCGGAGAATCGTTCCAGAATGTTCATCTTCGTACCGCCGTCCGAAGGGAAGGCCGTCCCGACGGACGCGGAACCGGTGATCTCCGGTTCCCTGGTGCTGCCGCGGCTCGCGCCGACCCGGGACGCGCTGGTCACCGCCTTGATCCGGCTGAGCCGCGGCCCGACGGCCGCCGCGCTCGCGGCGCTGGGCCTGAGCGAGGGTCAGCGCGAGGAGCTCGCATACAATCAGATCATTGACAAGGCGCCCGCCGCACCCGCCGCCGACGTGTACCGCGGCGTGTTGTACGAGGCGCTTGACCTGCCCGGATTGCGCACACAGGACCCGGAGGCGTACCGGCGGGCCGAGGACTCAGTGCTTGTATTCTCCGGGCTCTGGGGCGTGCTTCGGCCGTCGGACCGCATTCCCTACTACCGCTGCTCCGCGGGAGTGAAGCTGCCGCGGGTCGGCTCGGTGACCGCGGTCTGGCGCAAGGCGTTGATCGGACCGCTGACAGAGCTCGTCGATGAACATCTCGTGGTCGATCTAAGGTCCACGGCTTACACCGGGATGTGGCGGCCGGCCGCGCGGACCGTGACGGTCCGGGTGATGCACGAGCGGATGGTCGGCGGCGTGCTCAAGCGGTCGGTCGTGAGCCACTTCAACAAGGCCACGAAAGGACGACTGGTGCGGGCCCTGCTGCGCGCCGGCGCCGAGCCGAAGACGCCGGAGGAGTTCGCGGACGCCTTGCGCGACCTCGGGTTCCGGGTGGAGCCCGGCGCGGCACCCGGCTCGTTCGACGTCGTCGTGGCGGAGATCTGACGGTGTCTACGGATCGGCGCCTATAGATAGAGGTGTGCTGTGTCGTTGATGCAGCGCACGTTGGTCACGCCATCGCCGTAGTAATCGATCACGCTGAGCGAGGCCGCGGCCAGCTCCATCCGGTGGACCGAGTCCAGCGGCGCGCCGAGGGCCTGGCACAGCAGCGTCTTGATCGGCGTGACATGTGTGACGATCAGCACGGTCTTGCGGGGAAACCGGGCCAGGGCCTGGTCCCGGGCGACCGCCGCTCGGGCCGCCACCTGTTCGATGGACTCCCCGCCGGGCGCGGGGCTCGCGGTGGAGGCGAGGAAGGCGGCGAGCTGGTCGGGGTACTGCGCGCGGGCCTCGGCGAAGGTCAGTCCCTCGAAGGCCCCGAAGTCCAGCTCCCGGAAGCCTTCCTCCACCCGCGGTTCGATATGGGCGGCTCCGGCGACGGCGAACGCGGTCTGCTGGGTGCGGCGCAGCGGCGAGGTGATGATCGCATCGATGCGGCCGTATCGGGGATCACCGGAGCCGTCGGCGGTGGCGAACCGTCGCGCGGCTGCCCCTGCCTGGGCTAGGCCATCGGGGATCAGTTCCGGATCGCCGCCGAGCCCGGAGAACCGCTTCTCCCCGGTCATTGCAGTCGAGCCATGGCGCAGCAGGAGCAGCCGGGTCGGCAGGCCGAGATCGGCGGAGGCGCCGGCAGCCGGCACCGCCCACGCACTCGCACGGCCGCGATCGGCCTCGGTGTCAGAGGCGGACAGCTGCGCGCCGGAGTGGCCTGACCGATCTGACGGCGCGAGAGCCGCGGTCGCAGCGCTCGCGGCCGGCCCCGAGCCGGCCGGGAGGACCTCGGCGCTCCACACCTCGCCGCGGGCCGCCGCGTCCAGGGCCTGGTTCGCCAGCCGGTCGGCGTGCTTGTTCTGGCTGCGCGGCACCCAGGTGAAGGTCACGCCGTTCGCCGGAAAGAGCCCGCGGGCGCGCTCGGCCAGCGGCTTCATGTCCGGGTGCTTGACCTGCCAGCGGCCCGAGAGCTGCTCCACCACGAGCTTCGAGTCCATCCGGACCTCGACCCGCGCGTGCGGATCGATGCGCGCGGCCGCCTCGAGCCCGGCGATCACGCCGCGGTACTCGGCCACGTTGTTGGTGGCGTGGCCGATCGCCTCGGCCAGCTCGCCGAGCAGTTCGCCGGTGTCGCCGTCGCGGACCACGGCGCCGTAGGAGGCCGCGCCGGGATTGCCCCGCGACGCCCCGTCGGCCTCGACGATCAGGGTGCGCACGGCTGCTACAACCCCGACTCCGCCGTGCGCACCAGGATGCGGCGGCAGGAGTCGTGCCGCAGGACGGTGTCCGGTGCGGCGGCGCGGATCTCGTTGACCTCGGCGATGTCCAGCTCCAGCCGGCAGCCTTCGCAGCGGCGCTGCTTGATCGCCGCGGCCCCTATGCCGCCGTATTGCGCCCGCAGCTTCTCATAGAGCGCGAGCAGATCGGCGGGCAGCTGCGCGGCCAGCAGGTCGCGCTGCGACTTGGCGAAGGCGAGGTCCTTGTCCACCGCGGCCCGCTCCTCGGCCAGCGTGGTGGTCACCCGCGCGAGGTCCGCCTCGGCCTCGTCGCGCTGCTTGGTCAGCTCGGCGGTGCGCGCGTCCGCGGCCTCGACCCGCTCCATCACCTCGAGCACGATGTCTTCGAGGTCTGACTGCCGCTTGGCCAGCGACTCCAGCTCGCTTTGCAGGTTGGACAGCTCCTTGGCGCCGACCGAGCCGGAGTCCAGCAGCTTGCGGTCCCGTTCCGCACGGCTGCGCACCTGGTCCACGTCCGCCTCGGCCTTGCGCTGCTCGCGGGCCAGGTCGGACTGCGCGGTGGTGGAGGCGACGAGCAGGTCGCGCAGCTGTCCGGCCCGGGTCTCCAGCGCGGCGTGCTCGGCCAGCTGCGGGAGGGTGCGGCGGCGATGTGCCAGCTGGTCCAGCTTGGAGTCCAACGCCTGAAGGTCGAGCAGTCGCTGCTGGTCGGCGGGCGCGGCTTGCACAGCTGGCACCTCTTCCTGGTCCTCGTCTTCACTTCTGCGGCGCGTGCGACGTCCAGGGGTCGGTGACCAGCTGGGACACGCGGATCTCAACGGTACCGCGCTCCGGACCCCCTTCACGCTCCCGGTCGCTGTCGCGCCCGCGGTGCTCACGGATTTCGCCAAGCCCCGCGGTCAGCAGCGCGGCGGCATCGGAAAGCCACGGCCATTCACTGGCCCAGTGCGCCACGTCGAGGAGGGCGGGACCGGTGCCCGGCGCGGCGAAGTCACCGGCCTCGAGCGCTTCGGAGGCAGCGTGGTGACGCAGGTCGGCGGTGACATACGCGTCGGCCCCGGCCGCGCGCACCGCCGCGAGCAGCTCGCGGTCGTCCCCGGCTCCGCCGCAGACGGCAACGAGGCGGATGGTCCGCTCCGGGTCGCCGGCCACCCGCACCCCGCCGTTGGTCGGCGGCAGCGCCAGCGCGACGCGCTGGGCGAACGCGCGCAGCGATTCGGGCTCGGACAGCACGCCGAAGCGGCCGAGGCCGCGCCCGGAACCCGAGCCGCGGCCCGCCGAGCCGTTCGGCGCGACGCCCTCACCGGCCGCGGGCAGGATCGGTCCGATCACCGAAAGGTCGAGGGCTCGGGCGAGCGCGTCGGAGACGCCGGGGCTCGCCACGTCCGCGTTGGTGTGCGCGGTCAGCAGTGCGACACCATTGCTGATCAGGCGGTGCACCGCGCGGCCCTTGAAGCTGGTCGCCGCGACGCCGTGCACCGGCTTGAGCAGCAGCGGATGGTGCGTGACCAGCAGGTCCGCGCCCCAGGTGATCGCCTCTTCGACTACCGCGTCCACTGGATCGACCGCGAACAACACCTTGTGCACCTGGGCCGCCGGGTCGCCGCACACCAGCCCGACCGCGTCCCAGGACTCGGCCCAGCGCGGATCGTAGGCGGCGTCCAGAATCCCGACCACGTCGGCGAGCGTTGGCATGGAGGAATGCTACGGTGCGGCGATGTGACCTCCCAGCCCGAAACCCCGACAACCGTGCCGCCGATCGCGGACAGCGCCGCCCGACGCGTCCGGCCGACCCCGCAGCAGCTGGCCGCGGCGCAGGCGAAGACGATCCCTGACGTACTCGGCCCGAATCTTCGAGTGCTGTTCTGCGGGATCAACCCGGGCCTGTGGTCGGCGGCGATCGGCAAGCACTTCGCGAACCCGGGCAACCGGTTCTGGCCCGCGCTGCACGCCTCCGGATTCACCCCGCGGCTGCTGGGCCCGTGGCAGCAGGAAGAACTGCTCGACCTCGGCCTCGGCCTGAGCAACGTGGCGTCGAGGGCGTCGGCGCGCGCCGACGAGCTGGGGCCGGAGGAGCTGCGGATCGGCGGCGCGATCCTGGCCGCAAAGGTCGCCGAATACCGGCCGCGCTGGGTGGCCATCCTCGGGATAGGCGCCTACCGGACCGCGTTCGGCCGCAAGGACGCGACGATCGGCCCGCAGCCCGTGAAGATCGCCGACAGCAGGCTGTGGGTGCTGCCCAACCCGAGCGGCCTCAACGCGCACTGGACCGCGGCGACGCTGGCCGCGGAGTTCGCCAAGCTGCGCGCCGCCGCGGACGAGGGCTGACTTACGTACTGAGGGCGGGCGGCTCGGAGCGGCCAATCAGAACTCGATGATCGAGCGGATGCCCTCTCCCGCGCGCATCTGGTCAAGGGCTTCGTCGACGCGCTCGACCGGCAGCCGCGCTGTGATCATCGATTCCAGGTCGAGCCGTCCGGTGCGCCACAGGCGGACCAGACGTCCGTATTCGACGCGCACGTCCGCGCCGCCGTACCAGGTGGGCAGGATGCGCTTGCTGTCGTAGAAGAGTTCTGCCATCGAGAACGAGACCTGATCGTCCCGCGCTCCCGCGCCGACGACGACTACGGCGCCGCCGCGGCGGGTCAAGTCATAGGCCTGACGAACCAGGCCGCCACGGCCTACGCACTCGAATACGTAGTCGAAGCCGCGCTTCCCGGTCAGTTCCTCGCGCGCCGCTCGTGCGTCTTCCGGGGCGACTGCCCGGGTGGCGCCGAATCGCGCGACCAGTTCGCGCTTGGCTTCGCTCGGGTCGATCGCGACGATGTCCGCGGCACCGGCGATGCGCGCGCCCTGGATCGCCGCGATGCCCACTCCCCCGCAGCCGATGACCGCGACCGTGGATCCGGGCTCGACCCGCGCGGTGTTCAGCGCCGCGCCGACGCCGGTTGTCACGCCGCAGCCGATCAGCGCCGCGACGTCGAAGGGCACGTCCTTCGCGACCGGAACGGCACACTGCCAGGGCAGCACGACCTCCTGCGCCCAGGTGCCCGTGCCGCACATGCCATACAGCGGCGCGCCGTCGACGGCGAAGTTGGCGGTCAGCGCAGTCTTGGCGAACAACTCAGTGCACAGATTCCCCTCGCCGCTCAGGCAGTCGGCGCATCTGCCGCAGGGCGGTACCCAGCACACGATGACGTGATCGCCGGTACTCAACCCCGGTACCTGTTCGCCGACCTCGACGACCTCGCCGGCGCCCTCATGTCCGAGCACGAACGGCTTCTTGTTCGGCAGCACGCCGGCCATCGCGGACAGGTCGGAATGGCACACCCCGCTGGCCCGAATCCGGACCCTCACATCACCGGACCCGACCTCGCGCGTCACCACGTCGTCGCGCACCTCTGTGCGTTCTTGCCCGCCCTTCCGCACCAGCGCCGCCCGCATCACGACCACCTCTCCGCCCGGCCTGTCCCCGCCCGAAGGACTGTACTGACCGGACCCGGGGTTTGAAATATTTCATCTGCTTAACCTTCCGGGTACCATGGATTCATGCGGCGTGATCCGATAACCCGTGAGGTCGTAGACCTGATCGCCGACATGTCGACCCGGTTCCACGACGAATACGAGGCCGCGGCCGCGGCTCACGACCTCACCGGCGTGCAGGCCAAACTGTTGGGCGTGGTCGCGGACCACCCGGTGCCGATGAACCAGATCGCGACGGTGCTCAAATGTGAGCCGTCCAACATCACCGGCCTGGTCGACCGGCTGGCGGCGCGGGGCCTTGTGACGCGGCAGCCGAGCCCGACCGATCGGCGGGTCAAGCTGGTCGCCGCGACCGCGGTCGGTGCGGAGGTGAGCGGGAAGGTCTGGGCGAACCTGGACTTCGCCGCCGAGCCGCTGGCCGCGCTCAGTGACGACGAGCGCCGCACGCTGCGTGACCTGCTGCGGCGTATACAAGCGGGCGTCGCGGCGCCCGTCGGCTGAGGCCGCGTTCCGGCTCCGGCCCGCCGCACCGCACCGCACCGCACGACTGTCGCCCGCGGGCCGCCGCACCCGGTCAGGAACCGAGAAGCACGGCCGCCACCGATTGCGTACCGTGGCGGCCATGGATGCGGCTTCCACCGACGAGGCAGCGCAGTTCTCCGTCCGGCCCGTCGGCCGAGTCCGGTCTCCACTCAAGCGCCGCGAGGACGCGCCGAGGCAGGGCGACGAGGGCGCCCCCGAGGCGTGGCTCGACTTCGCACCTGAGTTCGCCCGTGCGGCTCAAGAGTTGCGGGCGGATACCGATGTGCTGGTGCTCACCTGGCTGGACCAGGCGCGGCGCGACGTGCTGGCGGTACACCCGCGCGGAGAGACCGACCGGCCGGAGACCGGGGTGTTCAGCACCCGCTCGCCGGACCGGCCGAACCCGATCGGGCTGCATCGGGTGCGTATCGCGGAGGTGGCCGGGCTGAGCCTCCGGGTGCACGACCTGGAAGCTCTCGACGGTACGCCGGTTATCGACGTCAAGCCGGTGCTCGGCGGCCCTGAGGAGCGGTGATCCGCGATCGGGGTGGCACGCCCCGAGTTGTTACTGCCTGGTAGCATAATCCGCCCGTAGTAGCATTCACTTTTCGCGGCGGCACCCAGGGAGTCGGACGTGGATCAGGTCGGGCAGTCCGGCGCCCGGAGCGTGGCGAACGCGCAGGCAGCGCAGGGTTCGCTGCGTATCGCGCTGCTGTGTTACCGCGGCAATCCATTCTCCGGCGGCCAAGGGGTTTACGTACGCAACCTCTCCCGCGAGCTGGCCGCACTCGGCCACCGGGTAGAGGTCCTCGCCGGCCAGCCGTATCCGATCCTCGACGAGGGCGTCGGCTTCACCCCGGTGCCCAGCCTCGACCTCTACCGCGAGCCGGACCCCTTCCGCACGCCGCGGCCCGGCGAGTACCGGGACCTGATCGATCTGCTGGAAGTCGGCACGATGTGGACCGCCGGCTTCCCCGAGCCGCGCACCTTCTCGCTGCGGGCCGCACGCCTGCTGGCCGCGCGCCACGGCGAGTTCGACGTGGTGCACGACAACCAGTGCCTCGGCACCGGCCTGCTGCGGCTGCCCCGGCTCGGCTTCCCGACCCTCGCCACCGTGCACCACCCGGTCCAAGTCGACCGGGGGCTGGAGCTGGCCGAGGCGCGCGGTTTCCGCCGGATCTCGCTGCGCCGCTGGTACGGCTTCACGCGCATGCAGGCCCGGGTGGCCCGCCGGCTGCCCGAGATCATCACGGTGTCCTCGTCCTCGGCGGCGCAGATCACCGAATACCTCGGGGTACCGCCTGAGCGCATCACCACGATCCCGATCGGCACGGACGTCGAGCGCTTCTCGCCCTCGCCCGCCGTGGCGAAGGTGCCCGGCCGGATCGTGACCACGGCCAGCGCGGACTCGCCGCTCAAGGGGCTGGCAGTGCTCGTAGAAGCGTTCGCGAAGGTACGCGCCGAGCACGATCACGCGCAGCTCGTCGTGGTCGGCGCCGCGAAGGAGGGCGGCGCGGTCAGCCGGGCGATCGAACGCTACGGCCTTGAGCCCTACATCCGGTTCGTCTCCGGGATCAGCGAGGACGAGCTGATCGAGCTGCTGCGTTCCGCCGAAGCCGCCTGCGTGCCCTCCATCTACGAGGGCTTTTCACTTCCCGCCGTCGAGGCCATGGCCGTCGGGCTGCCGCTGGTCTCCACGACCGGCGGCGCGATCCCCGAGGTGGCCGGGGCCGACGGCGAGACCACGCTCGCCGTGCCGCCGGGCGACGCGCCGGCGCTGGCCGCGGCGTTGACCCGCGTGCTCGGCGACGCGCAGCTGCGCGCCCGGCTCGGCGCGGCCGCCCGTGAGCGTGCCGCGTCCCGGTTCACCTGGCGTGCGGCCGCCGTGGCCACGGCCGAGCGCTATCAGGTACACATTGACGCGCGGCGCGGCGGCGGCGCATCGCAGAGCCCGGATCACGCGCTCGGCGACGGCCGCCTCTCAGAACACGGGTTCGCAGACGCCGAGCTCGAGAAGCTCGCACAGGAAGGCTCCCCCGCATGCTGACCGTCGATTTCGACCGGTTCCCGGTCGGGCCGGGCGACCGGGTGCTTGACCTGGGCTGCGGCGGTGGACGGCACGCGTTCGCCCTGCTGCGCAAGGGGGCGGACGTCGTCGCGCTCGACTATTCGCTCGCTGAGATCGAGTCGGTCAACGCCATGTTCGCGGCGATGCGCGCGCAGGGCGAGGTTCCGGCGGACGCGCGAGCGGTGGCGGTCCGCGGGGACGCGTACCGGCTCCCATTCCCCGACGATTCGTTCGACGTGGTCGTCGCCGCGGAAGTCCTCGAACACTTACATGACGACGCGCGTGCCTTCGCCGAGTTGCGCAGGGTCCTGAAACCCGGCGGCCGGATCGCGGTGACCGTCCCGCGCTGGTTCCCCGAGAAGGTCTGCTGGGCGCTGTCCGACGCCTACCACGAGGTGGAGGGCGGCCACGTCCGGATCTACCAGCGCAGCCAGGTGCTGCGCAGGCTCAAGTCCGAGCGCCTGCGCCCCTACGCCATGCACCACGCGCACGCGCTGCACTCGCCGTATTGGTGGCTCAAGTGCGCGCTCGGCGTGGACAACGAGAAGGCCGCGCCGGTCCGGCTGTATCACAAGCTGCTGGTATGGGACATCATGAAGGCGCCGAAGCTGACCCGCGTCGGCGAGGCGATGCTCAATCCGGTGCTCGGCAAGAGCCTGGTCGTCTACGCCGTCAAGAGCGCATGACGGCCGCGCAGCTGATCGCGGCCGGGCTGCTCGACGCGCCCGGCATAGCCAGGACCGTCGGTGGCATCAGGGCCCTGCAGCGGCCGGACGGCGCCATTCCGTGGTTCGCCGGGGACAAGCTCGACCCGTGGGACCACGTCGAGTCCGCGATGGCCCTGGACGCCGCGGGCGAACACGAGGCGGCGCGCCGCGCGTATCTGTGGCTGGCCCGGACGCAGAACGCTGACGGTTCCTGGTTCGCGAACTACGCTGATACGCCTGAGGGCGTATCAGTGGCCGCAGTCACCGACAAGACGCGCGAGACGAACTTCAGTGCGTATCCCGCGGTCGGCGTCTACCACCACTACCTCGCCACCGCGGATCGCCGCTTCCTGGCCGAGCTGTGGCCGACCGTCGTCGCAGCCATCGAATTCGTGCTGCGGCACCAGCGCGCCGACGGCGCGATCCGCTGGAACCCGGACGGCGACGAGGCGCTGCTGAGCGGGTGCAGCTCGATGTACCAGGCGCTGCGATGCGCCGTCGCCACCGCGACCGCGCTCGGCGAGAACCAGCCCGGGTGGGAACTGGCCCTCTCCCGGCTCGGCCACGCGCTCACGGTGCACCCCGAGCGGTTCACGCCGAAAGAGCGCTACTCGATGGACTGGTACTACCCGGTCCTCGGCACGGTGCTGCGCGACGAGGCGGCCCGGCGGCGTATCGACGAGGACTGGGACAGGTTCGTCGTCCCGTCATTGGGCGTCCGCTGTGTGGACGACCATCCGTGGGTGACCGGAGGCGAGAGCTGCGAGCTGGCGATCGCGCTGTGGGCGGTCGGCCGGGAGCGGCAGGCACGCCGACTGCTGGCCGATATCAGCACGCAGCTGCGCGACGAGGAAGACGGGATGTACTGGACCGGCTACGTGTTCGCCGACCTAGCGATCTGGCCGCAGGAGAAGACCTCGTGGACAGCCGGCTCGATGCTGCTCGCGCTGGCCGCGCTCGGCGGCGAGCCGGCGACGCGCGCGGTCTTCGGCGGCGAGGCCCTGCCGATGCCGCTGCCGGTCGAGTGCGTCGCCGAGTCCTGCGTTTCAGCGCGCTGATTCGATGGGGGCGCGCGACGGCGCCAGACGGCCCCCACACGGCAGCACAGGGCCGAACGGCGCGCGGCCGAGTCCGGCCGCGAGCCCACCGAATCAGGGGTTGAGCAACGCCTTCAGGGCTTCCAGCGTCGCCTCGGGATGCAGCGCGTCCACGGAGATCCGGTCCATCGCCCGCGCATACTGCTCCACGTCCTCCGGCCGCTCGATGTACTGCGCGCCGGTCAGGTGCTCGAGGTAGACCACGTCCGGCAGGTCGGCCTCGGCGAACCGCAGCAGCGTGAAGGCGCCGCCCTCGGCCGCGTGCGCGCCCACCGAGTACGGCAGCAGCTGGATCGTGATGTTCGGCCGCTCCGCCTGCTCGATCAGGTAGGCGATCTGAGCCTTCATCACCTCGGGCCCGCCGATCGGGCGGCGCAGCGCCGCCTCGTCCAGCACCACCCACAGGATCGGCGCGTCGTCCCGCTCGAGCGCGGCCTGCCGTCGCTGGCGCAGCTCGATCCGGCGCCTGAGGTCGGTCGTGCTCTGCGCCCGGTTCGAGGAGAGCACAGCGTCGACGTACTGCGGGCACTGCAACAGTCCGGGCACGAACTGCACCTCGTAGGTGCGCACGACCGAGGCCGCCGACTCCAGGCCGATGAAGGCCTCGAACCAGGACGGCAGCACCTCGCTGAAGCTGTGCCACCAGCCCTGCGCGTTCGCCTCGCGCACCAGGTCGAGCACCTGGTCGCGCTCCTTGCCGTCCAGCACGCCGTAGAAGGTCAGCAGGTCCTCGACGTCCCGCTCCTTGAACGAGACCTTTCCGGTCTCCAGGCGGCTGATCTTCGACTCGGTGGCCCGGATGTGGTAGCCGGCCTCACGCATCGAGATGTTCTTGGACTCACGCAGCCGCCGTAGCAGGGATCCGAGGAGTATGCGGCGCACCGTCGAGCTGTCGCCGACTCCGTCCATCCGCTCCCTCTCCCCGTCCGGGGCCGTACGGGCGCTGCCGCGCGGCGTCTGTTCTACCGGTTCCCGCTGCTCTCACGGCCGGGCGAGGTGTAGCGCCCGACGGCGCGGACGCGGCGTCGCGGCGTCCGGCGTGGAGCCAGTCTGCCACCGTCCCCCGGAGAATTGAAGTTCTCTTCGAGCAACAGGGCGTGACAAGACGTCACTCGGCGCTACGATGCACTTGCATCGGCATTCGCTACGTTTGCAGTTG
Organism: Actinocrinis sp.; assembly: GCF_035650855.1. Classification (GTDB taxonomy): domain Bacteria; phylum Actinomycetota; class Actinomycetes; order Streptomycetales; family Catenulisporaceae; genus Actinocrinis. The sequence goes on along the minus strand of NZ_DASRGV010000086.1, from coordinate 10,988 downwards.
CATCGGCTCTTGCTAAATCCCAAGAATGGGCGAATGCTGATTCACACCGAGCGTGTGCCGCACCCACCGGAGCGCGAACGGAGTACCGCCACACCGTGTACTACCAGCGAGCAAGCCGAGAACGGCAGGCACCACCAGCACAGTCGTCGCCTCATCCGCCTCGACCCCACGGACGCCCATATGTCCATCGCAACCTCCATGCAGTCTGAGTCCACGCGCGCCGACGAGGATCGGCCGGGGGAACCGGTACGCAGTGCCGGCCTCGACCTTCCCGCGTCGCCGCAGTCGGCCGGCACGGCCCGCAGGTTCGCCACCGCCGCGCTGGCCGAGTGGCGGCTCGCCGCCCTCGCCGACGACGTGGACCTGGTGATCTCCGAGCTGATCACGAACGCGCTGCTGCACGCTCGCGGGGACCGGCGGGCGGCCGCCGGCGCCGGGATCAGGCTCGACCTCGAGTACGACGGCAGGGCCGTGACCTGCCGCGTCGCGGACGGAAGCCCGCTGCCTCCGACCCCGGAGCAGGCCGGGGACACCGCCGAGTCCGGCCGTGGCCTGCTGCTGGTGGACGCGCTGTCCGCCGCCTGGGGCTGGTCCCACGAGCCGACCGGAAAGGTCGTCTGGGCGCGCTTCGACGTGCAGTGACGCCACCGCGTCGAAGCACTCGCAGAGCACGAACGTTCAAGCACCACAGCAGGCACGAGGCGTACCTGCCTCGTTTCGAGTGAACTGAGCCGCCGCGCAATCGGGCTTGCCGGCGGCACTCTCGTATCCAGGCGCCCGCGCCGCGGCTCCTTCTCGAGTTCCCCAGCGCGATCCAGGGAGCCCGGCCGATCGACCGGGCATCTGCAAATGCGGCCGCATCGGTAGGCGCGGCAAGATCGCTGAAACACCGTCAGAAGATCGACTCTGGGCCGTTCCCCCGCGTGGGAAGGGCCTTCTTGACGTGCGCCAGGATTCGCCAGGGGCGGAACCATGAAGATTTCCAGATTTTTTGCGGATGCACGTGCATCAGCACTCGCATCCGCAGTATCTTCTGCATGGGACGTACCGTGTGAGCCATCAGACGCTCCCGCACCTACAGCGTGTCCGGGACCGGCGCGCGACGGCTCTAGTCCCCCGGCGGACGTTCCTACATCCCCCACATCCCGCCGCGGCCGGAACCATCAGCCCTGACGGGTCCACCCACCGAAGCGGAACCTGAATCCGGGAGCGAAGATGACCATTCCCACCCCCTACAACGGAATTCCGGCGACCGACCTGGTCGGCGCCGCCTGGCGCAAGAGCAGCCACAGCAACTCGCAGGGCAACTGCGTCGAGTTCGCCGAGCTCGCGGACGGCTCGGTCGCGGTGCGCAACTCGAGGTTCCCCGACGGGCCGGCGCTGGTGTACACCCGCGCTGAAATCAGTGCCCTGCTGGCCGGCGCCAAGGACGGCGAGTTCGACGACCTGGCCTGATCGGGGCACCCGCCTGCATTCGGCGGGTCGGCCTCCGGTCGGCGTTCGGCGGCCGTGACCGCCGCGAAGCGGGAGCGACGCCGAAGGCCGGACGGCAGCGAGAGCAGTGGAAAAAAGCAGTCCCGGTAATGCGCGAACTGCGATGAGACGACGCGGGCCGGCCTCGGTCCCCCACCCCGGGCCCGCCCTGCCGTCGGGCCCCGCCGCGGCTGACTAGCCGTCAGGCGCGGCGGGGTCGACGACGGTGAAATCAGTGCTCAGACGATCTCGGGCGACCGCCGGCACTGAGACGGGCCATCGGAATGGCCCAAAAGGTACCGTGATACAGCCGCGCGGCGTACCCTTCTCAGGAAGAGCCGACAAGGGTCGGCGGCGCGGAGATCTGAAGCGGCGGCGGACGGATCGGGGAGGCGGCAGGATGGTGGACGGGCACACGCCCTGGGACCAGGAGCTCGCCTCCAATTGGGAACCGCCGCAGATCGACACCTCGGTCCCGCACCCCAACCGGATGTTCAACTACCTGATCGGCGGCAAGGACCACTTCAAGGCCGACAGGGACGCCGCAGAGGCGCTGATCAAGGCCCGTCCGGACACCGTCATCACCGCGCGCGCCGCCGAGGCGTTCACCCGCCGCGCCGTGCGCAAGCTGGCCGAGCACGGCATCCGCCAGTTCCTCCAGATGGGCGCCGCGATCACCATCGCCAACAGCAACGACCAGGCGGCCGGCGAGAGCGCCCCGGACACCCGCACCTTCGTGTACGTGGCCGACGACCCGATCTCGCTGGCCCACGCCAGGGCCCTGTTGGTCGGCCGGCCAGGACCGCCGGTCACCGTGATCGGCGGCAACTTCCGCGAGCCGCAGGACATCCTCTCCCGCCCCGGCCTGATCGGGAAGCTCGACTTCGACCAGCCGGTCGGCCTGCTGCTGTTCGGGATGCTCGATTACATCGCCTCGGACCGGCGGGCCAGGCGCGCGCTCGACTACCTGATGCAGCGGGTCGCGCCGGACAGCATGGCAGCCCTCTTCCACGTGGTCGAGGTCGAGTCAGAGGAAGTCAACAACGCCCTGGACAAGACGCTGGCGCAGGACCAGATCGAGCTGACCCCGCGCACCGCGCAGCATGTGCACGAACTGGTGGACGGCTACGAGTTCATCGATCCCGGCCTGGTGCCGATCACCAACTGGCACCCGGACGGCACCGGCCCCGGCCCGGAGCTGGCCGAGCGCACCGCGGCCATCGGCGGCGTCATCATCAAGCGCTAGGACGCGCCGAACGCGGGCGCGTCACAGCCGGCGCAGCACCCTGAGCGAGCCGGTGCCGCTCAAATCCGGATCCTCCGCGAACCATCCGGACTCCAGCGCGCGCCGATAGATTCGGAACGGTGCCTGTCCCCCGTCCGCCGGATCGGGAAAGACGTCGTGGATGGCCAGTAAGCCGCCCGGAGCCACCAGGGGCGCCCAACCGGCGTAATCCGCCTGCGCGGCTTCATCCGTGTGCCCGCCGTCGATGAACACGAATCCGAGCGGGGTGCTCCACAGCGCGGCCACCTCGGGCGAGCGTCCGACGATGAGGATGACGTCGCGCTCGACCCCGGCGCGGGCCAGCGTCCGGCGCGCGCCCGGCAGCGTGTCGAGCAGCCCGACCTCGGGGTCGACCAGGCCGGGATCGTGGTACTCCCAGCCCGGCTGGTGTTCCTCGGAGCCGCGGTGGTGGTCCACGGTGAGCAGCTTGCGGCCGTGCGCCCGGGCCGCCGCGGCCAGCAGGATGGCGGATTTCCCGAGATACGTGCCGACCTCCACCAGCGGCCCCACCAGCGCGCCGGCCAGCGCCGCGGCGTACAGCGCCCGCGCCTCGTCCTGCGGCATGAAGCCGGTCGCCTCGGTGAACGCGGCCCACACCCGCTCGTCGATGGCGCGGGCTTCGGCGAGCGGTCCGCTCCCGTTCGTCTCTTCCATGCGGCCCATCCTGCCAGGGAGCGCTAGCGTTGCAGTATGGGAGAGATCATCCTGCTGCGGCACGGCGAGACCGAATGGTCGAAGAGCGGACGGCACACCGGGCGCACGGATGTGCCGCTGACCGCCGAGGGCGAGGCGCGGGCGCGGATGGCCGGAAAAGCTTTGTCCGGGCGGGACATCGTCGCGGCCTGGTCCAGTCCGGCGACGCGGGCGCGGCGCACGGCGGAGTTGGCCGGGCTGCCGGTCCAGGGCGTCGACCCGGACCTGTGGGAGTGGGACTACGGCGGCTACGAGGGCCGCACCACCAAGGACATCCAGCAGGAGCGGCCCGGCTGGTACCTCTGGTCTGACGGGGTGATCCCCGGTGGGCCGGACGGTCCCCCGGGCGAGAGCGCGGATCAGGTCGGCGAGCGCTGCGACCGGGTGATCGAGCGAGTCAAGCCCCTGGTGCTGCCCGGCTCGCCGGACGCGCACGACGGCGACGTGGCCCTGGTCGCGCACGGGCACGTGCTGCGGATCCTGGCCGCGCGCTGGCTCGGCCTTCCGGCGGCGGCCGGGGCGTACTTCATCCTCGGCACGGCGGCGATCTGCGCGCTCGGATTCGAGCACGCACGCCCCGGCATCGTGCTGTGGAATCAGAACACCTGCGTCTAGCCGCGTCGGTTTCTCGGCGCGGCTCTGTTTCAGCACAGGGTCATAACGGCCGCAACCTGCGCGGTTCCCGAGTCGTCTTGAAGTTGCCACAGCGAAGAGCATTGCCATAGCCGTGGGGGCGGACGGTCCGAGAGAAGTGGGTGGTGCCAGTTGCGACGAATATCCCGTGTCCTGGCCAAGTCCGGCGCGGCGCTCGCCCTCGCGGGCGTCACCGCCGGTTGCGCGGCCCAGGCCAACGCGTCCCCGGCCGCTGAGGCCAAACCGCTGACGGCCACGTCGGCGAACTCCCCTTCACCCGCGGCCGCGGCGCCCTCGCCCTCGCCCTCGTCGGCGCCCGCGACCAGCGCGGCGCCCCAGACGGCGCCGAGCACGGCCAAGCAGGCGGTACCGGCCACCGCGCCGTCGACCCGCAGCGCCGCGCCGCCGCAGACGGCCGCCAAGGCCCCCGGCGTTCCGTGTTCCGCGGGCGCCGTAGCCTGCATCGACCTGTCCAGGCAGCTGGCCTGGTTCGTCCGCGACGGGAAGGTCGTGCGCGGTCCGGTGCGCGTCGCGACCGGCCGCTCCGGCTACGGAACGGAAGTCGGCACCTTCCACGTGTACCGCAAGAACCGGATGTGGTACTCGACGATCTACAACAACGCCCCGATGCCGTACTCCGTGTTCTTCGACGGCGGCGAGGCCTTCCACGAGGGCTCGGTGTACGTGCGCTCACACGGCTGCGTGCACCTGAGCGCGGGCAACGCCGCGTGGGTCTTCGGCTTCCTGCACATCGGCGACGAGGTACAGGTGGTCTGGTAGCGCGGGCCGCAGTTCCAGGACCCGGCCCCAACCGGCCGGGTCAGCTGGACCGGGTGTTCTTCAGGTGGTGGCCGAGGTAGCCCACGATGACGCAGCCCGTCGGGCCGTTCGTGTCGTCGAGATAATGCAGCCGCGGCGCCACCTGGCCCGAACTGCCGATCTTTATGTGCGCCCAGAACTCGGTGTACCCGGACTCTGACACGGTGCGCGGCACCCGGAACCGGCGCTGCTCGGCCATCCGCGGGTCCTGCCTGACCGTGTCAGACTCCTGCGCCGCGACCTGGGTGGCCGGGTAGATGCGGCCGCCGTGCCGCGAGTCCTCGCAGTACATCCGGAACCCGCCGCCGTCCCAGCCGCCCGCGCGGCGCAGCGCGACATACGCGTCGAGGGCGGCCAGCGCCTCACGGGCCTTGGCGGCGAAGGTGGCCGCGTCCTTGTGCTGGCCGAGCGCCCGCATCGGGCCCTCCTCGGCGGTGACCAGCAGGTTGGGGAAGTCGCCGAAGGAGTCGATGAGCAGGTCGAACGGGCTCGGCTCCGGCTCCGCGGCGGTGACCACGCCGGCGGCGTCTGCCTCCCCGACCACCTGCGCGCCCGCGGCGCCGGACCCGTTCAGGCCGCAGGGTTGCAGATCCCGGATGATCCTGCGCTGGCGCGCTTCGTCCGCGCGCTGCTGCTCGTTCGCCCGGAACAGCGCGTCGCCCACGTCGGCGAGCGGTTCGGGCAGCGGGGCCGCGGCGGTGGCCTGCCGGATGCGGTGGGTCAGGATCGCCTGGACGGCGTCCATCTCGTAGTCGAGCCGGTCGCCCTTGAGCACCGGGTGCCGCTCGCCGTCCTCGCGCGAGGCCGGGTCCACCAGCGGATGGAAGGTGCGCAGCGCGGCCGTTGTCCAGTGGTATTCGAACTCGTTGTTGAGCTTGTGGCCGGCCTCGTCGTCGAGCAGGTAGAGCGAGGCGATGCCGTGCAGGTACCTGGTCGCCTCGGCGAAGCGGTCCCGCCACTGCTCCAGGTCGTCGCCGTCGGCGGGCACCGCCACCACCGCGGGCATCCGCCGCCCGGGATCGCATAACACGTTGATCAGATCGTCCACGGCGCGCGCGGTGATCGTCTGCGGGCAGGTGGTCAGCCGGGCCGGGCCGTCGGTGGCGGTCACCGCCTCAAGCACCAGGCCGGTCAGGTCGGGTGTGCGCACCCGCTCGTCTATCGGCGTGGAGGGATCCGAACCGCGCGCCGACACCTCGATGAGGAAGTAGCCGTGCTCGCGCAATTCCTTGTCGGCCCGCCGGGAGAGCGAGACGAAAGTCAGCGAGGTGTACCAGTGCACGCCCGCGCGCGGCGCCTCTTTGAGTCGGTAACGCACCGCCTTGAACCGCCCGGACTCGGCGGCCTCGGTCTGCGTCAGCACGGCGCCGTTGCCGACCCGGTAGCGTCCCGGCACGGCGTCGAATTCGGCGTCGAATCCCTCGCGGGCCAGCCAGCGGGCCATCCGGTCGGCGGCGATTTCGGGGCCGCGGTTGGCTTCCTTCCAGTCCACGCCGAACACCGACCGGTATCCGATCCACACCGGGCATCCCTCCCTTCGCCGTGCCGCAGGTCCGACTAACCGCGCATGATCCTTCCCGACTCGATAGGTACATACCCGATGACGCAAGGGGAACGCCATCCAACAACCAGACTACGGTCCGGAATGTCAGAAGCACCCGGGCTTGTGGTTCACTCGTTCGAGGGATGGACGCACGCGGGGGCACGTCGGAACGAGCGTGCTAATCCGAAAAGGGACGAACCGGGACCGCGGCACGGCGCCGCCCCGGTTCGCTGAATTCGACCACTTATAAATCACTGGCTGGCACGCGGCTTTTCCGCGCGATCAGAGCGGAATGTTTCCGTGCTGCCCCCGGCGCTGCGGGGCGGCGGCGATCGCGGCGGCCAGCGCGCGGCGGGTCGCGGTCGGCTCGACCACCTCGTCCACGACGCCGATCTGCACGGCCTTGTCCAGCCCGCCGGCCACCCGCGTGTGCTCGGCGGCCAGTTCGAGCTCAAGCCGCGGGCGCACGTCCTCGGCCACCTCGGCCAGCTTGCGCCGGTGCAGCACCCGCACCGCCGCGACCGCGCCCATCACCGCCACCTCGGCCGTCGGCCAGGCGAAGACGCGGGTGGCGCCGAGCGCGCGCGAGTTCATCGCGATGTACGCGCCGCCGTAAGTCTTGCGGGTGACCAGGGTGACCCGCGGCACGACCGCCTCGGCGAACGCGTGCAGCAACTTCGCGCCGCGGCGCACCACGCCGTCCCACTCCTGGCCGACGCCGGGAAGGTAGCCCGGTACGTCCACAAGGACCACCAGCGGAACTCCGAAAGCGTCACACATCCGCACGAAGCGCGCGGCCTTCTCCGCGGAGGCCGAGTCGAGGCAGCCGCCGAGCCGCAGCGGGTTGTTCGCGATGACGCCGACCGTGCGGCCCCCGAACCGGCCGAGGGTGGTGACGATGTTCGGCGCCCACTTCGGGTGCAGCTCCACGCCGGAGCCGTCCAGCACGCCGTTGACCAGCGGGTGCACGTCGTAGGCGCGCTTGGGCGACTCGGGCAGCAGCCCGGCCAGGTCCCGCTCGGTGATCGAGTCCAGGTCCATGGTCCGCTGGTCGCCAAGCAGCGAGGCCAGCCGCCGGGTGTTGGCGAAGGCGTCCTCGTCGCTGCTCGTGACCACGTGCACCACGCCGGAGCGGCGGCCGTGCGGCTCGGGCCCGCCGAGCCGGTCCATGTCCACCGCCTCGCCGGTGACCGAGCGCACGACCTCAGGGCCGGTGACGAACACCCGCCCGGCCGGGCCGAGCACCACGATGTCGGTGAGCGCGGGTCCGTACGCGGCGCCGCCGGCCGCCGGTCCGAGCACGAGCGAGATCTGCGGGATCTTGCCCGAGGCGCGGGTCTGCATGGCGAAGACCTGCCCGACCGCGTGCAGCGAGAGCACGCCCTCGGCCAGGCGCGCGCCGCCCGAGTGCAGCAGCCCGATCACCGGAACGCCGTCGGCCAGCGCCTTCTCGTAGGCGACCAGGATCGCCTTGCAGCCAAGGTCGCCCATCGCGCCGCCCTGGACGGTCGGGTCCGAGGCGTAGGCGCACGCCCGGGTTCCCTCGATCAGGCCCTGCGCGGCCACGAAACCGGAGTCGTCGAACGGGGTGAGCAGCTCGACCGTGCCCGAGTCGAACAGCTTGGCCAGCCGCTTGAGCGGGTTGCGCGGGTCGTCCTCGCGGGACGGCTTCGCGGGCTTGGCAGGGTCGGCCGCCTTGGGGGTGCCGGCGGGTGCGGGCTTCTCGGAGGTGTCTACGACAGCGGTCATGGTGGACGGCTCTCCTAAAAGTGCCGGTGCCTTGGAAGGGACGGCCAGCTTCGGGCGGCTCGGTTCCTGCGCGGGCCGATCGTCAGACGCGGCGCAGCGCGAGCACCACGTTGTGTCCGCCGAAGCCGAAGGAGTTGTTGAGCGCCACCGCGGGGCCCGCGCTCGTCTCGGCCGGCAGCGGGCGCGGCTCGACCCGCACGATGTCCAGGTTCACCTCGTTGTCGAGGTCGTCGACGTTGATCGTCGGCGGGGCGAGCAGCTCGCGCAGCGCCAGGACCGAGAACACCGTCTCCACGCCGCCGGCGCCGCCGAGCAGGTGCCCGGTCATCGACTTGGTGGCGGAGATGGCCACGTTCTCGGCCGCCTCGCCGAGCACCGCGCGCAGCGCGACGAGTTCGGCGACGTCGCCGAGCGGGGTCGAGGTGGCGTGCGCGTTGAGGTGCACGATCTGCGCCGGGTCGATCCGGCCGTCGGCCAGGGCGTGGCGCAGCGCGGCGCTGATGCCGCGTCCGGTCGGCTCGGGCTGGGCGATGTCGTGCGAGTCGGCGGACAGGCCGACCGCGGCCAGCTCCGCGTATACCCGCGCACCGCGGGCCGCCGCGTGCTCGGCGGATTCGAGCACGATGATGCCCGCGCCCTCGCCGAGGACGAAGCCGTCGCGGGCCTTGTCGTACGGGCGGGAGGCGCGCTGCGGCTCGTCGTTGTTCTTCGACATCGCCATCATGTTGGCGAAGCCGGCGATCGGCAGCGGGTGGATCGGGGCCTCGGTGCCGCCGGCCACCACGATGTCGGCGCGGCCGGTGCGGATCATCTCCAGCGCGTAGCCGACCGCCTCTGAACCTGTGGCGCAGGCCGAGACCGGGGTGTGCACACCGGCCTGCGCGCCGAACTCCAGGCCCACATACGCGGCCGGGCTGTTCGGCATGAGCATCGGCACGGTGCGCGGGGAGACCTGCCTGGCGCCCTTCTCCTTGAGCACGTCGTAGGCGTCCAGCAGCGTGATCACGCCGCCGATGCCGGAGCCGACCACGGCGCCGAGGCGCTCCGGGTCGACCTGTGCGCCGTCGAGGCCCGCGTCCTTCCAGGCCTCGCGGGCGGCGATCAGCGCGAACTGCGCCGAGCGGTCCAGCCGGCGGCGCTCCACCGGCTTCATCACCTCGCTCGGCTCGACCGCGACGCGGGCCGCGATGCGGACCGGCAGGCCCTCGGCCCACTCCTCGGTCAGCGGCCTGACTCCGGAACGCCCGGCCAGCAGCGCCGCCCAGGACGTGGCCACGTCACCGCCGAGCGGAGTCGTGGCGCCGAGGCCGGTGACCACCACGGTGCGGCGGGGGGCCGCGCTCTCAGTTGACGCCGACAAGTCTGTCCCAATCTGTACGTACGCTGTGACTGCGTTTCGGAAGGCGGAAGCGTGGGGCGGCGACGCCGCCGGACGCTGTACCGCCGGGTCGAGTGCTCGGCCGCTGCGAGGAGCTGACGCGGGGTCAGCCGGGAGTGCCGGGTCGGCCGAGCACCCGGTTGGCCGGGGTCGGCCTCAGCTGCTGTGCGCGAGGATGTAGCTGACCGCGTCGCCGACGGTGTTGAGGTTCTTGACCTCGTCGTCCGGGATCTTCACGTCGAACTTCTCCTCGGCGGCGACCACGACCTCGACCATGGTCAGCGAGTCGACGTCCAGGTCGCCGGTGAACGACTTGTCCAGCTGGACCTCGCTCTCCTCGATCCCGGCCACTTCGTTCACGATCTCGGCGAGGCCCGCGAGGACTTCTTCCTGGGTAGCCATTTTCCGGTTTCCTTACCTGCTCGGATTCTGTTACTGCATCGGGTGGACTGCGGGGCGCGAAGCGGGTGCCGCGCGCCCGGGGTTCATCAAACCAGGGCAGCGTACATTTACGGCAACACGACGACTTGCGCGGCGTACACCAGTCCGGCGCCGAAGCCGATCAGCAGCGCGGCGCCGCCGTGCGGGGCCTCGCCCTCCTCCAGCATCCGCTCCATCGCCAGCGGGATGGAAGCCGCGGAGGTGTTGCCCTGGGTCGCGATGTCGCGGGCGACCGGCACGTGCTCCGGCAGCTTGAGCGCCTTGATCATCGCGTCGGTGATCCGCATGTTCGCCTGGTGCGGGATGAACGCGTCGAGCTGGTCGGCGGTGATCCCGGCCCGCTCGAGCGCCTTCTTCGCGACCGGGACCATCTGGTAGGAGGCCCAGCGGAAGACCTGCTGGCCGGACATGCGCAGCGCCGGGAAGCCGAGGTCGGGCTGGTGGCGCAGCGCGTCCCAGGAGAAGGTCTGGCCGATCGCGTCGAGCTGGCCGCCGTCCGCGCCCCACACCACCGGGCCGATGCCGGGGGTCTGCGACGGGCCGACCACCGCGGCGCCCGCGCCGTCGCCGAAGATGAACGCGGTGGAGCGGTCGTTCATGTCGGTCAGGTCGCTCAGCCGCTCGACCCCGATGACCAGGACGTACTCGGCCGAGCCGCCGCGGATCATGTCCTGCGCGAGGGCCAGGCCGTGGCAGAAGCCGGCGCAGGCCGCGGAGATGTCGAAGGCCGCGGCGTTTATCGCGCCGAGCTGGTTGGCCACGTCGGCGGCGAGCGAAGGGGTCTGCGACAGGTGCGTGACGGTGGAGATGACCACGCAGCCGATGCGCTCCGGCTCGATCCCGGCGGAGGCCAGCGCCTTGCCGGCCGCGGCCAGGGACATCACGCCGACGGTCTCCTCGGCGGTGGCCCAGCGCCGCTCCTGGATGCCGGTGCGGGTCCTGATCCACTCGTCGGAGGAGTCGATCAGCTGGCA
>NZ_DASRGV010000085.1:0-30048 GCF_035650855.1 Actinocrinis sp. | reverse complement strand
CCCGGCCTCGGCCTGATCCCGCTGACCGAGCTGAACGTGCACGACCTGGTGACCTTCTATCGCACACTGGCCAAACGCAAGCGATCCCGTGATCGCGCCCCGTTGTCCGCGGCCACGATCCAACGCGTCAACACCACCCTGCGCGCCGCCCTGAACGCGGCCCGCCGCCAGGGCCTGATCGGCAGGAACCCGGCCACCGAGATCGGCCTGCCCCGCGGCCGCCGCCCCAAGGCGGTGGTGTGGACCGACGACCAGGCTATGTCTTCACCAATCGACGAGGCCAACCGCTGCACCCCGAATACCTCTACTACGCCCTCAAGAAGCTGATCAAGCAGGCCGACCTGCCGCCGATCCGGCGGCACGACCTCAGGCACACCGCGGCCAGCCTCGCGCTGCAGGCCGGAGCGGACCTGAAGGTCGTCTCCGACCAACTCGGCCACTCCTCCATCGTCCTGACCGCCGACACCTACATCAGCGTCCTCCCACCCCTCGCGCTCAAAGCCGCCGAAGCCACCACCAAACTCATCGCCAAAGCCGGACGACGCGCACCCGGCAGCAAGAAGCCACGCCACCGCGCAACCCCCGCCCGCGTAAGCATCCGGCCACCACGCTCAACTTCCGGGGCGTCACCGGCTGCCGCATCATCCGGCGGCACAATCAATGGCGCTCCCATCGACACCCGGCCCGCCACTGCATCCCAGGCCCGGTCCCGCGCGGAGCGGTCAGCGACCGGAAGGGCGGTGGTAGCCGCCTAACACGGCACACCGCCCGAGAACCGAACACGCGACTCGACACGGGCGCCGCGAAGCTGCGCCGAAAACAAGCCGGCGTGATCCAAGCAAACCAAGAGCCTCGTCGAGGCCGAAAATCGACGTGAAACGCGCCCGATCGCGGGATCACGGGGCCCAGCGGAGTCCCATCCGTGCCCCATCGGCGGGCACTGACTCACTCGGCGACGGGAACGCGCAGGTCAGGGAGTGGGGCGCGTGGGACTCGAACCCACAACCTACGGATTAAAAGTCCGCTACTCTGCCATTGAGCTAGCGCCCCTTGGCGCCAAGCGTAGCCAACTCCCAGGGCCGTTGGGTAACGAGTTGCGGCCGGCGTGGCAACGTCGCCGATGTGACGTCGGGCGTCGTAGCGTGGGTAGCGGGGTGCGGCGGCCGCGGCGGAAGACCGTATGCGGTGGGCGGTGGCAGCTGCGGTTGGCCAGCAACACAGGCAAGCAAGCCAAGCTTGGGTGCGGTGGGTGCGTGCTGGATTCGGCACTGATCGCGTGACTCGCCTGGCGACTCGCTCGGTGAACGCGCCCGATCCCGGTCGTGCAATCGTTTTGCCGAGGCTGGCACCTGTCCCGTATGCTCTACAGGTCCCCAACGGACGGACGTCCGGGGGAAACCGGGCCTCGTAAGAGGGCTCGGCCCCATCGTCTAGCGGCCTAGGACACCGCCCTTTCAAGGCGGCGGCGCGGGTTCGAATCCCGTTGGGGCTACGACCGGAAACGGTTGGGACGGACGGTCATGGCAGCCACGAGCGGCATGCTAGGATCGCCGGGCCGAACAAGCAAGGTCCTGTGGAGCAGCTAGGAGTGCTCGTCACCCTGTCAAGGTGAAGGTCGCGGGTTCGAATCCCGTCAGGACCGCTCGGAGCAGCCGGGCGTTGCGGATCATCTCCGTGGCGCCCGTCGGCATCCGGGGCCAGGTAGCTCAGTTGGTACGAGCGACCGCCTGAAAAGCGGTAGGTCGGCGGTTCGACCCCGCCCCTGGCCACAATCCGAACGACACGAGTAGCCCGAGCGTCAATCGCTTGGGCTACTTTGGTGAGTAGGGCTGGGCGGGAGGAAAACCACCGGTGATCTGGCGGTTCATACGTTCCGTGGTACTTCTTGAGCGCTCGACAACCGTGGGCGACACGATCTGACGGTTCGTCACGCTAGAATTCCCGCCCATGACCCCATCGCGTCCGATCGCGAATCAAGCCGGCGATCTTGCCCGCAAGCTCCTCGACGAGGGATTCGCAGTCTGCCGCCTGGATGCCGCCGGAAGCAGAAGCGTACGCGAGTTGTATACGCTGTCGACCGAATTCTTCCTTCAAGACGTTTCGGTGAAATCCCGACATCTCATTTCAAATCTCAGCAACGGCTACAGGCCGCTGATGAGCTCGCACTCGGGATCACCGGATCGGCCGGACCTGAGCGAATCTTTTTTGTACTGGCCGCATCGAAGAGAAGCTATTCCGTCACACGAACAGATTGCACCATTCCTTGACGCGCTAGAAAATTATCGGCGGTCTGTCGCCGAAATCACGCATACCGTGCTCGAGGGTCTGCGCGCGCATTACAACTACTCGCACGCGTTGCCTTTTGAGCAGGCGTCGGTCGTGCAGATCAACTCGTTCGGGATGCATACCAAAGAGCAGCTGCTGGTGCATAAGCATGAAGACGGCGTCCTGTTCACCATCATCTGGGCGAGCACGGAGGGCCTCGAAGGCTTCGTCGACGGCGACGTCAAGGCTTTCAAACTCGCCCCGGATGAGGCGCTGATCATGCCGGGCAGCGTCCTCACCTGCATGACCGGGGGCGAAATCCAGCCCTTCTACCACCAGGCGCGGAACTTCGGATACACGGAGCGCAAGTCGTTCATGTTTTTCGTCTGTCCGGATACCGATGACACCATTCACCCGTTCACCGTCAACGACACGAACCGGGACTGCGATGTCAGGTCGCTGGTGATCAACAATCCGCAGATGTTCGGGCTCGCCGAGGATTTCCTGCAGTAACGCGACCGAGCCGGGCCGGCCTACCGTGCCCTGACCAGACCTAGCCAGACCTAGCCAGACCTGGCCTGGCCTCAGGGAACCGGCCAGCGCTCCGCGAACGACTCGATCAGACGGAACCTGTCGATGAGCAGGGCCAGGTCCCGGGCGGCGAACGTGAAGCTGCTGGCGATCCACTCCCCGGCCGCGTTGTGCCGGGGTTCGAGGCCGCACCTCTCGTCCCAGATGACCATGTTGAGGCGCAGGATCGGCGGCAGCTGGTGTTCCGGGACCCGGAGCACCTGCACGCCCGCCTGGTGCTGCGCCATGGCGACGACGTCGAGCGGGCCGGTCCAGTCCCGGTAAATGAAGATGCGCTTGATGGTCACGCCCCGCTTCAACGCCTCCACGTTGAGCCGCCAATAGTTGCGGCTGAGGCTGGGAGAGAGCCACCAGGCAATGTCGTCGCCGGAACTCGTGGCCAAAAGACTCTCCCGCAGCTGCTCGGTGAGAGCGTGGACGGGGGAATTCGGCGACTCATCCGCGTCCGGGGTGACATAGTGTCCGCGCTGGAGCTCTTCCAGGCGTATGCGGCAATCCTCGAAGGCCTTTCGGGCGAGATCGACCGCCATCGTCTCGCCGTAGACCTTTTCCACGAAGGTGTATGCGCCTATGGCGTGGTCCAGCAGGCCCGGCATCCAGGCGATCGCCTCCATTTGCTCGAACATCCGCTGCTGCCGGGTCACGTGCTCTTGTTCCTCACGCTCGCGCAGCAGCGATTCCACCTGAAGAGTGATCGTGGTTCCGCTGAGGCCGGCGAACGTGGCGATCGCCGTGTTCAGGTCGGTCCTGAAATAGAAGAAGGCGCCGAGCACCGTGGAGAGGATCACGCCGATGCCGAGCGTCCACGCCTTCGATCTTCTGAGCTTTCCACGATCCATTCCGCTCCTCTTCACGGTGCGGGAGCCGAACCCTGCGGCCTCCCCCCTTGTTTTCGTACCCATATTCGGGGTGCGGGGCACGACCTCGGATCAGTGCTCTGCGCGTGCCTGCTCGACGGTGGGCATTGCCCCAGGCGGGTGAGGAGTGCGCGATAGGGTCCGGCGCGGTTTCCGCTGCTCGCAGTGTGCTGGTGTCTGTCTCAGACTCTTTAGTGCTAGTCAGACTTGTTAGTACACATGGGTTGCATTGCGTGACGTGGCGACGCCTCGGCGGTTGCTCAGTGCGGGTCCGGTCGCGTCTTCCGAATCGCGGGGACCGGGCCCGTTCACACCGTTCATTCTGGAGGAACCCCCATGCGCAAGCTGTTCGCGTTCGCGACGATCACCGGGGTCGCGCTCGCCACCCCGCTGATGGCCTCTGCTCCGGCGATGGCCGACGACGACGGGCCGCTGATCACCGTCGGCGAGGGCGCGTGCGTGGCCCCGTGGCACTGGGACGGCCCCCTCAACGTCCTGACCCACGACACCTACTACACCGCGTGCAACGCGCAGTCCGTGCACGAGCACAAGCCCGGCGAGATCGCCGGCGTGCTGGACGACTCGTGCATCGCGCCGTGGTACTGGACCGGCCCGGGCGACGTGCTGACCGGCTTCTTCGACGGGCCGGACGCGGGCGAGTACAACGCCTGCAACGGCAGCAACATGCCGTAAGGCAGGCGGGACCAGGGCACACGCCCGCACGACGACCTTGGATTGCGGCCCGGCCGTTAATCCAAGGTCGTTTCCGTTTTGGGCACCTATGCTTGACGGGTTATGGCAAGCGCGCGTTCCCTCCCCTCCTCCGTCGCTGATGTAGGCGCAGACGGTGCTGCTTCGAGTACACGCCCAAACGCTTCGACGGCACTCGACGACCTGCGCGCGCGGCTCGGCGAGGTCTCGCTGCGGGACGAGGCACGGCTGCGCCGCCGCCTGGACGGGGCACGCAAGGCGCGACGGCCCGAGGCGATAGCCGGGATTCGGGCGCAGATCACGGAGCAGATCGACGCGGCCGCGGCGCGGGTCGAGGCGCGGCGGGCGAACGTGCCGGCGGTCAGCTATCCGGAGCAGCTGCCGGTCAGCCAGAAGAAGGACGAGATCCTGGCCGCGATCCGGGACCACCAGGTGGTGATCATCGCGGGGGAGACCGGATCCGGCAAGACCACCCAGCTGCCGAAGATCTGCCTTGAACTGGGGCGCGGCGTACGCGGCGTCATCGGCCACACCCAGCCCCGGCGGCTGGCGGCACGCACCGTCGCCGAGCGGATCGCCGAGGAGCTCAAGACGACGCTGGGCACGGCGGTCGGGTACAAGGTCCGGTTCACGGACCACAGCAGCGACCAGACCAACGTCAAGCTGATGACGGACGGCATCCTGCTGGCCGAGCTGCAACACGACCGCGACCTGCTGCAGTACGACACGCTCATCATCGACGAGGCGCACGAGCGAAGTCTGAACATTGACTTCATCCTCGGGTATCTGAAGCAGCTGCTGCCCCGGCGGCCCGACCTCAAGGTGATCATCACCTCGGCGACGATCGATCCGGAGCGGTTTGCGGAGCACTTCGCGACGGTGAAGCAAGGGCAGGAGCAAGGGCAGGCGGTAAAAGCGCCGATCGTCGAGGTGTCGGGCCGGACGTACCCCGTCGAGGTGCGCTACCGGCCGATCGTGGACCTCGAGGATCCGGACGGCGACACGGACCGGGACCAGATCCAGGCGATCTGCGACGCGGTCGAGGAGCTTGAGCGCGAGGCGCCGGGGGACGTGCTGGTCTTCCTCAGCGGGGAGCGGGAGATCCGGGACACCGCCGATGCGCTGGGGCGGATGAACCTGCGCAACACCGAGGTGCTGCCGCTGTACGCGCGCCTCTCGACCGCCGAGCAGCACCGCGTCTTCCAGCCGCACGCGGGCCGGCGGATCGTGCTGGCGACGAACGTGGCGGAGACGTCGCTGACAGTACCGGGGATCAAGTACGTCATCGACCCGGGTACGGCGCGCATCTCGCGCTACAGCCATCGACTCAAGGTGCAGCGGCTCCCGATCGAGCCGGTCTCGCAGGCGTCTGCGAACCAGCGCGCGGGGCGGTGCGGACGTACCTCGGATGGCGTGTGTATCAGGCTTTATTCGGAGGCGGACTTCGCGGGGCGTCCGCAGTTCACCGAGCCGGAGATCCTGCGCACGAACCTGGCGTCGGTGATCTTGCAGATGACCTCGATCGGGCTGGGGGACATCGCGGCCTTCCCGTTCGTGGAGGCGCCGGATCGCCGCAATGTGCGGGACGGGATGGATCTGCTGCACGAGCTCGGAGCGATCGAGGCGCCTGAGCCTGGCGGGCAACCGAAGCTCACCGACGTCGGTCGCAAGCTGGCCCGGCTGCCCGTGGACCCGCGACTGGCGCGTATGGTCATCGAGGCCGCGAGCACCGGGTGCGTTAACGAGGTGCTGGTCATTGCGGCGGCGCTCTCGATTCAGGATCCGCGGGAGCGGCCGGCCGACAAGCAGCAGGCTGCGACACAGTCGCACGCCCGCTTCGTGGATAAGGAACAGCAGTCCGACTTCCTGACCTACCTGCGGCTGTGGGACTACCTGCGCGAGAAGCAGCGCGAGCTTTCCTCCAACCAGTTCCGCAAGCTCTGCAAGAACGAGTTCCTGCACTACCTGCGCGTGCGCGAATGGCAGGACCTGCATTCACAGCTGCGACAGGTGGCCAAGGACCTCGGGGCGACGGCGAACTCAGCGGCCGCGGACGCGGAGCTGGTACACAAGGCCGTACTGAGTGGGTTGCTATCGCACATCGGGACGTACGAGCCAGAGAAGCGGGAGTACGTCGGGGCGCGTAACGCACGGTTCGCTGTCTTTCCCGGCTCGTCGCTGTTCAAGAAGTCGCCGCGTTGGCTGATGGCGGCGGAGCTCGTCGAGACCTCGCGGCTGTGGGCGCGCATCGCCGCACGCATCGAGCCGGAGTGGGCCGAGGACCTGGCCGCCCACCTGGTCAAGCGCAGCTACAGCGAGCCGCACTGGTCGCGGGATCAGGGCGCGGTGCTCGCCTACGAGAAGGTCACCCTGTACGGGCTGCCGATCGTCGCCCAGCGCCGCGTCAACTACGGTCGCATCGACCCGGAGCTGAGCCGCGAGCTGTTCATCCGGCACGCGCTCGTGCAGGGCGAGTGGCGCACGCACCACGAGTTCTTCGCGCGCAACCGCAGGCTGCTCGAAGAGGTCGAGGAGCTGGAGAACCGAGCCCGGCGGCGCGACATCGCCGTGCACGACGACATCATCTTCGCCTTCTACGACCAGCGGGTGGGCAAGGACGTGGTCTCGGCCGCGCACTTCGACCGCTGGTGGAAACAGACCAAGCGGGAGAAGCCCGAGCTGCTGGACTTCGACCGGGCGATGCTGGTCAACGAGAGCGCCGGGGCGGTGCTCGAGGAGGACTACCCGGACGTCTGGCGGCAGGGCCGGCTGCGGTTCAAGCTGACCTACCAGTTCGAGCCCGGCGCGGACGCGGACGGCGTCACCGTGCACATCCCGCTCGCCGTGCTCAACCAGGTCGAGCCGGCCGGCTTCGACTGGCAGATCCCGGGCCTGCGCGAGGAACTGGTCACCGAGCTGATCCGCTCGCTGCCCAAGCCGATCCGGCGCAGCTTCGTGCCCGCGCCCAACTACGCCAAGGCGCTGCTGGAGCGGCTGCCGGCGCGCGAGGGCTCGCTGCTGGACGGCCTCGAACGGGAGATGCGCCGGATGGGCGCGCCGGGTCTCGAGCGCTCGGACTGGGACCTGGACCGGGTGCCGGAGCACCTGAAGATGACCTTCCGGGTCGTCGACGAGCGCGGGAAGAAGCTGGCCGAGGACAAGGACCTGGAAGCGCTCAAGCTGCGGCTGAAGGCGAAGGTGCGCGAGTCGATCTCGGCCGCGGCCGACGACCTGGAGCGCACCGGCCTGCGGACCTGGGACTTCGGCGCTCTCTCGCGCACCTTCGAGGAGCGGCGGCACGGCGTCGCGATGAAGGCCTATCCGGCGCTGGTGGACGAGGGCGGCTCGGTCGGCATCAAGCTGCTGGACACCGCCGAGGAGCAGGAAGCGGCGATGCGGCTGGGCACGCGCCGGCTGCTGCTGCTGAACGTGGTCTCGCCGACCCGCTCGATGCTCGCGGTGCTGGACAACCGGGAGAAGCTGGCGCTGGGCACGAACCCGTATGGGCCGGTGCCGAAGCTGTTCGAGGACTGCGTGGCGTGTGCGGCCGATTATCTGATCGATCGACACGGCGGACCGGCCTGGGACGCCGAGGGCTTCGCACAGCTGCGCGACAAGGTGCGCGCGGAGCTGGCCGAGACCGCGGAGAGCGTGGTGAAGCTCGCGGCGCAGATCCTGGCCGCGTCGCACGAGCTGGACCGGCGGTTGCGCGGCGCGGCGAGCCTGTCGTTGCTTCCGTCGCTCAACGACGCGCGCGGTCAGCTGGCCCGCCTGATTCGGCCCGGGTTCATCTCGCAGACCGGTTACGAGCAGCTGGCTCAGCTACCGCGCTACCTGCGCGCCCTTAGCTATCGGCTGGACAAGATGGCCGACGATCCATACCGCGATCAGGCCAATGTGGCGAAGATGCAGCAACTCGAGGAGGAGTACGAGGCGGCGCTGGCCCGGGTACCGCGCGGACGCCGTCCCGACGCACAGCTGCTCCAGGCACGCTGGATGCTTGAGGAGCTGCGGGTAAGCCTGTTCGCACAGCAGTTGGGGACGGCCTACCCGATCTCGGAGAAGCGTGTACGCAAGGCGCTGAGCTCCTGACGATCCCCGACGCTTCGCCACTGCTGGCTCCAGCGGTCCTGGGAGCGCGAAACCGGCCCGCGCGGTGTCTTCCGCGCGGACCGGCTTTGTCTTTCCCGTGTGTTGCCGGTGCTCCCGTAGCGGCTTTCAGCCCTCGGTGCGCTGCGCCGGGATGCCGGCCAGCAGCGCCCGAACCTCGGCCTCACGGTAACGGCGGTGCCCGCCGAGCGTGCGGATCGAGGTGAGCTTGCCGGCCTTCGCCCAGCGGGTCACCGTCTTCGGGTCCACCCGGAACATCGTCGCGACCTCAGCCGGGGTCAGCAGCGGCTCCGCCTCAGGCGTACGCGCGGTCATGAACGGCCTCCTCCAAGTGAACGGGACGCTCCGCGCCCCGATTCGGTTGGATCCTCCCCGATGGCCCGTCATGCCCGTGCTGTCCGCTTTTGGGCGTGTCGGTGATCGGACGAACGTCTTGTCGTTCAAGAACTAGAACTACACCATCCGGAGCGGTTTGGCGGCGAAGTCTATGAAATCGATACACAGGACCCACAACTTCGCCGAAACACCCGAGCCTGTCATTTGCGGACAGTAGCGACACGGTGACGGGTCGTCACGCGCAGTACTCCCGTGCGAATCCCCAGCCCCGAACCGGACAAGTCATGACAGGATATGGATCCGCACGGCCTGGGGGAAGCCCCGGTGCGCACCGAACGGCTCGAGCGGCTCTACGCTGGGCGCAGGCTTGACTGCGCACTCGAAAAGGAGTCCCGAGCAGTGACCAACACCGTCGCCACAAGCGCCCCGGTAACCACGCCTTCCCCCTCACCCTTCCAGACCGACGGCCCCGAGCAGGTCGTGTACTGCCACGACGAACCCAGCGGGCTGCGCGCGATCATCGCGATCCACTCGACCGCGCTCGGCCCGGCCCTCGGCGGAACCCGCTTCTACCCGTACCCGAACGAGGCCGAAGCCCTGGCCGACGTGCTGAACCTTGCCCGCGGCATGGCCTACAAGAACGCCCTGGCCGGCCTGGACCTCGGCGGCGGCAAGGCGGTGATCATCGGCAACCCGGCCACCGACAAGAACGAGGCGCTGCTGCGCGCCTACGGCCGTTTCGTGCAGTCCCTCGGCGGCCGCTACTACACCGCCTGCGACGTTGGCACCTACGTCCCGGACATGGACCTGGTCGCCCGCGAGTGCGACTTCGTGACCGGCCGCTCGCCGGAGAACGGCGGGGCCGGCGACTCGTCGATCCTGACCGCGTTCGGCGTCTTCCAGGGCATGCGCGCCTGCGCCCAGGCCACCTGGAACGAGCCGACGCTGGCGGACCGCAGGGTCGGAATCGCCGGGGTGGGCAAGGTCGGCCGGCATCTGATCGCCCACCTGCTCGAGGACGGGGCGCGGATCACGGTCACCGACGTGAACGCGGCCGCGCTCGACTGGGTCCGCCGCAACCACCCCGACGTCAAGGTCGTCGAATCCACCGACGAGCTGATCAAGGCCGGTATCGACGTCTACGCGCCGTGCGCGCTCGGCGGGGCGCTGGACGACGAGACGGTCGCCGCACTGTCCGCGTCGATCGTCTGCGGGGCCGCGAACAACCAGCTGGCGCACCCCGGCATCGACAAGGCGCTCGCGGACCGCGGGGTGCTGTACGCCCCGGACTACCTGGTCAACGCCGGCGGCGTGATCCAGGTCGGCGACGAGGCCGCGCACCTGCACCGCGGCGGCTTCTCCTTCGAACGCGCGCGCAAGCGGGCCGAGGGGATCTTCGACACGATGCTGAACATCCTGAAGCTTTCGGGTGAAGAGGGCGTGCCGCCGGCCGCGGCCGCCGACCGGCTCGCCGAGAACCGGATGCGGAACGTGTCGCGACTGCGCGGAATCCTCCTGCCGGAAGCGGCACACGCCCGCCGCAGCTAGCCGGAACGGGCGGTTTGCGTGCATCGGGTCACGGCCCACTCGGCCGAGGCTTGATGACCGCTGTGTGACCGCCGAGGCACCGTTCGTGCGCGGCGCCGGACCGGGCGATCCTCGGATCCGGCGCCGCCACGGCTTCGCGGGACGTTGTCGGACGCCGCCGCGTCCGTGTGCCAAATCGACCTGGTACGCCGCCGCACTGTATCCTCGTGCGAGGTGTCCCTTCCCCGCTGATTCAAATCGCGGCTCGCGTGGCGTACCGATCCGGCGGGGAACCAGGTACCTTTGACTTTGTGACCGGTCCCGCGATCCCCACCGAGGCGCCGGTCGCAGAAGTGACTGCTGTCATTGATCATGTGTCGAGACCCGGGGCCGAGAGCGCCCCGTCGTTGAGGGGGTCGAGCCAATGGGGCGCGGCCGGGCCAAGGCCAAGCAGACTAGGGTCGCCCGCCAGCTGAAGTACAGCGGCGGTGCGACGGATCTTGAGCGTCTGCGGTCTGAACTGGGCGTCGGGGATTCGCGAAGGAACGGCGCCGAGGACCACGACCTCGACGAGCGCTACGCGACCTGGACGGGACAGGACGACGAAGACGACGACGAGGAAGCAGAAGAGGACGAGGAGGACGAGAGTCCTTACCGGCCTCAGGGGAGCAACGGCAGCCGTCATCGCGCCGGTTAGTCGACCTTCAAGGCGCTCGACTCGAGTCGAGCGCCTGCTTTTTGCTCAGAACCCGCGCTTCTAGGCACCATTCCGGGTGCCGTCCTGCTGGACCGAGCTGGACCGATCCGCGTGCGTTAGATCGGTCACACACTAGATCGGTCACACTGGGGACCGATCTGAGGCGGGGTCAGCTCGCGTAGTCGCCGTTCAGGGCAGCGCTTCCCGGGGCTTCGACGCTACCGCCCCGCTCGATTACGCCGAGCAACCAAGCGTGCTGTTCCAGATCCCGTAGCGCTGCCAGCGTCGCCTCCGCCGTGTCTGCTGGCACGACTGCCACCATGCCGACGCCCATGTTCAAGGTGCGCTCCAGTTCCTCGCCGGCCATCTGCCCGACCGCGCCGACCAGCTCGAATACCGGGGCCGGGCGCCAGGTCGAGCGGTCGAGCCGGGCGTGCAGACCGGCCGGGATCACCCGGGCCAGGTTCGCGGCCAAGCCGCCGCCGGTGATGTGCGCGTAGGCGTGCACTTCGACCCGCCGGGCGAGTTCCAGGCAGGTCAGCGCATAGATCCTGGTCGGCTCCAGCAGTTCCTCGCCGAGGGCCCGGCCGAACTCGGGCACCTGGCGGTCCAGCGACCAGCCGGCCTGGTTCAGCAGCACGTGCCGGACCAGGGAGTACCCGTTCGAGTGCAGCCCCGAGGAGGCCAGCGCGATCACCGCGTCGCCCTCCCGGATGCGCTCCGGGCCGAGCAGCGCGTCCGCCTCGACGACGCCCGTGGCAGCGCCCGCGACGTCGTACTCATCGGGGTCGAGCAGACCGGGATGCTCGGCGGTCTCTCCGCCGACGAGTGCACAGCCCGCCTGCACACACGCCTCCGCGATACCGCGCACGATCGCCGCGATCCGCTCGGGCACGACCTTGCCGGTGGCCACGTAGTCGGTCATGAACAGCGGCTCGGCGCCGCACACCACCAGGTCGTCCACGACCATGCCGACCAGGTCGAAGCCGATGGTGTGGTGAACGTCCATCCGCTGCGCGATGGCCACCTTGGTGCCGACGCCGTCGGTGGAGGTGGCCAGCAGCGGCCGCCGGTAGGTCGTGAGCTTCGAGGCGTCGAACAGGCCGGCGAAGCCGCCGAGCCCGCCGAGCACCTCGGGCCGGGTGGCCTTGGCGACCCACTGCTTCATCAGCTCGACCGCGCGGTCGCCGGCCTCGATGTCGACGCCGGCCGCCGCGTAGGTGGCGCCGCCGGGACGGGGGTTGTCGGTCACGGTGGTTCCTTCGTCGGCCGCGAACGGCGCGGTCACGGTCAGGGGGCGGGCGGCGCGAGCCGCGGATGGGTGGGTCGGTGAGCGGTCGGTGAGCGTCGGGCGGGCCGAGGTCAGGGCCGGGCGAGGGCGGAGGCCGCCGCGGCGGGCACCTCGAGCAGGTGCTTGCCGAGCTGTTCCGGGTTGGGCAGCTCGACCGGGTAGACGCCGTCGAAGCAGGCGCGGCACAGGCGCTGCGTCGGGATCGTGGTCGCCTCGACCATGCCCTCGAGGGAGATGTAGCCGAGCGAGTCGGCGCCCAGGGACGCGGCGATCTCCTCGGTGCTCAGGCCGTTGGCGATCAGCTCGGCGCGGGTGGCGAAGTCGATGCCGTAGAAGCACGGCCACTTCACCGGCGGCGAGGAGATCCGGACGTGTACTTCCTTCGCGCCTGCCTCACGCAGCATCCGGACGAGCGCGCGCTGCGTGTTACCGCGCACGATCGAGTCGTCGACCACCACCAGGCGCTTGCCCTCGATGACCTCGCGCAGCGGGTTGAGCTTGAGGCGGATGCCCAGCTGACGGATCGTCTGGCTCGGCTGAATGAAGGTGCGTCCGACGTAGGCGTTCTTGACCAGGCCCTGGCCGTAGGGGATGCCGGACTGCTCGGCGTATCCGATCGCGGCGGGGGTGCCGGACTCGGGGGTCGGGATCACCAGGTCGGCCTCGACCGGGTGCTCGCGGGCCAGCCGGCGGCCCATCTCGACCCGCGAGGCGTTGACGGAGCGTCCGGCGATCGTGGTGTCGGGGCGGGCCAGGTAGACGTACTCGAAGACGCAGCCCTTGGGGTCCGGCACGGCGAAGCGCCGGCTGCGCAGGCCGTTCTCGTCCACGGCGATGAGCTCGCCGGGCTCGACCTCGCGCACGTAAGCGGCGCCGACGATGTCGAGCGCGGCGGTCTCGCTGGCCACGACGTAGCCGCGTTCCAGCCGGCCGAGCACCAGCGGCCGGATACCCTGCGGGTCCCGGGCCGCGTAGAGGGTGGTCTCGTCCATGAAGACGAGCGAGAAGGCGCCGCGCACCTGGGGCAGGATGTCGGCGGCAGCGTCCTCGATCGACCGGCCGGTCTGGCTGGCCAGCAGCTCGGTCATCAGGTCGCTGTCCGAGGTGGCGCCGCGGTCCTTGCCGATCAGCTCACCGTTGGCCCTGGCCTCGGAGACCAGGCGGGCCAGCTCGGCGGTGTTGGTGAGGTTGCCGTTGTGGCCGAGCGCGAGCGCGCCGTGGCCGGTGGCGCGGAAGGTCGGCTGGGCGTTCTCCCAGACCGAGGAGCCGGTGGTGGAGTAGCGGGTGTGGCCGATCGCCAGGTGGCCCTGCAGCGAGCCGAGCGTGGCTTCGTCGAAGACCTGGGAGACCAGGCCCATGTCCTTGTAGACCAGGATCTGGGTGCCGTTGGACACCGCGATGCCGGCTGATTCCTGGCCGCGGTGCTGCAGGGCGTAGAGGCCGAAGTAGCTGAGCTTGGCGACTTCCTCCCCCGGAGCCCACACCCCGAACACCCCGCAGGCGTCCTGCGGGCCTTTTTCGTGGGGGAAGGTTTCGTGAGAGAGACGTCCGTCAGGGCGAGTCACGCTTCCAGCTTACGTGATCGGCGGGCGCTTTCAGACCGTCGGTTGATACCGCTGGTAGACCGTCGGTTTATATCGCAACGTCAACCTCATGCGACCGGGCACCGGGGCGCGACCTGCTTTCATCCCATCGTGTCGGACAGTGCTCGATCGCTCACGGGAAAGGCAGGTAAGCGGACAGGTCGCTGCGCG
This sequence comes from Actinocrinis sp., assembly GCF_035650855.1. Taxonomy (GTDB): domain Bacteria; phylum Actinomycetota; class Actinomycetes; order Streptomycetales; family Catenulisporaceae; genus Actinocrinis. The sequence goes on along the minus strand of NZ_DASRGV010000085.1, from coordinate 15,909 downwards.
GCCCGCTGGCGCTGATCCGACCGGTGGCGACGCCTTCCGCCCAGTCCAGGTCGCCGAGCGCCAGGTCGAGCCAGGTGGCGGCGTCGAGTTCGACGACGTTCGGGGGCGTGCCCCGGGTGTGCCGCGGCCCTTCGATGCACTGCACGGCGACGAACGGCGGCACCCGCAGCTCGACGGCGTGGCCGGGGCTGCGCTCGGCGAAGGCCCGCACGCTGGTCTTGACGAGTGCGCTGAGCGCCGCCCGGTCGCCGGGGACGAGCCCGGCGCGGGCGGCGCTCAGCTCCTGACGGTCCATCAGCTGATCGTGGCCTAGCCGAAGAGCGCCGGGAAGGTACCGGTGTGCGCGCGACGCAGTTCCTCAAGCGGGATGGAGAACTGGCCCTGCACCTCCACCGCGTCGCCGTCGACGACGCCGATCCGCGCGACCGGAAGCCCGCGGAACCGGCACATGTCGGTGAACCTCAACTCCTCGCTGCGCGGCACGGCGACGACGGCCCGGCCGGCGGACTCGGAGAAGAGGGCGACGAACGGGTCGAGCTCGTCGGGCAGCACGATCCGAGCGCCGTGGCCGCCCCGGAGCGCCGACTCGACGATCGCCTGGATCAGCCCGCCGTCGGACAGGTCGTGCGCGGCCGAGAGCATCCCGTCGCGGGAACCGGCGATCAGCACCTCGGCGAGCAGCCGCTCGCGCTCCAGGTCGACCGTGGGCGGCAGGCCGCCGAGGTGGCCGTGCACGACGTGCGCCCACTCCGAGCCGCCGAACTCGTCGCGGGTGTCGCCGAGCAGCAGCAGGATGTCGCCCTCGTCCTCGAAGGCGAGGCGGGTGCGCCGGGTGACGTCGTCGATCACGCCCAGGACTCCGACGATCGGGGTCGGGTGGATCGCCTGGGATACAGCCCCGCCGGCACTTGAGGCAGAACGCTGTGTCTGGTTATAGAAGGAGACATTGCCTCCGGTGACCGGCGTGCCGAGCACCTGGCAGGCGTCGGCCAGCCCGCGGGTCGCCTCGGCGAACTGCCACATGACCTCGGGGTCCTCCGGGGAGCCGAAGTTGAGGCAGTCGGTGACCGCGAGCGGCCTGGCGCCGGTGGCGGCCACGTTGCGGTACGCCTCGGCGAGCGCGAGCTGCGCGCCGGCGTACGGGTCGAGCTTGGTGTAGCGGCCGTTCCCGTCGGTGGCCAGCGCGATGCCGAGGTTCGATTCCTCGTCGAGGCGGAGCATCCCGGAGTCCTCGCCGTGCGCGAGGACCGTGTTGCCGCGCACCCGGTGGTCATACTGCTCGACCACCCAGCGCTTGTCCGCGAGGTTCGGGCTGGCCAGCAGCCGCAGCACGGTCTCGCGCAGCTCCTCGCCTGTCTTCGGGCGGCTGAGCGAGTCGGGCGCGGCGGCCTGGAGGCCGTCCTGCCAGTCCGGGCGGTGGTAGGGACGGTGGTAGACCGGGCCCTGGTGCGCGAGGGTGCGCGGATCGACGTCGACGATCGTCTCGCCGTGCCAGGTCATCCGCAGCCGGCCGGTGTCGGTGACCGTGCCGATGACGGTCGCGGTGACGTCCCACTTCTCGCAGAGCGCGAAGAAGCGCTCTACGTTGGCGGGGATGACCACCGCCATCATCCGCTCCTGCGACTCGCTCATCAGGATCTCTTCGGGCACCAGCGTGGCGTCCCGCAGCGGGGCGAGGTCGAGTTGGACGTCCATGCCGCCGACGCCCGCGCTCACCATCCCGGCGGCCGCGAGCTCGGTGGTCGCGCAGGACAGCCCGGCCGCGCCGAGGTCCTGGATGCCGACTACGAGATCCTCGGCGAAGATCTCCAGGCAGCACTCGATCAGGACCTTCTCCATGAAGGGGTCGCCGACCTGGACCGAGGGGCGCTTTGAAGGCCGGCCGTCGTCGAAGGTGGCCGAGGCCAGCACCGAGGCGCCGCCGATCCCGTCTCCGCCGGTGCGCGCGCCGAACAGCACCACCTTGTTGCCGGGTCCGTGCGCCTGGGCGAGCTTGATCTCGCTCTTCTTCATGACGCCGACCGCGAGCGCGTTCACCAGCGGGTTGCCCGCGTAGCAGGGGTCGAAGACGATCTCGCCGCCGATGTTGGGCAGGCCGAGCGAGTTGCCGTAGCCGCCGATGCCGCGCACCACGCCCGGAAGCACCCGGTGCGTGTCCGCGGCGTCGGCCGCGCCGAAACGCAGCGGGTCCATAACTGCGATCGGCCGGGCGCCCATGGTCAGGATGTCGCGGACGATGCCGCCGACGCCGGTGGCCGCACCCTGGTACGGCTCGACGTAGGAGGGGTGGTTGTGCGACTCGATCTTGAAGGTGACGGCCAAGTCGCCGCCGACGTCCACGACCCCGGCGTTCTCCCCCGGTCCGACCAGCAGGAAGTCGACCTCGGGGGCCTTCTCGCCGAACTGCTTGAGGTGCACCTTCGAGGACTTGTAGGAGCAGTGCTCGGACCACATGACCGAGTACATCGCCAGCTCGGAGGAGGTGGGCCGGCGGCCCAGGATCTCGCGGATGCGGTCGTATTCGTCGGGCTTTACGCCGAGCGCCTCGTAGGGCTGCTCGACCTCAGGCGTCACGGCGGCGTTCTCGACGGTATCGACCGTGTAGTGCTGCGGGGCGCTCTGCGCGGGCTGAGTAGTCATCAGGCGGCCACCAGCTGCTTGAGGATCGAGGTGAAGAAGGGCAGTCCGTCGGTCGCGGGGCCGGGGTAAGGCCCGGTCAGCTCTTCGACGGCGTGCTCCGGGTGCGGCATCAGGCCGACGACGTTGCCGGCGGCGTTGGCGATCCCGGCGATGTCGCGGGCCGAGCCGTTCGGGTTGTCGAGGTAGCGCGCGATGACCCGGCCCTCGGCTTCGAGCTCGTCGAGCGTGTGCTCGTCGGCGGTGAACCGGCCCTCGCCGTTTTTGATCGGGATCAGGATCTCCTGGCCGACGGAGTAGTCGGCGGTCCACGCGGTCGCCGTTGACTCGACGCGCAGCCGCTCGTCGCGGTTGATGAAGAGCATGCCGCCGTTGCGGATCAGCGCGCCGGGCAGCAGGTGCGATTCGCAGAGCACCTGGAAGCCGTTGCAGATGCCGAGCACGGGCAGACCTTCCCGTGCACCGGCGATGACCGCTTCCATCACCGGCGAGAAGCGCGCGATGGCTCCGGCACGCAGGTAGTCGCCGTAAGAGAAGCCGCCCGGCAGGATGACCGCGTCGACCTGACGCAGGTCGGCCTCGCGGTGCCAGAGCGCGACCGGCTCCGCGCCGACGAGGGCGACCGCCCGCAGCGCGTCCTGGTCGTCCTGACTGCCGGGGAAGGTGACCACACCGATGCGTGCGGACATCAGCCGGCCGTCCGCTCGGTCGAAGTTGCAGCCGCGGCCGAGTCCACTGCGCCGTCGAAGCGCACCTCGAATTGCTCGATCACCGTATTGGCGAGCAGCTTCTCAGCGATCTCGCGGGCCCGGGCCAGTGCGGCGTCGTCCGCCGGGCCGTCAAGTTCGATCTCGAAGCGCTTGCCCTGGCGCACGTCCACGATGCCGTCGAAGCCCAGTCGGGGCAGTGCCCGCTGCACGGCCTGTCCCTGGGGATCAAGAATTTCCGGCTTTAGCATGACATCGACCACGACACGTGCCATGTGCACTCCCACTGGTGTCTGCAACGGCTCTCGGCAGCCCACGGCCGCGGGCTGTCCTGCTGTTGGCGGTAAGACAAAGCCTACCTGGGCGCGGCCGATGGCCCTGCCGCACCGACTCCCGTCACCCAGGTGCGAATGCCCGACCGACCAGCCGGTTGGCCAGGCCGGAGCTCCACCGCGAGCCTGCGGATAGAGCCGGAGAGCTCGCGGGCGGACGGACCTGGCGGCTAGCCGGGCCGGATGGGCGGCTAACGGCGCCGCGAGCCGCGGACCACCCCAGCGCTGCCGGACCCGGGCACACGAGCTCGAGTCCGGCGGCGCTGGGCTCGCTACGGAGACCCGCGGCGCGCTGCTACTGGAAGCGGCGGCCGGTGAGGCGCTCGTAGGCCTCGACGTACCGGTCCCGGGTGCGCTCCACCACCTCGGGCGGCAGCGGGGGCGGGGGCTGGTCGGACTTCGGGTCCCAGCCGGACTCCGGGGAAGTCAGCCAGTCGCGCACGAACTGCTTGTCGAACGACGGCTGCGACCGCCCGGGCTGCCACTGGTCGATCGGCCAGAACCGGGATGAGTCCGGGGTCAGCACCTCGTCGGCGAGCACGATCGTGCCGTCGGCCCGCCTGCCGAACTCGAACTTCGTGTCCGCCAGGACGATCCCGCGGTCCAGCGCGATGTCCCGGGCGGCCGAATACACGGTCAGCGTGAGGCGGCGCAGTTCCTCGGCGATCGCGGCGCCCGTGCGCTCGACGACCTCGGCAAAGGAGATGTTCTCGTCGTGCTCGCCCAGATCCGCCTTTGCTGCAGGGGTGAACAGCGGCTCCTCCAGCCGTGAGCCGTCCACCAGCCCTTCGGGGAGCGGGAGTCCGCACACCGTGCCGGACACCCGGTACTCGGCGAGACCCGAGCCGGCCAGGTAACCGCGGGCGACACACTCGATCAGGAGCATGTCGAGCCGCTCGCAGAGCATCGACCGGCCGCGCAGCGCGTCCGCGGCGCCGGCCAGTTCGGCCGGGTACTGCTCGGGATCGGCCGAGATCACGTGGTTCGGGACCAGGTCCGCCAGACGCTCGAACCACCAGAGCGAAAGCTGGGTCAGGATTCGGCCCTTGTCCGGGATGGGCGTCTCCAGGACGTAGTCGAAGGCCGAGATCCGGTCGGAGGCGACCAGGAGCAGGTGATCGCCGACTGCGTAGAGTTCGCGGATCTTTCCGGAGCCGAGGTGCACTGCGCCGGGGATTGCGGCGCCGTCGGTTGCCGGCGTGGTGCTTGTCGCGGTAGTGGTCGGGGCCGCGGTGCTTGTTGCTGGAGTGCTTGTTGCTTGGGCGGTCGGGTCGGGAGCGGACTCGGACGCCGCGGAAGGAGGAGTCGTCGCCATGTCAGCTCAGCTCCGCCAGCCGGTCGAACATGCCGGACAGGTTCGCGACGAACCGCTCGGGGCGGCACACCTCGTCGAGCCGGGCCTCGTCGATCTTCAGGCCCGCCGTCGCCGCTTCCTCGCGCAGCGTCTCGCGGAACGGGCGCCCGGTCTCCCAGGTCTTCATGGCCGCGCGCTGGGTGAGCGGGTATGCCTCGGTGTCGCGGGCAAGACCCATCTCGACCAGTTCCAGCAGGACGGTGGAGGTGTAGATCAGCCCGCCGGTGGATTCCAGGTTCGCCTTCATCCGGTCGGCGTCCACCACCAGCCCGCTCATCAGGCGGATCGTCAGATTGAGCATGTAGTCGAGCCCGATGGAGGCGTCCGGCAGCGCCACGCGTTCGGTGGAGGAGTGCGAGATGTCCCGCTCGTGCCACAGCGGGATGCCCTCCATGACCGGCACGACCTGGGCGCGCACGATGCGCGCCAGGCCGGCCAGCCGCTCCGACATGATCGGGTTCTTCTTGTGCGGCATGGCGGAGGAGCCCTTCTGGCCCTTGCCGAAGGGTTCCCAGAGCTCCCGCACTTCGGTGCGCTGCCCGTGCCGCACTTCCAGGGCGATGGCCTCGAGCACGGTGGCCATGACCGCCAGCGCGCTGACCCACTCGGAGATCCCGTCCCGGATGACCACCTGGGTTGAGACCTCCGCCGCCTTCAGCCCGAGCTTGCCCGCGACGTACTGCTCCACGGCCGGATCGATGTTCGAGTACGTACCGACCGCTCCGGAGATCGCCATCACGCCCACTGCCGCGCGCGCGGTACGGATCCGGTCACGCGACCGCGCGACCGCGAAGGCGAAGTCCGCCACCCGGTGGCCCCAGACGTCCGGCTCGCCGTGGATGCCGTGCGTGCGCCCCACGCGCAGCGTGCCGCGATGCGCGAGCGCGTGGTCGCGGAGCACCGCCACCAGCCGGTCCGCCTTCTCCAGGAGCAGATCGCTCGCCTCCACCAGTTGGAGGGCGAGACCGGTGTCGAGCAGGTCGGAAGAGGTCATCCCGAAGTGCACGTAGGCGGCCGCCTCGCGCGGTTCGGTGTTGTCGGCCCAGGCGGAGAGGAACGCGATCACGTCGTGCTGGGTGACTGCCTCGATCTCGGCGACCGCCTCCGGCGTCGGGGCAGGTGCTTTGCGCACGGCTTCCAGCGCATCGGCCGGCACCGTTCCTGCGGCGGCGTGCGCTTCCATCACCAGGGTCTCGACCTGGCACCACAGCTCGTATTTGTGGGCCTCGCTCCACACGCGGCCCATTTCCGGGAGGGTGTACCGTCCGATCACGGCGGACTGCTCCTTATCAACGAGTTCAGCGGGACAGACCTGGCCCGCCGAAGTCCATTCTCCATGAGCGCAAGTGGCCGCGCGGATTTCGTCGTGAAGCTGTGGATAAGGGCTGTGGATAACTGATTCGCCCCACGGATGCGCAGGCGGCGGTGGAGAGGGCCGTGGCGCGCGAATCAGGCTCGGAGGCCGCCCGCGTGCGCGATCCAATCCCGCAGCGCGGCGAAATCGGCGTTGTCCAACAGGCCGTGGACGAGCTCGTCGACCGGCACGACGTGCCCGGCCCCATCGCGCAGGATCACACCGTCGAGCCAGTCGACGTCCCACTGCGCGAGATCGAGGTCGACCATTCCGCACTGCATCACGGCGCGCAGGCCGGCGGCGAGTTCGCCGAGGCCGTGCGGCCCGGCGTCGGCCTCAAGCAGCGCGCGGACCTTCGCTATCAACGGATGGTCCGGAGCGTCCGCCGCCTCCGCGCGCAGCGCCGGCTCGGCTACCTCGGCCACGTAACGCGACCACGGCAGCGGCTGGTCGATCCGCTTCCCTTCGTAGACAAGAGGCGCGAGCGCTGACACGGCACGGTCCACATCGCCCGGCTCGTCGAGCAGATCACAGGCCGGGCGTTCGGTGAGCCGGTCCGCGAGGCCGAGCCCGACCCGGTCGCGCTGGCCGAGTTCGGTAAGCGCGGCCACCAGCGCGGCGTTCAGCGTCTCTGGCGCTTGTCCGCGGCGCCAGGCCGGCATGGCGAGCCTCGTCAGCAGTCGGTCCCAGCCGACCGCGACCAGCCCGGCCTGCTCGTGGGCGTAGACGCGGCTCGCCGGTTCGACGATGCGCGCCCGCTCGGCCGCCGCCGCACCGATCGCGCGCTCCATGGCCTCAGCGCGGATCCGGCAGGCCTCGGCCACCGCGACGATCACGGAGCGCGGCCACGGCGGGCAGCCGTGGACCTCGGCGATGTCGAGTCTGCGGACGAGCCTGCGCGCTTTGCCGATGAGGGCGTCGTGGGCCGCGTCCATGCCGGCCAGCACTGGAGCGAGCAGCCCGCGCAGTTCGCTGACCCGCAGCCACCAAAGGAACGGCGCTCCGATGACCAGGACCGGGCCCTCGGGCCGTGGTTCGAGCCAGGCGTCGCAGTCCGGGGACAGCTCGAGGCCGGCCGGCTCGCTCACCCCGAGAGCGGCCGTGACCTGGCGTACCGCGAGCATCAGTTCGCCGTAACCGCCGTCCTCCGGAGCGACCGTGGGTGAAAGCGGCGGCACGATGCGATGGAAACGCAGCAGTGGCCACACGCAGAGCGCGGCTATCAGCGCTGTGGCGAGTAGGCCGATAAGGAGTGGCAGGACGGAAAGAGCAGCGGCCGATATGGCACCGGCGGCCGCGATCCAGCAACCCGCGGCCAGCCGGCAGATCCGCGTAATGGCGCGGGCCTGGCGGACGGCGCTGGTCGAGGCCGCGGTCAACCGTGCTCACCCCGAATCGTGAACGCGGGATCGCCGAGCCGCCGGCCGGGACACCGCGGGTCGGCCGATTGCGGCCCTGCCCACTCAAACACCCCGGTCGCGCCGCCGATCAGCCAGCGCGATCCTTGCGATGGCCGAGCGCGTGAAACGCTCCCTGCTTCGCAGCGTAGCGCCGGCCGAGAATTGTGGGCATGCGGGCCGTCGGCTTTTCCGCTCGTTCGGGTGAGGTTCTTGATCCGACTGAACCGCGTGGTCAGAAGCGTAACCGCAGAGCATCTACGGACGGTTGCGGATCTGTCACGGAACGCTGATCAGACCCGAGATCGCTTTGGCCGCGATGTCCGTTCGGTGGTGTCCACCGGACAGCTCGATCCGGCCGAGCGCGGCGTACGCCAGATCGCGAGCACTCGCGAGATCGGCCGCTCGGCCCGTCACGGCGAGCACGCGGCCACCGGATGCGACGAGCTCTCCCGCATCGTTCGTTGCCGTACCGGCGTGATACACGGTTACCGCACCGGTTGCCTCGGCTTCGTCGGTGCCCGTGATCCGATCACCGCCGCGAGGCGTGCCCGGGTAGCCGGCCGCGGCAAGCACGACGGTGACCGCAGCGCCGTCGTGCCACTGAAGCGGCTCGACCTCGCCCAGCGTTCCCGTCGCCGCATGGTGCAGCAGCTGCGCGAGCGGACTCTTGAGCAGCGGCAGAACCACTTGCGTCTCCGGGTCGCCGAAGCGCGCGTTGAACTCGATGACTCGCACGCCACGCTTCGTGAGAGCGAGCCCCGCGTAGAGAAGGCCGACGAACGGCGTGCCTTGGCGGCGCAGCTCATCGACAGTCGGTTGCAGCACGCGCTCCAGGACTTCGGCAACCAGGTTCTCCGGCGCCCAGGGCAGCGGCGAGTAGGCGCCCATGCCGCCGGTGTTCGGTCCCTCATCGTCGTCGCCCACTCGCTTGAAGTCCTGAGCGGGCTGCAGCGGCAAGACCGTGGTGCCGTCGGTCAGCGCGAACAGCGAGACCTCCGGCCCGTCGAGATACTCCTCGATCACGACGCGGACGCACGCGTTCGCGTGGGCGAGTGCGGCGTCCCGGTCTTCCGTCACCACGACGCCCTTACCCGCCGCGAGTGCATCGTCCTTGACGACGTACGGCGGACCGAAGGCGTCCAACGCACGCGCGGCTTCCTCAGGCGTCGAACACACGAAAGCTTCGGCGGTCGGTACGCCGGCCGCGGCCATCACGTCCTTTGAGAACGCTTTCGAGCCTTCAAGTTGCGCAGCCGCCTTTGACGGGCCGAAGACGGCGATGCCTGCCTCGCGTACGGCATCTGCGACACCTGCTACGAGCGGTGCCTCTGGGCCGACGACGACGAGGTCGGCGCCAAGCTCAACGGCAAGTTTCGCGACCGCGTCTGGATCGAGTGGATTCACCGGGTGCAACTCGGCGACCGCGGCGATTCCGGGGTTGCCAGGGGCGCAGTACAGCGCGGTCACGGACTCGTCGAGGCTTAGCGCGTGGCAGATGGCGTGCTCGCGTCCGCCGCCACCGATGACCAGGATCTTCACGCACCCACCCTATAAGCCACCGGGCTTGACGCAGGCCGTCCGGGCGCGCATAAGGTCAACGGCATGGAACTTCAGGACGCGATCCGCAAGCGCAGGATGGTCCGTACCTTCGACTCCAGCCGCCCGGTGCCTGAGGAAGCGTTGGAGCGGATCCTGCACAACGGAACGCGTGCACCCTCGGCGGGTTTTTCGCAGGGGCAGGCATGGCTCGTGCTGCGCGACGCGGACCTGGAGAAGTTCTGGCAGTTCGGCTCGGACGCGGTGTCCGACTCAGTGCGTACCGCGCCGCTGGTCATCATTCCGTTCTCTTGCAAGCGCGTATACCTTGACCGTTACGCACAGCCGGATAAGGGGTGGACGGACCGCGACGAGTCACGGTGGCCGGTTCCGTTCTGGCATATCGACACTGGAATGGCGGCAATGCTGCAACTGCTCACTGTGGTCGACGAAGGCCTGGGGGCGCTTTATTTCGGGATCGTGCCCGAGCAGGTACAACCGTTCAAGAACGCGTTCGGGGTACCGGACGACTACGAGCCGATCGGCGCCATCGCGATCGGTTACGACGCCGAGACCGAGAAGCGTGACCTGCGCGCCCGCCGCAGCCCGATCGAGAGCATGGTGCATTACGGGACGTGGTCGCGTTGAGCAGTGCGATGGCCAAGACGACGGCCCCCAAGTTCGCCTTCTTCGACCTCGACAACACCCTCGTGGACCAGAGCGGCGCACTGCGGGAATGGGCCGAGCACTTCGTCGCGGACCGCGGGCTGGACCCGGCCGCGGTGGACTTCCTCGCGGTGAAGAGCTCGATCGCGGCGACCTGGACCGAATACGCGGCCGACTTCAAGCGCCACTTCCAGCTGTCGGACAGCGTCGAGCAGCTGGTCCGGGACGTGACCGAGACGTATCCGCGTTACTTCGCACTGGATGATGCGGTAGCGGAGGGACTGCGGCTGCTACGGGCAGACGGTTGGCGGTTAGGCATCGTCACGAACGGTGCGACGACCATGCAGAGCGCGAAGATCGACCAGGTGGGGCTGCGCGACCTGGTCGACGGCGTGTTCATCTCCGAGGCGGAAGGCTCCCGCAAGCCGGAACGGCGGATCTTCGAGCAGGCGGCCGCCAAGCTGGGAGTGCAGCTGGGCCAGCGCAACGGCTGGATGGTCGGCGACACGCTGGACGCTGACGTGGCGGGCGGAGTGGGCGCCGGGCTGCGGACGGTTTGGCTGCAGGGCGACTATGCGCTGACCACGGCGGACCCCCAGCCGCACCACATCTGCTCCTCGATCGCCGACGCCCTCAAGCTGCTCGCCGACGCGTGACCGACCGGCCGGAATGATCCGGATCGCGGCTGCGATCCCGGGCCCGGTCGCAGTCGCAGTCGCGGTCGCGGTCGCGGTCGCGGTCGCGTCCATCACGATTGTCGGTGCGGGCGGCGAGACTTGTAGGCATGGCAACCTGGGAGCAGTTCGCGCAGGCGGAACCGGAGTTCGCGGAGGCCGTGTGGGCACGCTTCGCCGCGACGAAGCACCACGTCCTCGCCACGTTGCGCCAGGACGGATCGCCGCGCGTCAGCGGCACGGAAGTGAGCCTCGTCGGGCCGAACCTCACCATCGGCTCGATGCTCAACGCGATGAAGGCCCTCGATCTGCGCAGGGACGGCCGCTTCGCACTGCACGCCAACCCGGGCGACGGATCGATGGCCGGCGGCGACGCGAAGCTCGCGGGGACAGCCACCGAGATCACCGACCCACAGCTCAAGGGCGCCGCCCTCGACGGCATGGAAGGCGACCCGGGCCCGTTCCACCTCTTCCACCTCGACCTCACCCAGGTCGTACTCACCTCGCTGTCCCCGGCCAACGACTACCTGCGCATCCAGACCTGGCATCCCGGTGAGGCGATCCGGGAGGAGCGCCGCTGACCCGCAATCGCTTAGCAACGCGCAGAGGAGACCGGAGGAGCAATGTCGTACCCCACAGAGGCGCAGCGCGGCACTGCCCGATACCGCGCGGCCGCGGACGTCGAGCAGATCAACTTCAAGTCAGGCGCGTCGACGCGCTTCGTCGCGCCGGGTTCGGTCACCCATGGCCAGTTCGGCCTGTTCGAGTGGAACCTGTCAGAGAACGGCGGCGGGCCGGATCCGCACTTCCACAAGACCTTTTCCGAGTCCTTCTATGTGATGAGCGGAACGGTCGGCCTCTTCGACGGCGACCGGTGGGTCAGCGCGCGCCCCGGCGATTTCCTGTACGTCCCGCAGAACGGCGTCCACGCGTTCCGCAACGACGCGGACTCGCCGGCGTCGATGCTCATCCTCTTCGCCCCGGCCCCGCCGCGCGAAAAGTACTTCCGCGAACTGGCCGAGGTCGCCGAGTCCGGCCGCGCCCTTTCGTACGACGAGTGGACGGAGCTCTTCGCGAGGCACGACCAGTTCCGCGCCGAGTAAGCACATAGGCAGCGTGGGCAAGAGCGAGCCGGTCAAGGTCCGCCGCACAATCCCGTAACGAGACGCCGACCAGGCAGATCTCGCGGTAACCTCGGCATGAGCAGCGACGGGTCGAGGGGGCGAGTCGCACGGCCGTCGCCCTCTCGGACTTCGCGGCCGACAGAGCATCAGGGCCGGGCGATCGAACAGACGGGAACGGGATCCGCGATGAGCACACCTATGCCCCCAGGGGATCCCGGCGCAGGGCCAGGCTGGGGTCCGTCGTCCGGCTCCGGACCGTGGGACGCGCCCCCGCCAGGTTGGCAGAACACGAACTCCGGCTCCTACTCCTACCCGGGCGTACCTCAGGCCGGCGGTCCCGCGATGACGCTGGTGACCATCGGCGACATCGTGTGCACCCAGACGGAAGTGATCACGCCGAGCGGCCGCGCCCCCATCGGCCGGGTCACCTGGTCGTTCACCGACATGTCGCGCACCACCAAGTCGATCCCGACCTGGGCGATCGTGTGCACCGTGATCTTCTTTTTCTTCTGCCTGCTGGGCCTGCTCTTCCTCCTCGCGAAGGAGGAGCGCACCGAGGGCTTCGCGCAGGTCGTGGTCCAGGGGCCGGGCCTGCTGCATCAGGTGCAGCTGCCGGTCTCGTCGGTCGCGCAGCTCTACGACATCAACGCGCGCGTCGGTTACGCCCGCGGACTGTCCATTGCGGCTCAGTCAGCGGGCTGAGAAAGCGGGCTGGGCAAGCAGAAAGGCCAGGCGGTCCGATACCGGACTGACCTGGCCTGTCGTTTTGGAGCGGGTGACGGGAATCGAACCCGCGCTGTCAGCTTGGGAAGCTGATGTTCTACCATTGAACTACACCCGCAGGACCTGCCTGCTGTGGCCTGCCCTTGGGGGCGGGCCGAGGGCTAGGTTACCAGACGGCGACGCCGGGTGGCGTTGCATTGGCGGCCGCGGGGTGGCGCGGGACGCGGACTGGTTGGTCGGGCCGCGGGTGGCGCGATACGGTCGGTGGGTGTTGCTCTCAGACAAGGACCTGCGCTCGGAAATCGGGGCAGGACGGGTGCGGGTCGAGCCGTTCGACGACTCGATGGTGCAGCCGTCGTCCATCGACGTGCGGCTGGACCGGTTCTTCCGGGTGTTCGAGAACCACCGGTACCCGCACATCGACCCGGCGCAGGAGCAGCCGGATCTGACGCGGCTGGTCGAGCCCGAGGGGGACGAGCCGTTCATCCTGCACCCGGGGGAGTTCGTGCTGGGGTCGACCTATGAGGTCATCACCCTGCCGGACGACATCGCGTCGCGGCTGGAGGGCAAGTCGAGCTTGGGGCGACTGGGGCTGCTTACTCACTCCACGGCGGGGTTCATCGACCCGGGGTTCTCCGGGCATGTGACGCTGGAGCTGTCGAACGTCGCCACGCTGCCGATCAAGCTGTGGCCGGGGATGAAGATCGGGCAGCTGTGCATGTTCCGGCTGTCCTCTCCTGCCGAGCATCCGTATGGGTCGGCGGTATACGGATCGCGGTACCAGGGGCAGCGGGGGCCGACGCCGTCGCGGTCGTACTTGAACTTTCATCGCACGAAGGTCTCGTGAGGCGCTGAAGATCGAGAAGTGAAGCGGGGGGTGGGGCAGCCATGCGTTGGCCTATGGGCGCCGAGGACCCGGACGCGGTGACGGTGTACGCACCGCGGCTTGCGGACCCGGACAAGGTGTTGGCGGCAGTCAGTGCGTTCGGAACTGGCGATACGTTCTGCGCGATGGTGCCTGAGGACAGCGCCGGCGCCGAGGAGTTCGGGGCGGGAGCGCCGGGCTACAGCGCGACGATTTCGGACACGGTGGCCACGTTCGTCCTGGAAGTGACGCAGGACCCGCTGTTCGGGGAGCTGCCCGCGGCGTTGTCCGATTCCGGCTGGGACGCCTCGCTGCTGACGAGCTATCAGATCTCGGTCGCGTCGCTGGGTCCCGGCTCGGACCGGCTGCGTTATCGGCTGGCCAAGACGCTGGTGGAGGTGACCGGCGGCGTGTTGGTCGGGGCAGACGGCGCTCGGATCGGCGTGGAGTCCCTGGCGGACGCGACGTGGGGCTCGCTCTGGTAGCGCAACGGTTGAGCCGATACGGGTGATTTATCGGCCTGCGCTCCGCGTTCCCACACGTCGCGCTGCGACAGTGAGGCCATGGAGCGTTGGAGCCTGAGCCTGTCCCGGGTCACCGGGCCGCTGCACGCGCGCACGGTTCCGGGTCTGCGGCGGCCCGAGGAGCGGCCGGCCGATCCGGAGCGACTGCTGAGCGGCAATCCCGTGCTGCTGCTGGCCGGGCCACGCACCGCCGCGTCGATCGAGGCGCTGGTACGCACGTGGAATCCGACACCGACGCGCGATGAGCACGACGTGCTGCATGTCGCGGACGGGGTGCGCTGGCACGGGCCGTTCCGTCTGGATCCGACGCTGGCCGCGCAGGCGGAACTGCCTGGCGGTTGGTCGACCGGTTACGTGGCCGAGGCTCCCAGGCGCCGGGTGCGTATCCCGGACGGCCGCAACGCGGAGGCGCTGCGCAGGCGCTACCCGCGCGACATCCCGACCGGACCGGAGGCACTGGCGTGGTCTCTGGTGACTGGGCTGGCCCGGCTGCTCGGCGGCGCGGCGCGTCTGCCCGGCTGCCCGCCTTACGTCGCGGAGCCACATGAGACCGTGTACTGCGTATACGGGCACGAAGCGCTGCCTTGGCAAGTGCTGCGGTCGGTACTCGGTCTGGCGATCCCGGACCTGGGACGAAACGGCGCCCTCGCGGCTAACGATTACTCCCTTGACCGGCCCGGCGCCCTGGAGATTCGCGTCCAGCCGTTCGGTGCCGACGAGTTCCTCCCATACGCACTGCGCTCGCGTGCGGACGACGGTTGGCCGCACACGGTGTACCGCTTCAGCTGCGTGAAGCAGGCGACGGCGGTCGAGACGGCCTCACTCATCGAGCGAGTGCGTAACGCAGCGGTGCTGCTGGCTGAGGTGATCGGCGGCGTGTTGCTAGATGAGGATGGGTTTCCGGTCGGCGCGTGAGTAGCGAGTGCGTGAGCGGCGAATGCGTGAGTAGTGACCACGTGAGCGGTGACCGCGTCAGTTAACGCGGGACCTGCACGATGCACACGGCCGGGACGCCGCACGTCAGTGATCCGGCGACCATGCCGGTGACCAGCGAACTGGAGTCCTTCACCGTGACGTTCGCCGGCCAGGCCGACACATCAACGGGTCCAGTCAGATTGCTGATTGCGACGTTCGCCTCATCGAGTCGCAGTGCGTTACCCACACGTATGTTGACGCGCGTGTCAGGAGGCGTGCTCAGCATGACGTTCGCCGTGCAGAGCGAGTCGGGGCAACGCACGGAAACGAACAGCGTCCCTGCGATCACACTCACCGCGCGCTGCGGACTGTCGAAGATGGTCGACCGGTCGGTCTCGTCCAGAGCCACCTCGCGCTGCGTGCTCGGCGAGCCTGTCACGGCCACCGATCCGTCTCCGTCAACGACGACATCGACCTCGTATATGTGCTGATAGATCGCGTTAGATCGGGTGGTGTGCGTAACCCGATGCAGCCCGACGTCCGCGACGTACCCGAGTGCGGCCAGGACCGCGAGCGTCAGGACAATGATGAACAGGGCACGGAAGAGGGCTGCGAACCACAGCCGCACGCGGCCACGCTCGGTGGCCGCTTCCGGCGCCGCGGACTCGGGCGCTCGCGACTCGACCGACATGACCGGACCTCCACACACGGGAACTCACAAGGCAACTGCGGAGCCTAGCGAATCTGACGCCGTGTGACAGCGGGACCGTGATGGAAGCTCCGTCAGTTAGGCGACTGAGATGCCCGTGTGCGGGTCCTGGATTACGCGGAGGAGGACCCTGACGACGCGCCGACCGAAGCGAGGGTGTCGGCTTCGTGCGCATCCGGCTGCTTGACCGAGCGCAGCAGCAGTTGGGAGACGTCGACCACTTCCATCGACTCCGGCACCTCCCCGGACTGCTTGCGCGCGGTGATCGAGTCACCGAGCATCACCAGGCAGTACGGGCAGGCCGTGGAGATGACGTCCGGGTTGGTGGACAGCGCCTCGTCCACCCGCTCGGTGTTGATGCGCTTGCCGATCCGCTCCTCCATCCACAT